>NZ_BAAFPR010000020.1:0-56611 GCF_042847315.1 Lacticaseibacillus jixiensis
ATCACGCACGCCAATGGGAATACTGAATCTAAGAATCTGTTCAACGGCGAAACACCAACGTTGGATCCAATCAAGGACGAAAACGGCAAGGAAACTGGCGAAGGCTATAACATCGTCATCAACGGTCAACCTGTCGGTGTTCTGAAGAATGGTGTCGATGGTAAGAGCCCTGAAATCAAGGCAGTACCAAGTGAAGACGGCAAGACGACGTCTTATCACTTCGTGATTCCTGGTGGTGAAGCCGATGGTAGCGATACTGATCTTGGTGTTGTGCCATCAGCAGCAGGCGACACGATCAGTGTCACTGACTACAAACCAGCTGACGGAAATGATAAGAAGACCGGTTACACGGTCACGATCACGCACGCCAATGGGACTACTGAATCCAAGGATCTGTTCAACGGTAAAGATGGTGCAACGCCAACTCTTGAACCGACTAAGGATGCGGACGGCAACGTAACTGGGTACGACATCAAGGTCAACGGCCAAACTGTTGGCACCCTGAAGAATGGTATTGATGGGAAGACGCCTGAAATCAAAGCCGTTGAAGGCA
Source organism: Lacticaseibacillus jixiensis (assembly GCF_042847315.1). NCBI lineage: Bacteria > Bacillati > Bacillota > Bacilli > Lactobacillales > Lactobacillaceae > Lacticaseibacillus > Lacticaseibacillus jixiensis. The sequence goes on from NZ_BAAFPR010000020.1 coordinate 554, forward strand.
AAGATGGCAAGACGACTAACCACTTCGTGATTCCGGGTGATGCAAAAGATGGCAGCGACGATGTCGATCTTGGAGAAGTGCCAACAGTAGCAGGCGACACGATCAGTGTCACTGACTACAAACCAGCTGACGAAAATGATAAGAAGACCGGTTACACGGTCACGATCACGCACGCCAATGGGAATACTGAATCCAAGGATCTGTTCAATGGTCAAGATGGTCAAACACCACAAGTTGAAGCTGTTAAAGGCGACGACGGCAAGACACATTATAGTTTCTATGTGCTTGGACCAGATGGGACAACGCATGTACCTGTTGGCACGGTGGACACCCCAGAAACACCAAAGGTCAAAGCAGACGGGGACAAGTATGTCTTCTATCTGGACAACGGAACACCAGATGATCCATCAGATGACACCAAGCTTGGAGAAATCGATAAGCCGGCAGCTGGTAAAGACGGGGATACGATCAACGTTACACCGCTGAAGGGCGACACTGAACATCCAAATGGCGGCTACACTGTCGAGATCATTGGTAGCGACGGGACGACTAAGAGCAGCACGCCTGTCTACAACGGGAATGATGGTAAGACACCGCAGCTTGAACCGGTAACGGACCCAGATACTGGCAAGGTCACTGGCTACAAGTTCTTCGTGATCGGTGACGACGGTCAGACTCACGAAACGGTCGGTACTTTCGATGTACCAGAAACACCGAAGTCGAAACTGAGTGACGACAAGAAGTCTTATATCTTCTACCTGGATAACGGTACGCCAGACGATCCAAGTGATGATACGACGCTTGGCACCGTGCCGATTGGTGATATGATTGCGGTGAGTGACTACAAGCCGGCTGACGACAGCGATAAGAAGACGGGTTACACCGTCACGATTACGCACGCCGATGGCACGACCGAAACGAAGAACCTGTTCAACGGCGATGCCGCAACAGCACCGATCATTACCCCTAATAAGGATGATGATGGCAACGTTCTTAGCTACACGATCACTTATCCAGGTCAAGAACCAATCACGATCTACAATGGTACTAAAGGTGAGAAGGGTGACAAAGGCGATGCCCCAACGTTAGAAGCAGTTACTGATCCGAAGACTGGCAAAACGACTGGGTACAAGTTCTATGTCATCGATGGCAATGGTGATAAGCAAGAAGTAGGTAATTTTGAAGCACCGAAGGATGGCGATACGATTTCGGTGACTGATATCACACCGACAGATGCTGATCCGCGTACTGGCTACATTCTGACCATTAAGCACGCTGATGGGTCGCAAGATGTGAAGACTGTGTACAATGGCCAAGATGGTCAAACACCAGTCGTAACACCGATCACTGATGTCTCTGGCAAGGTGACGGGCTACACCTTCACGTTGAATGGACAACCATCTGGCACGGTGCTCAACGGGACTGATGGCCAAACGCCGCAAGTTGCAGAAGTCAAAGATGATGACGGCAACGTCACTGGCTATGAGTTCTACTATGTCAACGGCGATGGCGAACGAATCGTTGTGGGTCAAGTGGCAGCGCCAAAGCCAATTACGATTGTTGATAACACCAAGGACGAAGACGGCACCACCACGTTGACCTTCTCTGATGGCAACAAAGTGACGATCAAAGATGGTAAAGATGGTGCAGCCGGCCGGACACCTCAAGTGAAGGCAGTTGTTGGCGATGATGGCAAGACCAACTACGAGTTCTACGTCACCGATGAGGCTGGCAAAGAAACTCCTGTTGGAACGGTCGAAGCACCTAAGGATGGTAAGACACCGAAGATCGAACCAGTCACTGATGGTGATGGCAAGACGATTGGCTACAACTTCTACTACACCAACGATGCTGGCGAAGAAGTATCCATGGGTCGGGTTGATGCACCTAAGGATGGTCAAACACCAACTGTTAAGCCGCATACTGACAGTGAAGGCAAGACTGACGGCTACATTTTCACCTTGGATGGTGTTGATTACACTGTTCTGAATGGTAAGGATGCTGCTGCGCTGACGGTCACTGGCTCTACCATTAATGAAGCTGGCGACACGGTGATCACCTTCTCTGATGGTTCGCATATCACTGTACCAAAAGGACAGAAAGGAGATAACGCTCAGACCCCTAGCGTTCGCGCAGTCACAGGCGAAGACGGCAAGACCAGCTATGAATTCTATGTCACTGATAAAGATGGCAAAGAAATCCCTGTTGGTACAGTCGACGCGCCTAAAGACGGCCAGACGCCAGCGGTTACACCACACACTGATAGCAACGGCGATGTTGATGGCTATGTCTTCACCCTTGATGGTAAAGACTACATCGTCAAGAACGGTGCTGATCTGACAGTTGAGAGCACCACCCTTGATAAGGAAGGCAATACGGTCATCACCTTCTCCGACGGCTCGCAAGTCACAGTTGCAAAGGGTACTGACGGCAAAGATGGTAAGGACGGTCAAACGCCTAAAGTCCGCGCAGTCACAGGTGAAGACGGCAAGACCAACTATGAATTCTACGTCACCGATAAGGATGGCAAAGAAACCACAGTTGGGACGGTCGACGCACCTAAGGATGGCAAGGACGGTCAGACGCCGACGATCGAAGCAGTTAAAGACGGTGATGGCAACATCACTAACTATAACTTCTACTACACCAACGAAGCTGGCGATAAAGTCTCCATGGGCTCGGTTGACGCGCCTAAGGATGGCCAGACACCAGACGTCAAGCCGCATACTGACAGCAATGGCAACGTTGATGGTTATGTCTTCACCCTCAACGGTAAAGACTACATCGTCAAGAATGGCGCTGATCTGACTGTCAAGACCAGCATCACTGATGGCGATGGCAATACGGTCATCACCTTCTCCGATGGTTCACAAGTCAAGATTGACAAGGGTGCTGACGGTAAAGACGGCGTTGACGGCAAAGATGGTGAAGACGGTCAAACGCCTCAAGTCCGCGCAGTCACAGGTGAAGACGGCAAGACCCGCTATGAATTCTACGTCACTGATAAGGATGGCAAAGAAACCACAGTTGGGACGGTCGACGCACCTCAAGATGGCGCTGCTGGCAAAGATGGCAAGACCCCTCAAATCGAGGCTGTCAAAGACGGCGATGGTAACATCACCAGCTACGACTTCTACTATCTCGATGATGCCGGCAACAAGGTGACGACTGGTACGATCCAAGCACCTAAGGACGGTAAAACGCCTGAAGTTAAGCCGCACACTGACAGCAATGGCGATGTCGATGGTTACACCTTCACGCTTAACGGTGTTGATTACACCGTTAAGAATGGTAAGGACGGCGTCGATGGCAAAGATGGTGTCGATGGTAAGGATGGCGAAGATGGTAAAGACGGCGTTGATGGTACGAACGGTACCAATGCAATACCGCTGACCGTTACCGGCTCGTTCATCGACGAGAACGGCGACACCAAGATCACCTTCTCTGATGGCTCAACGGTCACCGTGAATAAGGGTGAAAAGGGTGACGACGGTCAAACACCGCAGATCCGCGCTAAAGTCAACGAAGACGGCACTACCAGCTACGAGTTCTTCGTCGTTGGTAAGGACGGCAAGGAGACGACAGTCGGTACAGTCCTTGCACCAAAGGATGGTAAAGACGGCCAGACGCCTCAAGTCGAAGCAGTCAAAGACGGCGACGGCAAGACGATTAGTTATGAATTCTTCTACATCAATGATAAAGGTGAGAAGGTCACTACGGGTCGTGTTGACGCACCGAAGGACGGCGAAACACCAACCGTCAAGCCGCACACTGATGACCAAGGCAACGTCGATGGTTATACGTTCACGCTTGGCGGGGTTGATTACACCGTTAAGAATGGCACGGATGGCCAAGATGGCACCGATGGTAAAGATGGGGTTGATGGCAAAGACGGCGCAGATGCAAAGCCGCTGACGGTCACTGATTCGTTCATCGATGAAGATGGCAATACCCAAATCATTTTCTCCGACGGTTCTACTGTTGTGGTGAATAAGGGTAAAGACGGTCAGACGCCGCAGATCCGCGCTGTGGTCGGCGAAGACGGCACTACCAGCTACGAATTCTACGTAGTCGGCAAGGACGGCAAAGAAACGACTGTTGGCACGGTTGACGCACCGAAGGACGGCAAGACGCCGCAAGTTGAACCAGTTACTGATGCCAATGGCAAGGTGACGAGCTACAAGTTCTTCTACATCGGCGACGATGGCAAGCAGGTTTCTGTGGGCATTGTGCCTGCACCGGCTGATGGCAAAGATGGCCAGACGCCAACCGTCAAGCCGCACACTGATGTTGAAGGCAAGGTCGATGGCTGGACCTTCACGCTCAATGGCGTTGATTACACCGTGCTTAACGGGGCAAAAGGCGACAAGGGCGATCAAGGTGAACCAGGCCAGACACCGCAAGTCAAACTGGTTGAAAATGTCGATGGCAGCAAGTCCTATGTCTTCTACACTGTTGGTGAAGACGGTAGTGAGCAGCCGATCAGCACTATCCCGGCACCTAAGGACGGCGATGATGGCCATACACCACTGATTGAACCGATTAAAGATGCTGACGGCAAGACGATCAGATACAACTTCTACTACCTTGATAAGGATGGCCATCAAGTTATTCTTGGCACGGTAGACGCACCGGATGACGGCTTATCGGCGTTCGAGCTGTGGATGCGAGCTGGCGGCGCCGACCTGAATAAGGACGGCAAGGTCGACTTGACTGATTACGAACAGTCCAACAAGGGCGACAAAGGTGACAAGGGCGACAAAGGCGACAAAGGCGATAAAGGCGATAAAGGCGATGCTGGGGCAACCGGTGCTACTGGGGCAACCGGTGATACTGGAGCAACTGGTGATACTGGAGCAACTGGTGATACCGGAGCAACTGGTGACACTGGAGCCACAGATGAAGGTGGAGACAATATTGTAATCGGTGGCAACACGACAGTTGACGTTGATACTGGTGGTAATGGCGGTAGCGACACGAACACCGACACCAACGGCGGCAACGGTGGTAGCAACACGAACACCGACACCAATGGCGGCAACGGCGGTAGCAACACGAACACCGACACCAACGGCGGCAACGGTGGTAGCAACACGAACACCGACACCAACGGCGGCAACGGTGGTAGCAACACCAATACTGAAACCAACGGGGGCAACGGTGGTAGCAACACGAACACCGACACCAACGGCGGCAACGGTGGTAGCAACACGAACACCGACACCAATGGCGGCAACGGTGGTAGCAACACCAATACTGAAACCAACGGCGGCAACGGTGGTAGCAACACGAACACCGACACCAACGGCGGCAACGGTGGTAGCAACACGAACACCGACACCAATGGCGGCAACGGTGGTAGCAACACGAACACCGACACCAACGGCGGCAACGGTGGTAGCAACACGAACACCGACACCAACGGCGGCAACGGTGGTAGCAACACGAACACCGACACCAACGGCGGCAACGGTGGTACTGACACCAATACTGAAACCAACGGCGGCAACGGTGGTACTGACACCAATACTGAAACCAACGGCGGCAACGGTGGTACCAACACCAACGGCGGCAACGGTGGTAGCAACACGAACACCGACACCAATACTGAAACCAATGGCGGCAACGGTGGTACCGACACCAACACTGACACCAACGGCGGCAATGGCGGTAGCAACACGAACACCGACACCAACGGCGGCAACGGTGGTACGACAACCAGCACTGGCACTGGCAGCAATGGTGGTACGACAACCAGCACTGGCACTGGCAGCAATGGTGGTACGACAACCAGCACTGGCACTGGCAGCAATGGTGGTACGACGACCAGCACTGGCACTGGCAGCAACGGTGGTACGACAACCAGCACTGGCACTGGCAGCAATGGCGGCACGACGACCAGCACTGGCACTGGCAGCAATGGTGGTACGACGACCAGCACTGGCACTGGCAGCAACGGTGGTACGACAACCAGCACTGGCACTGGCAGCAATGGTGGCACGACGACCAGCACTGGCACTGGCAGCAATGGTGGCACGACGACCAGCACTGGTACTGGCAGCAACGGTGGTACGACGACCAGCACTGGCACTGGCAGCAATGGTGGTACGACAACCAGCACTGGCACCGGCAGCAATGGTGGTACGACAACCAGCACTGGCACTGGCAGCAATGGTGGTACGACTACTGGCACTGGCAGCACCGGCAGCAACACTACCACAACCGGAACAACTGTAACTAGCGGCGGCAACGGTACTACCACGAACACCAACACTGGGACTAATGGTAGCAACGTCGAAACCAACACGACTGGGACTACCGGCAGCAATGGCGGTAACACCACGACAACCGGCACCACTGCTACGAACAGCGGTCGCGTCGATCTGCCTGATACTGATGCCGACGGCGCAACGGCAACTGGTAATGCAAATGGGCAGCCATCTGCTAACCAAGAAACCGCGCAGAAGGTTCAGGAAAGCCAGCAAGATCGGGCCACATTGCCTGATACGCTTGGCACTGAAGCTGGTACAGATCAAGGTGTTGTCACTGAGATCCCTGCTAGCCAAACCAGTCAAGCAGCAGGTGCGAATGCACAACTTGGTCAGAACGTGGTTGAGTACCATCCGGCTGCGGGCAACACGAGTGGGCGACACTCGCTGCCAGACACTGGCAACTCCAACAATGAAGGTGTGGTTTTGGCCGGCGTTGGCTTAACCATTCTGGATGCCGTAGCAGCATTCGCAATTGCAAAGAAGCGTCGTGAGACTGACGACGATGAACCACTGTACTAAACTCACAGTGATGTGAGTCTCGGACAAGCTGGGCACCTCGCTAAGAGGTGGTCAGCTTGTTCTTACATATAAAAGTTGACGAGGTAAACCCTAATGAAAAAACTTTCAATCATTATTACCTATCACAATGAGCAACCGGAACAAGTGCGCCGTGCATTTTCCAGTGTGGCGATGCAAGTCGGAATCAATTATGAAGACATTGAAGTCTTGCTGGTGGGCGATGGGGTTTCGGCACTGCCCAAGGCCATGTTTGCTGCACCTGAGGCATTATCGGTGCGACAATTGACCTATCAACCCAGCCTTGGGGCCGGTGTGGCGCGGCAAACTGGTATCGACAATACGACCGGGCGCTACTTCATGTTCATCGATGCTGACGATGTGCTGCAAGATGTCTTTGCTTTAAGAGATTTGCTGGCACCGCTGGCGGCCAATGATTACGATGTGGTAATCGCGCGCTACACCAAACAGCAGCGCTTCGGACAGCAATTTAATTATGTGCTGTCGGAGCAATTGGACTGGAAAGCCGCCTATGCCAAGCTATATAATCGAGCATATATTGAGCGCATCGGCTTGCGCTGGCGGCCGGATCTGCGGATCTTCGAAGACACATATTTCGTTGGCTTGGCGTGTGAATTGGCGCTGAATTTCAAATATCTGGATCGTGCGGTATATGCTTGGCTATGGAATCCAGCTTCCACGGTGCGCAAAGATAATCATGCCTTTGATCACCAGTTGCATGTTTGGGCGCGTTCGAACCGCTACAGTCTGGCGCTTTTACGCGCCAAGAAGCCGACGGTTTGGCTGCGAGAGTTCTATCAGTATATGGCAGACTTGTTCTTTCGGGTGAAGGTGCATGCGCCGGCAGACCCGGCAGCCTTGATCGCGGAGCAAACCGAACTGTTGGTGGCGAATCGGCAGCTGTGGACTGAAGACGGGCAAGCGCAAATCCGGAAATATATCAAATGGCTGGCGCAACCAGATCATCTTTATGCCGGCCAGTCGCTGGATGGCGTTGACGCTTATCTCAACGCGCAGACGGCATACTTGAAGCAAGCCTTTCTCAAGGAGGTGCAGCATGGCTGAGCCGTGGCTGAGCCTGATCATTCCGTATAATTTAAAATATGGCGCGGATTTAGATCGCGCATTGGCTTCTGTATTCACTCAGATTGGAGTAGACTTAACTCAAGTCGAAGTAATCGCTGTCAATGATGGCGGGCCGGCGCTGCCTGAGCCGCTGGCTAAGCGGTGGCCGCTGCGCCAATACGCCTTGGCGCAAAGTGCTGGTGCCGGCGTCGCGCGGCAAGTGGGCTTGGATCATGCGCTTGGTGAATATGTGATGTTTCTAGATGCGGATGACATGTTGGCCAGCCCCAAGGTGTTGCATGATTTCAAGCAGGCATGCGTCGACCAGCCTGATGTGGTCAAGGCGCCGTTTTGGGGGGAGCATCGGGAAGGCGAAGGCGTGGCCTATGCTGTACATTCGGCAGAGGATCATTCGGCAGTTTATGCCAAAGCTTACCGGCGGGCGTATCTGAACCAGCTGGGCTTGCGGTTTCATCCAGACTTGCGGGTTTATGAAGATGTTTATTTTGTAGCGCTGGCATTGGATCTTGCGACCACTACCGCAACGGTAAGCGATCCGGCTTATGTGTGGCGCTTGAATTGGCAGTCGACTGGGCGCCGGGATAATTTTGCCATGGCACATGATGGTGCTGCATACGTGCGCTCTGGCCGCTTGCGGATCCAGTTTCTTGACGCACATCATGCACAGCGTACGGCGCATGATTTCTATGAGCTGTTGGCGGGTATTTATTGCCATATGCAAAAGTATCCGCCGCAAAACCCGCAAGCCGTGACGCAAGAAGTACGCCGCCTGCTGCAAGAAAACAGCAAGTGGTGGCACTTGCTGCGGGTGCGCCAGCTGGTGGGTGAATTGGTGTTGAAGCAGGCTAAGGCGCGGGATCTGGCAACGGATGCCATTGATGCGTATCTTAACTATTTGGAGGATTTAGCGTGAGTAAGACTTTGAGCCTCATTATTGCAATGCAATCGGCGACGGTGCAGGATCTTGCGGTGCCGTTATCATCGATCAACAATCAGCTCGGGGTGGATTTTCGCCAAGTCGAAGTGTTGCTGATCGATAACGGCCGCTATCAGCTGGAAGACTTGGAACCGCTGCGGGTGTTTGATCGGCTGAAGTTCCGTTATATTAAGCCGGCCAAGATCTGGTCATGGCAAACGGCGTTCGAACAAGGGCTGATGCTGGCAACTGGCCAATATGTGGCCTTTTTAGGGCCGAACATGCAGTTTAATTCCGTCGATGTGTTGCAACAACTCTTTGCGGCGGTTAAGGCGCATCCAGAGGCTCAACTGATCTCAGGTTTGCTGCTCAACGAAACGATGCAGCCTGATCGCAAATTTACTTACGAGGTAACTGCCACGACGCATTTGCTGCGCGGGCGGTTCATCGCACGGACAGTGATGTTGCAAAACCAGATCCACTTCGAAGATTTCGGCGCATACACGGAGCTGTTTGTCGGCCAGCTAATCGACGCTGTCGCTAAGCAGCCGCAGCAGTTAGGGGCCGCAATGTCGGTGCAGTTTCTGGGCCGCACGGTGCCAGATGCTGTGCTGGCGCCGCAACCGGAGCACTTGCAGCTGGATTGGGTGCGCATGATGACACGCTATTTGGTGCTGTTGCAGAAGATCGCACCTGACCAATACGTGAAAACCTTGGCCAAAACGATCGTGCGCTTCTACTCACAAGCTGGCGGCGATGCGGCGATGACGGCGCAAATGGCGGAATTGACCGCCCAGAATGCGCAACAGTGGCCGCAAGTCTTAGCCTATATTGATGAGCTGGAAGCCGCCGACTCATCACCGGCTGCGCCGTGGCATGCTGAAGCGGGACGTTTTGCCGCGTACATGCAACGGGTGACGCCGCGGGTGGCGGCCAAGCCTTAACTGATTTAAGAAGCCTCAAGCGCTTGCTTGGGGCTTTTGTTGTGGCGTGATTTAGTTGGCTCACAGCCTCAGCAACCATTCTCATAAAGATTTTTTATAAAATCTGATTCAAAATCGCGGCCAATTCATGCTACAGTGTAAGCACATTGATCATTAGGCAACACCATCGCATGCGGTGCAACTGCGGTAAACCAGGCGTTTGGCCATGATCGAAGGTGCTGGGTCATGACTCAGTTCGACAACGCGCGTTATTGTCATAAGCAAGGAGGCTTAGATATGTTAGCTAAATATCGCCGGTTAACCAAAGCGATTCTGCGCAAGACTGCGCAGCTGGCTGTCCTTGATGATGAAGCGCTGCAGGCGCAAACGGCCAGCTTTAAGCAACGCCTGGCTGATGGGTGCCGTTTGGAAGCTTTGCTCGTCGACGCTTATGCGGTGGCGTGTGAAGCCGATTGGCGGGTGTTGCACCAGCGGCCATATCCAGAACAAGTCTATGGTGCCGTGGCAATGGCGTTTGACAATATCATCGAGATGAAAACCGGCGAAGGCAAAACGTTGACGGCGACGCTGCCCATGTATCTGCATGGTTTGGCGGGACCGGGGAATTTTCTGATCACGGCCAATGATTATTTGGCGGTGCGCGATGCGGCGCAAATGGGTGTGGTGTATCAGTTCTTAGGCTTAACGTGTTGTGCTGGGATCACTCGCCAAGGCGAAGCAACTGCTGACAAAGCTGACGTTTACGCCAGTGATATCGTGTATACGACCAGTTCCGCATTAGGTTTCGACTACTTATTTGACCACTTGGCGGCGACTGCCCAAGTACAGGTCCAGAATGGATTCAAGTTCGCGTTGATCGATGAAGTGGATGCCGTGCTGTTGGACATGGCAGCAACACCGCTGGTGATTTCCGGGGCGCCGAAGGTTCAATCCAACTTGTATCACCTCGCCGATGATTTTGTCGCGTTATTGACGGCAGGAGAAGATTACGCGCAAAGTGACGATCAACGCAGTGTTTGGTTCACTGCGGCAGGCTTGGCGCGCAGCGAGCATTATTTTGGCATCGCCGATATCCTTGATCAAGCGCATGCCGATTTGTATCGGCATTTGGTGCTGGCGTTGAGGGCGCGGGTGTTGATGCACAAAGATCGCGACTATGTGGTGGAAAATGGCGAACTGGCGTTGGTGGATGTTGATAACGGGCGAAAGCTGGTGGGGATGCGCTTGCGTGCCGGTCAGCACCAGGCCCTTGAAGCCAAAGAAGGACTGAAGCTTTCGCCTGAGACGCAGGCGATGGGGTCGATCACGTATCAGAACCTCTTTAAGATGTTCGATCAATTGGCGGGAATGAGCGGCACGGCAGTTAGTGATGCTGAGGAATTCATGGAGATTTACCACTTGGCGGTGGTTAAAGTGCCAACGCATCTGCCTAACCGGCGAATCGATCAGCCAGATCGGCTGTTCATCACGACGCAGGCCAAACTTGCCGCATCCATGTTGGCGGTGCAAGAAGCGCATGCACTGGGCCGGCCAGTGTTGATCGAAACCGGCTCGTTGGCGTTATCGCAGCGCTATTCGCAGATGCTGTTTGCCGCGCGCATTCCTCATAGCCTGCTCAATGCCCATTCAGCTGCTAAAGAAGCGCAGATCATTGCCGCTGCTGGCCAGTGTGGGGCGGTAACGGTGGCAACATCATTAGCTGGCCGAGGTACCGATATCCATGTCGACGATGCCGCCATTGCCTTAGGCGGCTTGCTGGTCATTGGCACTGAACGCATGTCATTTAAGCGCGTAGATGATCAGCTGAGAGGGCGGGCCGGCCGCCAAGGGCAACCAGGCGCCAGTCAATTCTATTCGGCCTTAGATGATCGGATCTTGATCGCCCATGGGCCTAAAGCAATCAACCGCTTCGTCTTGAAACACCACGATGATCCGCGGCAAACCTTGTCTCGGCATAGCCGCTTTGCGCACGTGATCCGCCGCACTCAGGCTAAGGTCGCTGATGACCAGCGCACAGCGCGATTTACCACGATGCAATATGGGGAAGTGTTTCGCGTGCAGCGCGACTTGGTATATCAAACCCGCCAGCAGATCATGACAGCACCTAACTTAGATGAATTCGTGCACCGCCGCTTAGTGGCTGGCGCCAAGGTCGTGTTGGCAGCCGGCCACACCCGAGGCGAATTGTTGCAGTTATTGTATGACGAAGTCGATCGGGATTTTGAACCAGATGAGCTGCCGCTGCATCCCACCAAAGACTGGCTGGTTGCGTTAATGACTTCCCGGCTGGCCGCACAGCGCGCCCAGTTTGCGGCTGAGGATCAATGGTTGTATTTTCAACGCGTGGTATTGCTTAAGGCGATCGATAATGCATGGATCGCGCAAGTTGATGCGCTGGATACACTTAAGACGGTGGTGGCCGGCCGGCAAGTTGCCCAGCGTGACGTGGTGTTTGAATATCAAACAGAAGCGCGGCGTGCTTTTGCTCAGATGAAATTAACGCTTGCGCACCGCACCGTGCAGAATCTGTTGTGTGCTGAGGTGTTATCAGAAGCTGATGGCACGCTCACAATTAATTATCCATAAGGTGGCATCATCTATTGTCTAAATATCGAGTCATCATACGCCGGCTGTTGTGGACAGTGGCTTTGATCACAGTTTATGCGTTAGGCCAACAGCTTCCGCTGCCTTTGATCGATCAAGCGCATGCGGCTGACGTGTTGCGCCAAGGGGCGTGGTGGCAAATCGTCGGTTCGCTGACCGGTGGGTCGCTGGATGCGGCAACGCTGTTTTCGCTAGGTCTGGCACCGTACATGACGGCCATGATCTGCTGGCAGGTGCTGGCGGCGTTAGATCTGCCCAGTATTAACCGCCTCAGTCGGCGGCAGAATGGCTACTTTCAAAATGGCATCGCGCTGATCTTGGCAGTGGGGCAAGCGATCGCTTTTGCCAAACCGCTTGCGCCAGCCTTAGTCAGCTATGAAATCGGTCGGCAGGACTGGGCATTCGCCGCTACTGTGGTGATGTTGGTTGCAGGGGCGATGTTGACCATTTTCTTGGGCAACTTGAATGTGATGCATGGGTTCGGCGGCACGTTGGCCTTGATCATGCCAGGAATGTTGGTGCGCTTGCCGCAACTGTTGGCTAATGGCTGGGGCCAAACGCAATATCCATTGACACCGGGCCACATTGTTGGCGCATTGCTGATCGTTGCGGTGTTTCTGCCGTTGGCGATTTGCTTCTATCAAGCTGAAGTACGGCTGCCGATCATCCGGCCACTGGCGCCTAGTCCGTTGGTGCAAGGCTATGTGCCGCTGCGGCTGCTTGGTGCCGGAGCCATGCCGTTCATGTTCTCAACGCTGCTGTTTACCTTGCCGCGCTGGGTCGTGACCAAATTAGGCGCCACTGAGCAATCATGGGGGCGGCTGGTCTTAAGCTGGACCGCTTATACCCATTGGCAAGGTGTGTTGGCGTATGTGCTGGTGGTGTGGCTGTTAGGTTGGGGGTTTGCGGTGATCAATGTCCAACCATGGCGCCAAGCGCGCCAAATGAAAGAGGCTGGGGATTACTTTCCAAGTGTGCGACCAGGTGAAGCGACTGAGCACTTCTTGTTGAAACATGTCATCGCTTTGAACTTAGTGGCCAATACGGTGATCACGATCATTGCCGGGCTGCCATTGGTGATTGGCCTGGCGATCCCTGGAATTGCCAACTTCTCACCAATGATCGGTAACTTATTTATCTTAGTCACAGTGGGCGATAACGTTAGCCAGCAGTTCTTGGCAGTGTGGAATAAAGATCGCTATCAATTATTTGACGACTAGTCACAAGGAGGTGCCTATGCCAGTAATGATCCCTAATTTAAAGCAAGCCCATGATCCGGTGATGGCATTGGCTAAGACGTATCAGCAAGCAAAGCACCCCTTCACCTTGGCGATTATTGCGGCAGTTCCTGACCAACATTGGCGCCTGCAAGCGGCTGGGTTATTGACTGAAGCGACTTGGTCAGTATTTGATGCGATGTTGGATTTGCCGCAAACTTGTGACGGCGTACCACAGGAGCTGGCGACGCTTGACGTGCCTGCTGATGCTTTGCCGCTGGTGGCTTGGCCGACCACTAATTATTATGTCGCAGGCGTGCGCACCTTGTGTGTGCACCTGCATGCGCGCGGCTGTGTTTGGCAAGTTGAGTGGTTCACCCCACAAGGCCGTCACGTTGATCAATACGATGATCGCGGCTGGCATTTGTGGACGACTTGGTATGATCAAGCAGATCAATTGGTGCGCCGGGTGTATTACAATGCCCAAGAACAGGTAGTGATGACGCAGACACCTAACGAGGTGCACATCGCCCAAGCTGCCCAAGCGCGCTTCAAGGCGCAAGCATATCCCAATATGGCAGCGATCGTTCAAGAATACTTAACGCGCTGGTTGAACCCCGCTTCAAGCATGGTGATCAGTGCTGATCAAGTCGTCGGCAAAATGTTGGCCAAGCGTCTGCACACGGTGTATCTGGTCGGTGAAGCTGGCGGCTGGAATCCGGATTTTGACGATGGTGATGCCCACCTGGTGTTTATGACCGCCGCAGATCAAGTGCGGTATTTGCAGCAGTGGGTGCCTTTGCGAAGCAGCCAACAGCTGCAAGCCCAAGCTCAAGTCTTGTTACCTGCGGCAATTTCCTTGGCGTTAGGCACGAGTAACGAGCAAGATCACGAGTTGATCGTGTGGGAAGTCGGGGATGCACCGTTTGAGCCACAGGCGCTGTTGCGGCAGTTGTTGGTGAAGCTGGCCAGTCACGCATCAGCTCGGCTTTGTGTGTTGGCAGTTGATCAGGCCCAAGCCAACATGATGCAAAATCTTATCAATGCTTGGGCACTCAAGGAAGCCGGCTTGACGATGACAGATTGGCCTGAGTTGGCAGCGGCTCAAGCCGCGCTGTCACATCGGCAGCCTCTGCGACATGCCAAAAGCGAAGATGCAGCGCATGACGGCCAATTGCAAGCCGCGCTGCTGAACTTGCAACGCGTTGACGTGACGGAATGTTCTGATGCCGCGCTGCAAGCGGCTATGGCAACAGCACGCGTCTACATTGGCACGGCAACAAAGCCGCAACTGTTCTCGCAACTGGCAGCCGTTGCTGCTGGTGTGCCGCAAGTCGTCTTGAAGGCTAACGAGTTAGTCAGCGCGCAAGTTAACGGGATGATTTGTACCGACCCGCTGGCCATTGCCGATGCAGCATGGACTTATATCGTTGATTTGCGGCGGTTTAATCAGGCTGTGGTGGCAAATGTTGCCTTGGCTGAACATTATCAAGCACAAACGCTGGTTGCACGATGGGAGGCGCAATTATCATGAAGGACCACACGCTGATTATTCAACTGGGCGGAGCCCCTGTGGTTGATCCAACAAGTTTGGACGCCGCCTTCACTTTCGAAGTTGCCGAGCAGCCAGAAGCCAAACTGCAGTCTGGGGAGCCGTTATTTGCCGCACACAGACTTGGCGAAGCTTATCAGCAGGCATTGATGATCCTGTCGGCAGGCTCGTGGGCGTGGGATGCAGAGGTGATCAAGCAACTGCCGGCTAATCGGATCTTATATGCACAACATCTGGCGCTTTCGCCGCAATTACAAGCTTTGTTGGCGTTGCGTGGCGGCATTGCCTTGGATTTAAAGGAGCCTGCGGCAGTGAGCCGGCTGTTAAATGATGACTTCTTTCCAATGGGTTCAAGCGGTGGCGGGTACGCATTGGATTTGGATAAGATTGCCCTAGTCGGATCGCATCCTTGGCAGGTATTGGGAAACGTCAAGTATCGACTCAGCGATGATTTCGGTCAGGCGTGGCAGTTAGTGGCGCAAAGTCGGCGGGCACTTTGGGTCCCACCGCATGCGGTGAATGAGTTGCGCTTTGAAAGTGCCGCGCATGGCGCGCAATTACAGGTGCGTGCGCAAGTGGTGGCTTCAAATCGTACCCACGCGCAGTTGAAGTCAGCGGTTGCTGAGCAAACAACCAAGCAGCCGCTGATGATTGCCGGAGGGGCGCATGGGGTACACGTGCAGTTATTCTTTTATGCCCGCGGCTTTGGTACAGTCGAAATCGGCAGTGTGCGAGTCGCCCGCAGCCGCGGTTCATATGGCGCGTTTGAACTCAATGGTCAGCGGTTAAGTGCAGAATCTGACTTGTATACTTACTTCGAAGCAGGAGATATGCACCCGCCGCTGACGGTGTATTTTGCCGGGTATCGGGAGGCGCCAGGGTTTGAAGGCAAGCACATGATGCGCGCCTTGCATGGGCCGTTCCTGTTGATCGCCGACGGACGACTGGAAGGCGGTGCGTTTTATCTCGGGGATTCGCAAGTGATTGCGCAATTGGTTGGGGTGATTCGCGATACTCTGCACCGCCTAGGGTTTGCAAGCGATCAATTGATCTTGACAGGTTTATCCATGGGCACTTATGGCGCGCTGTATTATGCCAGATACCTAAAGCCGCGGGCCGTGGTGATCGGCAAGCCGTTGATCCATCTTGGCACGATCGCGGCTAACGGTAAGCTGGTGCGACCAGAGGATTTTGCAACCGCCAAAGATTGCCTGTTGTACTATCAGAATAGTCTAAGCGCTGAGGCGATCGCTGCGCTGAATGCGCGCTTTGACGAGAATTTCTTAGCCGGCGATTACCAACAAACGACTTTTGCAATCGCGTATATGCAAAATGACGATTATGACGCGACTGCCTTTGTCACCTTGCGCGACTGGTTGAAGACGCGCTGGCCCAAAGCGCGGTTGTTGGCTAAAGGGTTGGTTGGACGCCATAACGATGATACCAATGGGATCGTGACTTGGTTTGTGACGCAGCTGCGTCATCAGATCCAATTGATCCAACAGGAGGCGCAATCATGATCTATATGCTTAATTGGGTGCCTGATTTGCGCTTTGTTGAAGCCGCCGGTGCGCAAATCGTACCGCAAGCTGATGGGACAGTTGAGTGGGTCGATCCGCTGGCAACACCAGGCGCGGCGATTTATCAATGGCATGGCGGATTCGGTGAGCAACAGCCTGTGACAGGGCCTTGCATGCCGCTGTTGCTGCCAAAGCGCGCGTATCGCTTAGCCGGTGAGTGGACGGCGACACCAGCAGACGCTGTTGGGCTAGCGGTGGAGAGTTACTCCAAGCAAGGCGTTCGGCTTGATCGGATCGTTGGCGATCAAAAGACGCTGGATTTCACGCTGGCGCCTGAAGACATGAATTATGCGGTGCAATTGGTGTCATTGAGTGCCACTGCATTAAGGTTTCACCAGTTAGTGTTGGCCGAAGCCGACACATTGGCGGCATATGCGATTCACATGCATGCCAGGGACTTCTGCGTGGTGACCCCGCGGGAGCAAACCGAATTGCCGCTGGTCATTCAACTGCAGCCAAAGCAGCAGTGGATCGCCAGTTTTGTGCCGCAACCGGCTGCTGAATGCGTGTATATCCCAACGCCGCCGCATTGCGGCGACTCGGCGACATGGGTGCGAAAGCGACTTGAGGCGTTGATGGCATGCTTTGGTACACAACGTTTGCAACAAGCGCAATGGGGTGCCCAAACGCGCGCATTAAGGCCATATGTTAAAACAATGCTTGAGCTGCTGGACACAGCAGGTGATCAAGCAGTGGATGATGGGAGACGGTAAGATGAATTTCTTTGTAAATTTGGCGATGGGAATCGGCAATTCAGGGGTTGAACATGCGCAATTCTATCGGGCGCGGCGGTTTCAACAGGCCGGCTTGCCTTATCGGTTCGTGTTCTTGGATCTGATCTTTGATCTGCATCGGGCAATCGATAAATGGGGGCTGCAAGATGACCATGTGCTGAATATTTGGGAGTATTTGGTTTTAGGCGGGGACTATCTTACCCAAGGCTTGACGCATCGGCAAGCGTCCAGCCAAACTAAGGTGATCGATGATACACAAACCCATCGTTTGTCGATCGAAGTGTTTGATTCGGGGATCCGTGCCGTGCATCATTTGGTGAAATATCCTGATCAACATCATCCAGACAGCTCAATGCTGTTGGTTTCTAGCGGCCGCACCGAGTTATTTAATGCAGCAACTGGCCAGCGCAAGGTGATGTATGAAGAACGTGATGATCTGCATCGCGGCCGCCAAGTGGTGAACATTCATTTGTTTGATGAAGCAGGCAAGCACTTGTACTTTCGAAACTTGGTTGGCTTGCATCGGTATTTCTTTGCGCAACTTGACCGCGCATACGCCGGCGGGAGCACTTTCTTGATCGATCGCGGCGAGAATGTTGATCAAGCCTTGATGGTTTCGCGTATTCCAGACGCCAAGCTGGTGTATATGGTCCATGCTGATCACTTATCTGATCGGGACGTGGCGGCGCATCCATTGTGGAATGATCATTATGAGTACCTGCTTGATTACTTGGCTGCTGTCGATCGCGTCGTGGTGGCGACGCAGCTGCAACGGCAAGATCTGTTGCGTGACTTCCCAAACAGTGGTGATAAGGTGGTCACCATTCCTGTAGGCGGGGTGGCAGATGGGGGCAAACCGGCGGCTGCTCATCAACGAACTGGCGCCTTGCGGTTGATCACGGCATCACGGTTGGCTAAAGAGAAACATATCGACTTGATCGTTAAGGCCGTTGCGATCTTAGATGCCAAGAAGATCCCAGTCACTTTGGATATTTACGGCCAAGGTGGGGAACAAGCAACGATCCAGCAAGCCATTGATGACCAAAACGTTGGGTCGATCGTCACGTTGAAGGGCTTATCAGACCATCTTGATACGGTTTATCCGCAATATGACGCGTTTGTTTCAGCATCGTATTCTGAAGGCTTTGGCTTGACTTATATCGAAGCGCTCAATGCAGGATTGCCAGTGGTGACTTTTGCGGCGCGCTTTGGGGCTCAAGAATTGATTCAAGATGGGATCAACGGCTTCTTGCAACCGTTCAAGCGCGATTCAGAAACGTACAGCGCTGAACAACTGGCTGCCGGAGTTGAGCGGCTGTTGGCGGCTGATTATGCGACACTGGCCGCAAATACGCAAACATCCGTCGCGGACTTTCAAGATCACGTAATCGCAGAGAAATGGCAGGTGATGATCAATGCATTACGAAATAATTAATCGCGCGGCACCTGATAATGCGGATTGGGCGCCGATGGTGGCTCGCGCCAAAGCCAACGCTGCGCAGGTGATCGGCTTGCAGAATGCCCAACAATTTACCAAAATATTAGCCCAAGCAGGCCTGACTGGTGGCACTGTGGTTGATTTGGTGGCTGGCCGGCATTATGATCCAGCAGGCTATCGCTTCTTCAATGATGTGCCAGTGCCAACCGGCGCAAAAGTTAACATGTACCAAGACGGCAGCATCTATGTTGAAGACGCTGGTGATCCAATTGCGCGTGAATACCTATTTCCGAATACGCGGCGTGCGGTACAAGATATTCGGTATGTTAATGATGATGGCTCACTGGACTTTATCCAAGAGTTTGCACCGGACGGCAAGCATTATAGTGATATTTATTACTATAATAATGATATTCAGGAAATTGACTTTTATAATGACGCTGACGCAGCTGTTGTCCGTTACTTTTTCTATAATAAAGTGATCAATTATATTACTATTGAAGATCCGCAAACTCATGAAGTCATTGCCCACTACCCGACGATCAATACGTTCTTAAGTGCCCAAATCGGTCAACTGGTATCAGCTGAGGATGTGGTCACAATTGGTTATTTGGGGATCGAGTTAGATGTGTTGGCACAGACACAGTCGCACAATGTCTTGCGAATGAATGAATCGCCTTTTGACGAAGAAGGGCGGGTACGCGGCAATCTCGCAGATATTCTTACCAACAAGGTATCATATGTGCATGAAGTTTGGGTGTCATTGGACGAGTATGAACAACTCAAGCAAGCAGGGATGCCATTAACGAAACTGCGCGTTAAGTGATCAAGCAGAAACAACGTGTCACAAAATGCCTTCTCGCCACTATCAGACTGAAGTGGCGAGAAGGCATTTTGTGTTGTCAGATTAGCCCCACACAAGCCGTACTTGTGTAAACTGTTCTATAAACTACAAACGATTTTTACGAAATATGATTTAGATTGGTGCAGAACCCGCGTTATATTATGTATAGAAATATTTGTAAAAATGTATCTCTGCCGTTTGCTGGTGAGTGTGCAACAGCGATGGTATAGCGCATGAGTGGCGCTGGTCGTGGGGGCGATCGAGGATACATGGTATTGAGTTATGCAAGGTTTATGGAGGTCACGGACGCGTTGAGTGCGCGCACCGTTGGAGGTATGGGTCTTATGAAGAAGAATCTATCAGGTGATCATAATGTTGTTGTTACAGACGAGAAGGTTCGTTTCCGCCTTTATAAAGATGGCAAGAAGTGGCTCGTTGCCGGTACCACAACTTTTAGCGGGATCGTTGCCGGCATATTAGGCATGCCAACCGTTGCAGCGTCTGCCAGTGCCACACAAGCGGTCACAGTTGAAGCTGATCAACAGCAAGTGCTGGCGACTCAGCAAACAGGGAAGATCCCTGCCTCGTCGATGAGCAACTCAGAATCGACCAGTCAACAAAAGGATAATTCGACGAGCGGATCCTTATCTGAGTCGACGAGTGCGTCTTTATCAACATCAATGAGTCTGCCAAGCAGCAATTCAGGCTCGAATACATCCGACAGCTCAACTAGCGAGTCGACTTCAAGTTCGATGAGTTTGTCGACTAGCAGCTCTTTGTCAAACACCGCTGATAAGCCAGACAGTGATTCAACTTCTGGTTTGGCCAGTGGGTCTAGATTAGATTCACGAAGCATTTCGGCGAGTGCTTCAGAGTCCGCTTCAGCGAGTGCTTCCGTGTCGACATCATCATCGACTAGCGAGTCGATGAGTGCTTCCGTGTCAGCTGTGGATAATGATTCGGTTAGCGGCAGAAGTGGTGATGCACAGTCTGCGTCAACAAGTGAATCCACCAGTACGTCTGCGTCCGCTTCGATGAGCGAATCAACTAGCGCATCGACTAGCGAGTCGATGAGTGCTTCTGTGTCAGCTGTGGATAATGATTCGGTTAGCGGCAGAAGTGGTGATGCACAGTCTGCGTCAACAAGTGAATCCACCAGTACGTCTGCATCCGCTTCGATGAGCGAATCAATCAGCGCATCGACTAGCGAGTCGATGAGTGCTTCTGTGTCAGATGGGGGCAATGAGCCGGCAAGTGATGAAACCGGGGATGCACAGTCGGCTTCGACAAGTGCTTCGACTTCGGCGAGCCAATCAGTAGCCTCAGACAGCACCTCGACGGCAGATTCAGGCAAGACGAGTTTGTCAGAAAGCACATCAACAAGCGCTTCGACTTCGGCGAGCCAATCAGTAGCCTCAGACAGCACCTCGACGGCAGATTCAGGTAAGACGAGTTTGTCAGAAAGCGCATCAACAAGTGCTTCTGCTTCAGCGAGCCAATCAGTAGCCTCAGACAGCACCTCGAAGGTTGATTTGGGTAAGGCAAGTTTGTCAGAAAGTACTTCAACAAGTGCTTCGACTTCAGCGAGCCAGTCGGTGGCCTCAGATAGCACCTCGAAGGTTGATTTGGGTAAGGCAAGTTTGTCAGAAAGTACTTCAACAAGTGCTTCGACTTCAGCGAGCCAGTCGGTGGCCTCAGATAGCACCTCGACGGCAGATTCAGGCAAGGCAAGTTTGTCAGAAAGCACATCAACAAGCGCTTCGACAAGTGCCTCGACTTCTATGAGTCAGCCCGCAGCACCAGATAGCATTTCGATATCCGAATCTATAAGTGCATCCGAAAGTGCATCCGCCTCAGAGAGCGATTCCGAATCGGGCTCTGCCAGCGACTCATTAACGGATAGTGTATCGAACTCGGCATCTGACAGTGCATCTGATTCACAGAGCGACTCCGAATCAGACTCTGCCAGTGACTCAGTAAGTGATAGCCTATCAAACTCAGCATCTGACAGTGTATCTGATTCACAGAGCGACTCGGAATCAGACTCTGCTAGTGACTCAGTAAGCGATAGCTTATCAAACTCAGCATCTGACAGTGTACCTGATTCACAGAGCGACTCGGAATCGAACTCTGCTAGTGACTCAATATCTGAGAGCAGTTCAGCATCTGACAGTGCGTCTGATTCACAGAGCGACTCGGAATCCGACTCTGCTAGTGACTCAATATCTGAGAGCAGTTCAGCATCTGACAGTGCGTCTGATTCACAGAGCGACTCGGAATCCGACTCTGCTAGTGACTCAGTAAGCGATAGTTTATCGAACTCGGCGTCTGACAGTGCGTCTGATTCACAGAGCGACTCGGAATCCGACTCTGCTAGTGACTCAGAAAGTGATAGTTTATCGAACTCGACGTCTGACAGTGTGTCTGATTCACAGAGCGACTCGGAATCCGACTCTGCTAGTGACTCAGTAAGCGATAGCCTATCAAAGTCAGCATCTGACAGTGTATCTGATTCACAGAGTGACTCGGAATCGAACTCTGCCAGTGACTCAATATCTGAGAGCAGTTCAGCATCTGACAGTGCGTCTGATTCACAGAGCGACTCGGAATCCGACTCTGCTAGTGACTCAGTAAGCGATAGTTTATCGAACTCGGAGTCTGACAGTGTATCTGATTCACAGAGTGACTCGGAATCGAACTCTGCCAGTGACTCAATATCTGAGAGCAGTTCAGCATCTGACAGTGCGTCTGATTCACAGAGCGACTCGGAATCCGACTCTGCTAGTGACTCAGTAAGCGATAGTTTATCGAACTCGGAGTCTGACAGTGTATCTGATTCACAGAGTGACTCGGAATCGAACTCTGCCAGTGACTCAATATCTGAGAGCAGTTCAGCATCTGACAGTGCGTCTGATTCACAGAGCGACTCGGAATCCGACTCTGCTAGTGACTCAGTAAGCGATAGTTTATCGAACTCGGCGTCTGACAGTGCATCTGATTCACAGAGCGACTCCGAATCAGACTCTGCCAGTGACTCAGACTCCCAGTCCAAGTCAGCAAGCAATTCTGAATCAGTTTCTACGTCAGCAAGTGATTCTGAATCAGTTTCGACATCAACGAGTGACTCTGATTCCGAGGCCAAGTCAACAAGTGATTCCGAATCAGACTCTGCTAGTGACTCAATAAGTGATAGCGTATCGAACTCGGTATCCGAAAGCGCATCTGATTCTGCCAGTGATTCAGCAAGTGATAGCGTATCAAACTCAGCATCCGAAAGTGTATCTGATTCGAAGAGTGGTTCCGAATCGGATTCTTCCAGTGATTCAGCAAGTGATAGCGTATCAAACTCGGTATCTGAAAGTGTATCTGATTCGAAGAGTGATTCCGAATCAGACTCTGCCAGTGACTCAGCAAGTGATAGCGTATCAAACTCGGCGTCTGCCAGTGATTCTAAGTCCGTTTCCACGTCAACAAGTGACTCTGACTCAGCTTCCACATCAACAAGTGACTCTGATTCCCAGTCCGCATCAACGAGTGAGTCCGACTCAGCTTCCACGTCAACAAGTGATTCGGACTCTCAGTCTACGTCAACAAGTGACTCTGACTCCCAGTCTACGTCAACAAGTGACTCTGACTCAGCTTCCACATCAACAAGTGACTCTGACTCCCAGTCTACGTCAGCAAGTGAATCTGACTCTCAGTCGACGTCAACGAGCGAATCCGACTCTCAGTCCACCACGTCAACAAGTGGCTCTGACTCCCAGTCTACGTCAACAAGTGACTCCGACTCTCAGTCTACGTCAACGAGCGAATCTGACTCCCAGTCTACGTCAACAAGTGGCTCTGACTCTCAGTCTACGTCAACGAGCGACTCTGACTCCCAGTCCACCACGTCAACAAGTGACTCTGATTCCCAGTCTACGTCAACAAGTGGCTCTGACTCTCAGTCTACGTCAACGAGCGACTCTGACTCCCAGTCCACCACGTCAACAAGTGACTCTGATTCCCAGTCCGCATCAACGAGTGAGTCCGACTCAGCTTCCACGTCAACGAGCGAATCCGACTCTCAGTCCACCACGTCAACAAGTGACTCTGACTCAGCTTCCACGTCAATAAGTGACTCTGACTCCCAGTCGACGTCAACGAGCGAATCTGATTCCCAGTCCACGTCAACGAGTGACTCTAGCTCTCAGTCGACGTCAACGAGTGATTTGGTCTCCCAGTCAAATTCCATTAGCCAGCTGAATTCAAATAGCAACTCCGGATCCACCTCGAACTCGAACAGTACTTCCGGTTCTACTTCGGATTCGACCAGCAACTCTGGTTCTACCTGGAACTCAAACAGCAATTCCGGATCTACTCCAGATTCGAACAGTACTTCAGATTCGACCAGCAACTCTGGCTCCGCATCGAACTCGAACAGTACTTCCGGTTCTACTTCGAATTCGACCAGCAACTCTGGTTCCACCTCGAACTCGGACAGTAATTCCGGCTCGACTTCGGATTCGACCAGCAACTCCGGTTCCACCTCGAACTCGGACAGCAACTCTGGTTCCACCTCGAACTCGGACAGTAATTCCGGCTCGACTTCGGATTCGACCAGCAACTCCGGCTCCACCTCGAACTCAAACAGCAATTCGGGCTCGACTTCGGATTCGAATAGCAACTCTGGTTCCACCTCGAACTCAAACAGCAATTCGGGCTCGACTTCGGATTCGAATAGCAACTCTGGTTCCACCTCGAACTCGGACAGCAACTCTGGCTCCACCTCGGATTCGAATAGCAACTCCGGTTCCGCGTCGAACTCGAACAGTAACTCTGGCTCCATCTCGAACTCGACCAGCGATTCCGGTTCTGCAACAAACTCGAATAGCAATTCGGGCTCCACGTCGAACTCGATCAGCAACTCCGGATCCACTACGAACTCAAATAGCAATTCCGGCTCCACCTCGAACTCGAATAGTAATTCCGGTTCTACTTCGGATTCGACCAGCAACTCTGGTTCCACCTCGAACTCGACCAGCGATTCCGGTTCTGCAACAAACTCGAACAGTAATTCCGGTTCTACTTCGGATTCGATCAGCAATTCCGGTTCCACCTCGAACTCCGACAGCAACTCTGGCTCGACCTCGAACAGTAATTCCGGTTCTACTTCGGATTCGACCAGTAATTCCGGTTCCACCTCGAACTCCGACAGCAACTCTGGCTCGACCTCGAACTCAAACAGTAATTCCGGTTCCACCTCGAACTCCGACAGCAACTCCGGCTCCACGTCGAACTCGAACAGTAACTCTGGCTCTATCTCGAACTCGACCAGCAATTCCGGTTCTGCAACAAACTCGAATAGCAATTCGGGCTCCACGTCGAACTCGATCAGCAACTCCGGATCCACTACGAACTCAAACAGCAATTCCGGCTCGACCTCGAACTCGAACAGTAATTCCGGTTCTACTTCGGATTCGACCAGCAATTCCGGTTCCACCTCGAACTCCGACAGCAACTCTGGCTCGACCTCGAACTCAAACAGCAATTCCGGCTCGACTTCGGATTCGACCAGCAACTCTGGCTCGACCTCGAACTCAAGCAGCAATTCCGGTTCCACCTCGAACTCAAACAGCAATTCCGTATCTATTCCAGACTCGAACAGTAATTCCGGTTCTACTTCGGATTCGACCAGCAACTCTGGTTCCACCTCGAACTCAAACAGCAATTCCGTATCTATTCCAGACTCGAACAGTAATTCCGGTTCTACTTCGGATTCGACCAGCAACTCTGGCTCCACCTCGAACTCGGACAGCAATTCCGGTTCTACAACGAACTCGAATAGCAATTCGGGCTCCACGTCGAACTCGACCAGCGATTCCGGTTCTGCAACGAACTCGAACAGTAATTCCGGTTCTACTTCGGATTCGACCAGCAACTCCGGATCCACCTCGAACTCAAACAGCAATTCCGGCTCGACTTCGGATTCGAATAGCAACTCTGGCTCCACGTCGAACTCGACCAGCAATTCCGGTTCTACAACGAACTCGAATAGCAATTCGGGCTCCACGTCGAACTCGAACAGTAACTCTGGCTCCATCTCGAACTCGACCAGCGATTCTGGTTCTGCAACGAACTCGAATAGCAATTCGGGCTCCACGTCGAACTCGATCAGCAACTCCGGTTCTACAACGAACTCGATCAGCAACTCCGGTTCTACTTCGGATTCGACCAGTAACTCCGGATCTACTACGACCTCGAACAGTACCTCCGCTTCCACATCCAACTCAATCTCCAGTTCTGGTTCCAGCAACACTGCCGGAAACAGTATTGGCACTGAATCAAATGGTGGCTCCGGATTAACGGGTGATGGGGCCAATGGTACGCGCGTGACCTTACCAGATACTAATGGCGAGGCTTCGAATACCAACACATCGTCGCCTAATGGTGATTCCGATCGACCGGCAGTTAACGCACAAACTGGGCATGCAGCAACGATGGCTCGGACCTCTTTACCAGATACTAATGTCGAGTCGGCTCAATCATCGGTCAATGCACAGACATCGGTCAATGCACAGACTGGGTATGCAACAACAATGACTCGGACTGCTTTACCAGATACCAATGTCGAATCGGCCCAATCATCAGCTAATGCACAGTCGAGCCGTGCAGCTAAAACGGCGCGGACATCCTTACCGGATACTGGTGATAATCAGTCTGGTTTGATGAGTGTGGTAGGAGCGTTGTTTGCAGGGGCTATGGGATTGATTGGATTGGCGCAACGTAAGCGTCGTTAAACGACAGCGACGATCAACCTAAGGCTACTGGTTAGCACAAGCGTTCAAGATAAGATCGCAACACTTTCTAAAGTGTTGCGATTTTTTTGGTTATTGCTAAGAATTATGGGTTAGCCTTAAAGTTGCTAACACTGCCGGCGCTCCGCTATGATTAAGTTAGAAAGGGGCGATGCCACATGATGCCAACTAAAGAAGACGTCAGAAGTACGATCGCTGCTGTGCCGGCGAAGACTTGGAAAATCGTCGGAGGATTGTTAATGTTTGGCTTGCTGATGCGCTTGGCAACAACAGTGAGCCGCAATAAGTAACGTAAGCGCCTGAGACGCGGTCTCAGGCGCTTTGTATTACGATAGAACACAGTTGAAATTAAATTGTAAAAAGTTTGTAAAACGCTTGCTTAATATTGGCGGCGGTGCTATATTATCCTTGCAACCTGCAGTGGGGTGTTGAGACTGGCAAAGTACAAGTTGGTCTGTACCCGGCATCCCTACACGAGCTGATCTGAGGGTGTTATGTGTAACGGCATGCACCGCGGCTCGTGCGTTCAAAGCGCCAGAGCGCCATGAAGCCCAATGTCCGTAGTCTTGGGCAATGCCAGGACGTTATCAGATTGCACCACGACCACCTCAGCGCACGTAGGCTTACGGCGCTGAGTACTTAACTGAATATCCAGAGCGAAGCAGCCCGCACTTGGCGCCATCACGACTTATATCACGCCGCGTTGGGCTGCGCAGCTCGACGAAACCAGAGTGGAGCAAAGCGCATTTAGCGATGTGTATAAGACAGCCTGAGTCAATGGCGGTCTTGGCCATGGACTCGGGATGGCTTATACGCAATCGCGTTGCTTTGCGGAGCTCGACGAAACCCAACAGGCACAAGGAAACATAGCCTGTTGCGACAAATTTCCACGATAGCGAATGCTGATCGTGTATTTGTTGTACACACATAAGGCGGCTAGCACAATGATGCTCAGCCGCCTTTTTTTGGTTGCTGAAGGTTGTTTAAATAATCTTAAGGGACGCGACGGTTGAGTCCTTGGTGGCTTGTGCGTGCTATTCTTGAAAGCGGAGGATGACATGGCACAGAATATTCTATTAGTTGAAGATGAAACCAGTTTGACGACATTTGTGGCGTCAGAGTTGAAATTTGAAGGGTATACGGTGCATTCGGTGGCCGATGGGGCGGCGGCTTGGGCGTATTATCAAGCACATGGCAGCGAGTTGGATCTGGTGATCTTAGATTGGATGCTGCCGAAACTCGACGGGTTGGAAGTCTTGCGGCGGATCCGTAAAACGTCGCAGTTGCCGGTGATTATGATGACGGCGCGTGACTACGTGGGGGACAAGGTCGCGGGGTTGGATAATGGCGCTGATGATTATATCACCAAGCCTTTTGAAATCGAGGAACTGTTGGCGCGGGTGCGCGTATGCATTAGGCGTCAAGCGACGAGTGTGGCACAGACGTATACTTGCGGCGATTTGACCCTTGATACCAAAGCACGGACGGTGCACAAGAAGGATCAAGTCGCGCAGCTGACGCCTCGGGAGTATGAATTATTACTGACGCTGATGCAGCATGCAGATGCGCCGATGACCCGTGATGAGTTGTTGGATGCGGTGTGGGGAGCGGATTTTGGCGGACAGGTCAATATCGTTGACGTCTACATCCGTTATTTACGGCACAAGCTTGGTACGGCGGCGGGGTTGATCCACACCGTGCGCGGCGTCGGCTATGTGCTGAGTCAGGATTGGTGTCATGGCTAAACGCAGGATCGCAACTAGCGCGGCGCAAATGTCGCAGGCATATATGATATTAATGAGCATTCTGGCCGCGGTGATCGTCGTTGCCAGTCTGACGACGGTCGGGACGCGGCTGGTGCACAACAAGCAAGTTGACGCCCAAGACTTGATGGCTACATTGCAAGAAAGTTTCGCCGACAACACGCCAGATTGGGATTATTGGCGCGCAACGGCCAACATCAATATGCATACAACATACGTGCGGGTGAAGGTCCATCCTACAAATCGCAAGGCACGTTATTATTACACGCGGCGGACGAAAGCGTTTCTGGCGGACAATCCAGACACTTGGGCGTTGAGTTCGCATATTGTGTATCAAGATGATCGCGGCGTTTTCTACCATTTGCTGAAGCATCGCACAGTTAATCACGTTGCAGTATCTTATGAGATCTGGTTGAGTCTCAACAATATGCTTGGTTTGTTTGAGTTGTTGGTGTTTGTGATCGTTGGTGTCTCGCTGGTGGCATTAGTGGTGGGGTTGTTGGCGATCCGCGTGTTAGCGCGGCGCTTGAATCAACCGCTGGTGGATCTGACTCATGCCGCAACGGCAATCACCGAAGCGCAAGATCAGACGTATCACGAAACGCTGCCGGTACCAGCCGGGCCTGAAGAAGTTAGCGTGTTAGGCACCGAATTTAACCGGCTTTTGCAATCGCTGAATCGCCAAGTGATCCGCGATCATCAATTTGTCTCAGACGCGTCGCATGAATTGCGTACCCCAATTGCCGCCATCCGCGGGCATGTTGGTTTGATCCGCCGGCACGCCGCGACGCATCCGGGAATCATTCCAGATTCGTTGGCGACGATTGAAGCAGAATCATTGAAAATGCAAAAGCTGATCGAGCGGCTGTTGTCGTTGTCGCGGATGGACCATGCCCATTTGGCCAACAATTGGTTTGATGTGGTGCCAGTCGTGCAAGATGTGGTGGCGCAGTATCCGACGCCTGAGCCGATGCAGTTGAAAGTCGTGGCGCCTAAGCAGGCTTTAGCCTATGCCAATGCCGATAGTATCAGTCAAGTGCTGGTGGCATTGATCAATAACGCGGTGAAATACGCCCGGCAAGGTGCAGTGACTTTGACGGTGTCCCAGCGGCCTGGTGAAGTGCGCATTGCGGTAGCAGATTTGGGACCAGGGATTCCAGATGCTGCCAAGGATAAGGTCTTCGATCGATTCTATCGCGTCGACTCGTCACGTGAGAAGAAAATCGGCGGCACCGGCTTGGGCTTGGCGATTGCCGAGCGCTTGGTGGCGTTGAATAACGGGTCGCTGCGCGTGGTCGATAATCACCCGCACGGTGCGGTGTTTATTATCACCTTGCCTGGCAGTGACCAAGTTTGATGGTTTTCTGAGAATTTCTCAGATAATTCTAAATTAACCTAAGGGGCGCCTCAATGCGGACTGACGTAGACTCAGTTCATAAGCATTGAGGCGCTATTTGTGTACCAGAGCGGAGCAGCCCGTTCTTAGCGGTGGATATAAGGCGGGATGACGCAAAGGCGGTTTGTGCCTTGGCGGCGTCACGACTTATATCACGCCGCGTTGGGCTGTGCAGCTCGACGAAGAAAGCCAGAGCGAAGCGGCGCGCTTTTAGCGGGTCGGGTAGCGTAGTCATCGGGCTTGGGGCGCTTTTTGCCCCGAGTTCGATGACATAGCTAACCGCACCCGCGTTGCGCCACGCAGCTTGACAAAGAAATCCAGAGCATAGTGGCGCAACATCGCTCCTGCATCACTGGAATACGGTTAGCAATTGCGCAATTAATTCAACACAAATGACGACTAATAACAGGTGACATCAAATTTGGTGCATCACTGTTTTGGAGAAAGGAACGGCGCTAGGCCCATATGCAAATCGCGATCATCGTACCGGTGGCACAAGAAGATTTGACCAAGATATGGCAGAAATTGCAGCAGCAGTTACACAAATGTCAAGTGTTGTGGCCGGAAGTCACGATCACCCCGTGGCTTGTCGATGATGGTGTCAATGCTGAAACAAGCGAACTGCTGCAACAGCAAATGGCGATCACGCCACAGTTGCGCTGCTTGCATCTGTCTAGGCATTTTGGTTATTACGGGGCGGTGCAAGCAGGATTGGCGGCGATTCAAGCTGATGCGTATATCGGGTTGGATCCGCGCTTTATGGCACAATTTGTGCAGCTGCCGAAGTTAGTGGATGCGTTGGTCGTGGGACATTTTGATGTGATCGGTTTTGCTTGTGGTAAGTTTGATTCGTTTCAGGATTTTGCTTTGACGGCGATCGTGCGGCGGGCCATGTTGCACACTTGGGCGCACAGCGGCTTTGCGTTAAGCGATTTGGCGCAAGTGGGCTTTAAGCAAAAGCGCCTGGCGTGGCTGGGACCGCGGCCGCCGCGGCCACACTTGTCGCGGTGGGTGGTGATGCTGGCAGTCGTATGGGTGGCAACGTTAAGCTGGACGCCGCTGTTGTCCTTGGCGATTAACGTCGTGTTGGCGGCGGCAATCGTCTGGCAACTGCGCTGGCCCAAACCGCCGCGGATCCCATATGTCGTCGCCCACATCGACTGAAGGAGGCAATCATGAAGACCATTCATTGGTGGCAGAAACCTGCCGTCGTATTCATTGGCAAAACGCTGCTGTACGCTGCGATCATCTTGATTTTGGTATATCTGTATAGTTATCGCGGCGTCGGTGCAAGCAAATTTATTTACAACGAATTCTAACCCAGAGCAGAGCAAAGCGGGTGCGCGGTGGATATAGGGCAGGATGACAGTTGGGCGCACTTTGCCTAAGTGGCGTCACGACTTATACGCAATTGCGTTGCTTTGCGGCGCTGTACGAAAAACCAACCGCTCGTCACTTCACGGTTTCATCTGTCTCTCAAGCATGACAAGGAGAATCAATATGCTAACGAACATCTTAACTGCGATCGCCGCTGTGGATCCAGCAAAGCCGGCGGTCAATATCTTAGGGCATCATTATACTTATGGCCAGCTGCAGCTTGAATCCGATCACGTCGCTCAAGCCTTAGCGGCACAGCATTTACCAGCTGGCAGTCCAGTGATGTTGTATTGTGATCAAAGCTTTGACACGATCGTTGCGATGTTAGGGTGCGTCAAAGCTGGCCACGCCTATATTCCAGTGGATACACATTCGCCTAATGATCGCTTGGTGATGATCGAAGAAATCGCCCAGCCGGCAATGATCATTGCTTTAGCGGCGTTGCCGTTGACGATGCACACGCCGACTTTAAGCGGCGCTGCTTGGCAGGCAGCTAAGCAATTTCAAGGCCAGCAAGTGCTGCAGCCGGTGTTAGGCGCCCAGAATTTCTATATCATTTTCACTTCTGGGACCACTGGACGGCCTAAAGGGGTGCAGATCTCGCATGCCAACTTGTTGAGTTTCGTCAACTGGATGCAGACGTTTGCCTGGCCCCAAGCGGTCAAGGCGCTGGTGCAAGCCCCTTATTCATTCGACTTGTCGGTGATGAGCTTGTATCCGACGCTGGTGGCAGGCGGCGAGTTAGAAGTGCTGCCGGCCAGGGTCACGGCCAACTTGAAAGACTTGTTTGAAACACTGCCGAAACTGGGCATGCAGGTGTGGGTATCCACGCCGTCGTTTGTCAGCATCTGCTTGTTAGATAAGAATTTCGACGCGGCACATTATCCAGCCTTGCAGCAGTTTTATTTCTGCGGCGAAGAGTTGACCCATCAAGTCGCCCAAACGCTGTTGACACGCTTTCCGCAAGCTGACGTGTATAACACTTATGGCCCGACCGAAGCCACGGTGGCCACGACTGCCGTGAAGATCACCCAAGCGGTGTTGGATCAGTATCCGCGCTTGCCCATTGGCGTGGCGCAGCCTGACACCAAGATCTCGCTGCAACATGTGCAAGATGGCATCGGCGAATTGTACCTGCAAGGCCCTAACGTTTCCAAAGGTTACTTGAATAACCCTGACAAAACGCAGGCCGCCTTCACGCCGGCAGGATATGCCACAGGCGACTTGGGCTATCAAGACGGCGACATGTGGTTTTACAGCGGGCGGACGGATTTTCAAATCAAGTTGAACGGGTATCGCATTGAATTAGAAGAGGTCAATCACTACTTGAACGCTACGCCGGTGATCGCCAGTGCCGTGGCGGTGCCGAAATATGACGCGCAACACAAAGTCAGCCAATTGATCGCCTATGTGGTTCCGACCAAAGACGCCCCCAGCGGCTTGGCTTTGACCAAAGCGATCCGCCAGCATCTGCAAGAAACCATGATGAGCTACATGATCCCGCAGCGCTTCAAATATGTCGACAAGTTGCCATTAACGGCCAATGGCAAGGTGGCGATCAAACAATTGATGCAGGTGGTTAACGCATGATCAATTTACAACCATACGCCGATCCCAAGTACTTCTTGTACTTGCTGGTCGCGTTATTGCCGCTGATCATTGGCTTGTGGCATGGTAAACGGCTGCGCAGTTATGAAGCTTTGGTGAGTTTGGCGTTTATCGTGTTGATGTTTGGCGGCGATAAGTGGCCGCAAGCAGTGGCGTTAGTCGGTTACATGATTTGGCAAAGCGTGGTGATCTTCGCTTATGCACATTATCGCCAGCAGCACAATGCGACTCAGGTTTTCGTCGGTACAGTGCTGCTTGCGATCGCGCCATTGGTGGTGGTGAAGCTGACACCATTGTGGTCGGCTCAGCCGTCATTGGTGGGCTTTTTGGGGATCAGTTATTTGACCTTCAAAGCCGTGCAAATGGTGATGGAGCTGCGCGATGGGGTCATTAAGCAATTGAAACTGTGGCCGCTGGTGCGCTTCATGTGCTTTATGCCGACAATTTCCAGCGGCCCGATCGATCGCTTCCGGCGCTTTGAAGCTGATGAAGAAGCGGTATTAGATCGTGAAACCTATTTGGGGATGTTGGAGCGGGCAGTGCATTATTTGTTTCTGGGCTGCTTGTATAAATATATCCTGGGTTATATTTTTGGCACGATTTGGTTGCCAAGGCTTGCTCGCATCGCCTTGCATATCGGCGGGCTGTCTTGGCCGCTGGTGGGGTATATGTATGACTACAGCATGTATTTGTTCTTTGATTTTGCCGGGTACAGCTTGTTTGCCGTGGCGATTTCGCTATTGATGGGAATCGACACGCCGATGAACTTCAACAAGCCTTTTGCCGCACCGAATATCAAGGAATTCTGGAATCGCTGGCATATGAGCTTGAGCTTCTGGTTTCGCGATTTCGTCTTTATGCGCGTGACCTTCTTCATCATGAAGCACAAGCTGGTCAAAAACCGCATCCGCGTTTCACAACTGGCATATCTGATCAACTTCTTGGTGATGGGCTTCTGGCATGGGGTCACGTGGTATTACATCACATACGGTTTGTTTCATGCTGGTGCGATCATTATCAATGATTATTGGCTGCGCTATAAGAAGAAGCACCGCAAAAGCTTGCCGCATAATCGCTATACCAAGGCGTTGGCAATCGTGATCACGTTCAATGTAGTGTGCTTTAGCTTCTTGATTTTCTCAGGTTTCTTGAACACATTGTGGTTTGGTTAACAACTTATTTCTAGGAGGATAATGATAATGACAACTGAAGAAACGGTATTGAGCATCTTAGAAGACTTAACTGGCGAAGACTTGCATGAGGCAATGGACACAGACTTATTTGATAGCGGCTTGCTGGATTCAATGGACACGGTGCAATTGCTCTTGTCGCTGCAAGATCAATTAGGCATCGCTGTGCCGGTGTCGGAATTCGACCGCAGCGCTTGGAACACGCCGGCCAAAATCGTGGCTAACGTGCAGGCGGCTTGATGAAAGGGCGGCTATTTCGGCTGTTCGGGCCGCCGCTGCTGGCTTGTGCGCTGGTGTTGGGTTTGTTGCTGGCGCCTTTGCCGCGGCCTGAATTAAGCCATCACGCATTGGATGAAGCGGCGGTATCGATGAGCGATAATGTGCTGTTAGGCACCGCTATCAAGCGTCAAGCGTTGGCCAGCAGGTTCGTACCGTTCATCGGCAGCTCCGAATTGTCTCGCCTGGATCCGCTGCATCCGTCGGTGTTGGCGGCTAAGTATCACCGCAATTATCGTCCATTGTTGTTAGGCGCAGCAGGGACGCAATCGCTGACGCACTTCTTGGCTGATCAATCATGGATCCGCCACTATCGCAACAAACGGGTGGTGTTTATTATTTCGCCGCAGTGGTTTACGCCACAAGGGGTGCAGCCGGCAGCTTTTGAATATTTCTATTCACCGCTGCAAACCATCACCTTCATTCAACATGCCAACCCCAATCGTGCCACGGATCGTTATGCGGCACGGCGGATCTTGCAGCTGAATGGCAAACACAGCGGCGCGATCCACACGGCGTTGTTGAACATTGCCGCCGAGCAGCCGGTCACTGCCGGCGTGCGCTTTCGCCTGAAGCTGCAAGCAGCCTTATTGCGCAATGAAGACACGCTTTTCTCGCGCTTCTTCTCCCATCGCAAGTACGCGCGGGTGCAACAAGGCATCAAGCGCCTGCCGACTGTTGCCACTGATAAACAACTGGACGCTTTAGCGGTGAAGATCGGGGCCAAAGATTCCAGCAACAATGCTTTAGGCATCGACAATCATTTCTACAAAACGCGCCTCAGCGGCAATAAGCTCAAGCATATGCGTAATAAGCAGGCCCACTTCGATTACCGGCGTTCCCCAGAATATAATGATTTCCAATTATTGTTGACGCAATTTGCTCAGAATCATGTGCAAGTGCAATTCATCATCCCACCCATCAACCAGAAGTGGGCGCACTACACCGGCTTAAGCCAGGCAATGTGTGATCAAACCGTGGCTAAGCTGCACACCCAATTGCACAGCCAAGGCTTCAGCCACGTGTTGGACTTGTCGCAGCGCGGCGGTGAAGATTTCTTCATGGAAGATACCATTCATTTGGGCTGGCGCGGCTGGGTCGCCGTTGATGAAGCGGTGCACCCGTTCTTAAGCCGGCCGCAAGCGCTGGATCATTATCATATCAACCAGCGCTTCATGACGAAAGCGTGGGCCAATGCGACGCGGTAGGTATCACCCGGCACCGCTATGGCCTTTGGTCATTGCGGCGCTGGTAGTCGTGGTTGGTGCATTCGGTTTGGGTTATGCGTGGCACAAGCCAAGGGTGGCTGTGGCGCCGGTACCGCATGTCAAAAAAGTCCCCATTGATCATCGCGAAACGCTTGCGCATGCTTTGCCAAGAGATCACTTCACTGGCGTCGCGGCGATTTATTTGCACAACAAGCGCGTGGCAGTGCTGACTCGCGGCATGGCTGATCGCAAGCGTGAAATTCGCAACACGGCCAACACGATGTTTGAAATCGATTCGGTAGAAAAGTCGCTCACCGCCGGCTTGGTGATGCAAGCGATCAATCGGCATGAATTAAAAATGGCTGACAAACTGGCGCGCTTCTATCCGGCGGTGCCAGGCGCCAAACAAATCACTGTGCGCGAGTTGCTGGATATGACTGCTGGCTTGTCAGTGCAAGGCGCCTTCAACGAGCCGACTTACACCGGCGACGCCGCCAGGGTGCAAGCATTGATCAAGAAGCTGCATTACGTGCCGAGCCTGCATGGCGTTGGCCGCTATCAGCCGGCAAATTACGTGCTGTTAGTGGGGATCTTGATGCAAGTGACGCACCAAAGTTATCAAACCTTGGTGACTAACGCGTATATCAAACCGCTGGGCTTGCGCCACACGCGCTTTGCTTATGCCTATGATCAAAGCGGCGAAGCGCGCGGTTATGGTTGGGGCAAACACGGCTTGAAAGACGCACCGCAAATCAACACGCCAGCTAAGATCTCACATCAAGAACTCGGCACCGGCCAGCTGTTTATGAGTGTTGATGACTTGTACGCTTTGCAATCCGCGCTGGTCAGCGGACGATTGTTCACACCGCGCATGGCGGTGTGGTTGTATGCACCAGGTTCTGAAACGACTTATGGCGGCGGCTTGTACGCCACCCAACAATTCCGCTTGTCTAACGGCTATGGCTACGGTTTTCAATGTTTTATGCGCATTACCGAAGACGGCCGTAACGCGTTGGTGGTGATGGCCAATTGCAACACGCCGCAACATTACATTGAACAAGCCAGCAACCGCTTAGCCGCAGTGTGGCTGCCATGATAAATATCATGATGCCGCGAATAAAATGCGCCTCTTACCAGCAATGGCAAGAGGCGCATTTTTGATATGGCATGTGGTGAGAAGCTGGGCTGCTTGAGGTTATTTGATCAGCTGTCCGTGGATGGTCAACGCGTCGCGGCCGTTGTTTTTGGAGGAATATAAGAATGCATCGGCGCGGCGGTAGATGTCTAAATAGTTCTTGTCTTCGGCAATGGCGCGATCTTGACCTAAGGAAATCGTGATGGTCAGCGGCTGATTGTCGAAATTGAAGGCCATTTGGGTCAAATCGCGGCGCAAAGCCGAAGAGATCTGTGTGGCGCGGTCGAAGGATTCCACCACGTCAAACAACAAGATGCTGAATTCTTCGCCGCCGGTGCGATAAACACTGGCTTCGTATTCCAGCGCGTCGGCAAATTCACCGAGGTGCTCGGCGACGCGGCGCAAGACTTCATTGCCGGAAAGATGGCCGAATTGGTCGTTGATATTCTTAAAATGGTCGATATCAAATGTGTACAGCGCGTATACCTCGCCGTGATCTTGATAACGGTCGAAAGCAGCCAAGAGGTCTTTGTCGAATTGGCCGAAGTTATACAGCTTCGTCATCGGGTCAATGGCGGCTTCTTTGCGCAGCCGGCTGTCGCGGATGGAGCGGGAGTTGAACAACTCGTTGGCCATCCACAAGGTGAACACCAAGACCAAGAAACTGCCGATTTGCCAAGGCCAGCCGACGTCGATGCCATGCAGCTTGGTGGCATTGATCGCAAAAAAAGGGGCCGCAAACAGCACGCAAAACGGGTAATACAACCAGCGATGGTGGGTCAGCTGCCAGGCAAAACGGCGCGCCAGCCACATCAACAACACTGCCCACACGCCCAGCCAAATATGTTGCAAATCGCTCATCCAAATGAACCACACCGAAACCAAGCCCAGCATGGTGCCAAACATTGAGCGATTGGTCGCCGACAAAAGGGCATACAAAATCGTGGCGATTTGGAAATTCAAGAACGTCCAACCATAACCAGTCGGGTGTCCTTCATTGGCGATGTTCAAAAGCGAATCGACATGGAAGAACAGCAGGAACGCACAAGTCAGTCCGATGATGATCGCGTCTGGGTGGCGCCGGATGAATGGGGTCTTGGCGTCGCTTTCGATCCAAACGTACAGCCAGATGAAGCTGATCATGATGATCAAGTTAGTGAGGAACGTCATCAGACGCAAGCCTGTGGTTAGTAACATGCCGTGATCCTTTCTGAAAACACCGTATCGTGTGCATCATAGCACATTTTTGATAAATATTTCCACTATCATCACTTGTATAATTAAAATATTAGGACCAAAATGGAATTGTAGGCAAACATAGGCATTTTTTTGGAGGGGGTTTTGTAATGTCGATAAACTCAAGACAAGAATTGCTGGTTGCCACACGGACACGTTTCGATCACTTGGAGGCGCAACTGCGCGCCTTGCCCGCAGATGGCAAAACAGCAACGTTTCAGTTCAAAGGCCGCGACCGCAACGTGCGCGACGTTCTGGTGCATTTAACGGCTTGGCAGGAGATGTACTTGCATTGGAGCCAAACCAACTTGGCAGGCGAAAAGCGCGTGCGCTTCTTGCCGCAACCTTACACTTGGGCTGATTGTGGCAAGCTAAGCAAGAAGATCCAAGCTGCCAATCAAGATGTGACGTACGAAGATGCGCTGAAGCATTTGCGCCGCTCACATCGGGCGTTGATCGATCAATTTACTAAATTGACCCAAGAGCAGCTGTTTGTGCCAGGCTTCTTTAATTGGACTGGTTCGAGTCCGCTAGGCGAGTACGCCACGCTGTTTTCCGCGCGGCGCTACGCTTGGGCTAACAAGGTCTTGCACCGCTTCAGCCAACAGCTTGCTGCCCAACAACAAGCTGTTACCCAATAATCGCTGAGACAAACCGTTTCAGCCAATCACTAAGCACCGCTAATCGCTGATCACAACAGACCAGCAATTAGCGGTGCTTAGTTTGGTTATGGGGTAAAATAATTGTGTTTGCGGCACATATCTGCGATAATCACCGTAAATGGAGGTGGTTATAATGATCAAAGAAGAACCAGGCCAAGTCGGGTTTGGCCGCGCCTTGAAAGATTACTTCAAAGGGTATGTGGAATTTCTCGGGCGTTCGACGCGAGCCGGTTATTGGTGGGTGCAGCTGGTGTTGGATGCGATCTTCGTGGTTTTGTTTGGGTGGTTGATTGCCCGGCTGGTGGCCGGGTTCACAGCAGACCCAGGCTTTCGCTGGCAGTCGCTGATTTGGCCGCTGGGCTTGTTGATCGTCTTGACGTTGGCAACGCTGCTGCCGTCGTTGGCATTAAAAGTGCGGCGCTTTCGCGATGTTGGCATTCGCGGGCGCGGGGTGGCCGTGTTGCTGCTCGTGCAATATGCGCTGGCTTGTGGTAACGCAGCCGACTCGTACAGCACGACTTTTAGACACTTGGCGCTGCTCAGCCGCCAGACCAATGTGAGTGTGGCGACGCATTCTTCAGTTGGTGTGATTATTCAGACGCTGTCGGTGGCCTTGAGCTTGTTCATGTTTGTGGTGACGGTGCTGCCAACAGACACGATGCTGACGACCAGCCATAACAGTTTCTGGCGCTTCTTCTTGCGTGAGCAGCCTGCGCCTCAAACTACAGAAGACTAAAAAATCAGCCTCGCATCTTTTGCGGGGCTGATTTTTTTAGTCGCGGCTAGCCAACACTGATTTGGCGCGGGCGACTTCTTTTTGAACATTGGCCACGGCGGTGCCGCCAAGGCTGGTGCGCCGGTTAACGGCGGCTTCACTGGTGAGCTCTTGATAAACGTCTGCTTCAATTTGCGGCGCGGCTTTTTGCAAGTCGGCCAGCGGCATGTCTTGCAAGGTTTGACCAGATTGGATGCCTTTAAGCACCAGCTCGCCGACGATTTCATGCGCCTGGCGGAACGGCACGCCTTTGGTGGCGAGGTAATCCGCCAGTTCAGTGGCGTTAGAGAAGTCGTTAAGCGTGGCGTCGTGCATGCGCTGAGGATGCACCGTCAGTGACTCGATCATCCCAGAGAAAATGTGCACAGACCCTAAGATGGTATCAAACGCGTCAAAAATCGGTTCCTTGTCTTCTTGCATGTCCTTGTTGTAGGCCAAAGGCAAAGCTTTCATGGTCGTTAACAAGCCCATCAAGTCGCCATAGACGCGGCCGGTTTTGCCGCGCGTCAACTCGGCGAAGTCGGCGTTCTTCTTCTGCGGCATAATTGATGAACCAGTCGAGAAGGCGTCAGACATTTCAATGTAATTGAACTCGTAAGTGCACCATAAGATCAACTCTTCAGCCAAGCGGCTGAGATGCTGCATCAAGATCGCGGCGTTGCTTAAGAATTCCAAGGCGAAATCGCGATCAGACACGGCATCAAGCGAGTTGTGATACACCGCATCAAAGCCCAGCTGATCAGCGACGAATTCGCGATCGATTGGGAACGTGGTGCCGGCTAAAGCCGCCGCACCCAGCGGCAGCATATCGGTGTGTTGCTGGGTGAAGGTGAAGCGCTCATAATCGCGCTGGAACATTTCGAAATACGCCAGCAAGTAGTGTCCATAAGTGATCGGTTGGGCGTGCTGCATGTGGGTGTAACCAGGCATGATGGTGTCGGCATTGGCTTCGGCTTTTTCGACTAAGACACTTTGCAAACCAGAAAGCGCTTCTTTAATTTCCGGCAGGCGGTGTTTGAGCCACAGATGCAAGTCGGTGGCGACTTGGTCGTTACGCGAGCGGGCGGTATGCAGCTTGCCCGCCACCGGTCCAATCAAGTCTGTCAGCATGCTTTCCAGATTCAAATGGATGTCTTCATTGGCGATGGTAAAATGCAATTCACCAGCGTCTAGTTTCTGCTGCAGTTGATGGAGGCCATCAGTGATCGCATCAGCGTCTGGTTGCGGGATGATGCCGGTTTTGCCCAGCA
Organism: Lacticaseibacillus jixiensis; assembly: GCF_042847315.1. Taxonomy (NCBI): domain Bacteria; kingdom Bacillati; phylum Bacillota; class Bacilli; order Lactobacillales; family Lactobacillaceae; genus Lacticaseibacillus; species Lacticaseibacillus jixiensis. Next base: position 40,951 of record NZ_BAAFPR010000020.1, read on the forward strand.
TCGCCACATGCGCCAGCGACCCTTCCAGGTCTTCATGCGCCATGGCTTGGTCGAATCCGATCGATGCGCCGAACTTGTCGACCCAAGCCGCCGCTTTCTGGGTGAAACGGCCGCCCCATAGCTTATCAGTCATTAGCAGGTTCCTTTGCTTGGGAGTGGACGTGGTTGACTTGTTCGTAAACCGTGGCCGGTAAGGTCCACAGCTTGATGAAGCCAGCAGCCGCTTCTTGATCAAAGGAATCAGCAGAAGTGTAAGTGGCTAAGTTCTCATCATACAAGGAGTTCTCAGACTTGCGGGCCACAGCCGTGACGTTGCCTTTGTACAGCTTCATCTTAACCACGCCGTTGACGTTCTTTTGGGTTTCGTCAACAAAGGCCATCAACGCGTCAAACAATGGGGTGATCCACTTGGCTTCATAAATCATGTTGGTGATTTGTTGTTCGATCAATGGCTTGTAGTGGGCGATGTCGTGTTCCAAGGTGAGGTTTTCCAGTTCGTGGTGGGCGGTCATGATCACTGCTGCACCAGGGGCTTCGTAAACTTCACGAGACTTGATGCCGACCATCCGGTTTTCGATTTTGTCGATGCGGCCGATGCCGTTGTCGCCGGCTAATTTGTTCAAGTTCTTGATCAACGTAGCCAAAGGCATTGGGGTACCATCAGTGGCAACAGGCAAGCCTTTTTCGAAGGTCAAGTCGATGAAAGTCGCTTCGTCTGGTGCTTCTTCAGGGGAAACACTCATGCCCCAAGCATCGTCAGGCGCTTGGTTCCAAGGGTTCTCCAAGATGCCCGCTTCGTTGGCACGGCCCCATAAGTTGCAATCGATGGAATAAGGGGACTTCTTGCCGATCGGCACCGGCACGTTGTGTTCTTTGGCGTAGTCGATTTCTTCTTCACGAGACCAGTGGAAGTCACGAATCGGGGCTTCGATCTTCATGTCAGGGTCTAAAGCATGGATCGCGGCTTCAAAACGCACCTGGTCGTTGCCTTTGCCAGTGGAGCCATGGGCGATGGCAGTGGCGCCATGATCATGGGCGATCTTGACCAAGTGATCGATGATCAATGGCCGAGACAAGGCAGAAACCAGCGGATAGTCGCCTTCGTATAAGGCATTGGACTTGATGACAGGCGCCACGTATTTGTCAGCAAATTCGTCTTGCGCGTCGATAGCGTAGGATTCAGAAGCGCCAACTTGCAAGGCTTTCTGTTGGATAAAGTCCATATCTGCGCCTGGTTGGCCGACATTCAAGCACACGGCGATGATTTCATCATAGCCGCGGTCTTTCAACCACGGAATTGCAACAGAAGTATCCAAACCACCGGAATAAGCCAATACGATCTTTTGAGTCATAATCAATTTCCTCCTAGATTTTCATGCATGGATGCGTGTTTTAACATAATTGGGATGATGCTGCAAGGGCGCTGCTCCGCTCTGGTCGTCGAGCTGCGCTCTGGGGTTTAGTTCATTCTCCGTTCTACAACTCCAAGTGCCCGAGTCAAGATGAAGGTCATGGCGAAGTAGATCAGCGCTACGATCATCATCGGGAAGAACGGCTGGAAGGAAGCACCTTGAACGGTGGAACCTTCAAACATCAATTCAGAAGCACCGATGACAGACAAGACGGAACTTTCCTTGATGTCGGTGACGAATTCGTTACCCAACGCCGGCCAGATGTTCTTGATGGCTTGCGGCAAGACCACGTATTGGGTGGTTTGCTTACCTGACAGGCCTAAGGAACGGGCGGCTTCGGTTTGGCCAATCGGCACGGAGTTCAAACCGGAACGGATGATTTCAGCGACATAAGCGCCAGAGTTGATACCCATGGCAATCGCGCCGGCAGTGAAAGCAGAAAGGCTGATGCCTAACACCTGGGTCCCGAAGAACACGATGAAGGCTTGAACCATCAAAGGCGTGCCGCGAATGAATTCAACATAGATGGCGCCGATGGCCTTGAGGATCCACAACTTGCTACGCCGCATCAAGGCGAGGATCGTGCCGATGATGGTGCCGGCGATAACCGTCAAGAAGGCAAACAGCAACGTGTTCAAAGCCCCTTTGACAAAGTAGTTGCCGTATTTATGCCAGAAGCCATCAGATTGGTTCTGCAAGGTGTAGGCGGCATCCAAGAACTTCGGCCATTGTTTCTTGGCTTGCATGTCTTTGATGGTTTTGTTGATCTGGTTGGTCAACGCCGTATCGCCTTTAGGCAAAGCGACAACTGTTGGTGAAGCAGAAGTGGCAAAATGCGGATCGATCATGGTCAAGGACTTGTTCTTTTGTACATAAGCCCCGGCGATAATGGAACTCATGACCCCGGCATCCAACTTGTTGTAAGACACTTGGGCGACCACGTCGTTGGCTTTTTGCAGGCTGTGGATCTTTGCGCCTGGCAGTTGCGCTTTGGCGATGGCTTCTTGGGTGGTTTGTTTCTGCGCCCCAACTGTTGCACCGGAGAAATCAGCGACGTTCTTGTATTTCTTCTTATCGGCTTTGCGGATCACGACGATTTGCTTCTCGTACATGTAAGGCTTGGAGAAGTTAACTTGCTTGGCCCGCTCCGGTGTCTTACTCATACCAGAGATAACCATGTCGACTTTGCCTGTTTTCAAAGCGCCGATCAAAGCATCAAAGCCCATTTCCTTGATCTGCAGCTTGACGCCGGCGTCTTTGGCGATCTTCTGAGCCAAAGACACATCGGCGCCGACGATTTTGTCTTGGCCATCAACTGTCGCGTGAAATTCCAGCGGCGCGTAGTCGGCGGACAAGCCCACGGTGATATAGCCGCGATCTTTGATCGCCTGCAGGCGGCTGGTTGCCGCCTGCGCTGGATGCGCTGCCCCGGCGATGATGAACGCCAAGGCGGCGATCAAGGCGATGCCCCATTGTTTAAACTTTCTCATATTCCGCCAACTCCTAAAAGTGAATTTTTATTGAATATATACCCAAATCGCGGAATATTCAAGCTTTTTGGGAAAATATGCAAAAATTATTCAGAGCGGAACGGCACCAAGAAGGCGCGGGTGTAATGGTAGAACTGTTGATTGTCCTTCACATAAGAGCTATGCGTCGCGCCTGGCACGATGCGCAAGATGCTGGTGGGGATGGCACTGGCGATGGCGATGGTTTCACTTTTGCGGATCACGTCTTTCTCACCAGCCAGCACAAACGCTTGCGCCGAGATCCGGCGCAAGTCGCCTGGTGTGATGTGAGGTTCATCCAACATCATGGCCAAGCGCGGATCGCGGGTGCGCCAGAAATCCAAGCGCATCGCCACGCGGCTGACGCGCTTGACGCCAGTTGGGGTCATGTTGCCGCCGGCCAGCACGACTTTGTGCACCAGTTGCGGCTGTTGGCTGGCCACTAACATGGCCACAATCGCGCCGTCGGAGAAGCCCACCAGCGCCAGGCCTTGCAGATCCAAGGCCTTGGCAAAGGCCATGACATCGTCTGCCATGAGTTGGTAAGAAATCGGGACGTCGTGTTGTGATTGGCCATGGTCGCGCGCGTCTAAGGCGTAGACGGTGTAGTCTTTGGCTAGCAGCGTGATCAGATCATTAAATATGCTGTGATCTTCGCCGTTGCCATGCAGCAACACCAGCGGTTGGCCGTGGCCTTGTTGCGTGTAGAAAAGGGTAACTTGATTGAGCTTGATTTCCATGTTGCACACCTCCAGTTTGGTGATACGAATTCAGTGTTATACAATGATTTGTGTTTAGGCGTAGTGGCCAGGTAAGGGTTGCTGCGCACCGTGGCCGGAACCGGCACCTGGTGGCTACATTGTGCTCCGGTCAGATGGCGTGGAACGGGGTGGGCGGCGGCAGAGCTAACTTTGCATCTCCGCTGCGCTCCGTATGCAAAGTGGATCTCTGCCGCGCGCCTTGTTCTAAGCGCCTCCGCGCGTTGCGCTCCGTTGCTAAGAACAACGACACCCCTGACGCCATCTGACCTCCGCACAATGCGACCACCAGGTGCCGGTTCCTTCACAATGGGGTTTAGGTTATTTTGAATATCGGTCAACTGTTAATCGGATTGTGTTCTAATCAACTGCGTTTCATGTAGGGTAGGACGAGGCGTCGATGTAAACAGTGTTGCTAGCTTCAAGCGTGCTAAGTGAGCGTGGTTGACGCGTAAGGATTTAGCCATTCGTTCGCTGGCGCGTCTAAATTCTCACTGTGTTGACTATTTCGCGCCCTGACTGACGCTTGCCCCACGGTGCTCCGCGACCCTTGCCCTACGATAGTCGTAATGGAATAGAATCTTGCTGGACAACACTTGATTGATGGACCGAAACCACTGTAAAGAAAAGGTGACTTCACGGTGGGATTTGGTTATAGCGTATAGCAATCAACGGTTATACAGACTATGTTCTAGTCTACTCGTTTGGCGTCAGACAGGCGTAGTGGGCTAGAACCCCCACAGACGAATGTATAGTTGCGGTGCACCAGAACTTGAAACAAACTCAGAAGGAAACGGTGAGCGGGGGCAGCTGGGGCGGAGGCCAAATGGCGTCAGTGGTGTCGTTCTTCTTGGCAACGGAGCGCAAAGCGCGGAGGCGCCTAGAAGAAGGCGCGTGGACGAGATCCACTCGACAGGCGCAGCGCAGCGGAGTTGTCGAGTTAGCTCGTCCGCCGCCCACCACGTTCCACGCCATTTGGCCGTAGTCCCAGCTGCCCCCGCTCGCCGTTCCCGGCCCGCATCATAAAGGAATTAGTATCAGTATTTATTGTACGCCGCCAAGCGCAGGTGTGCTAGCAAGGCCAAGCAGGAGCGGGGGTGCTTTTGCTCAACTGCGCATAAACCGTTATAATAGAGGCAACCTGTAGCGAAAGCCAAGGAGGGAGCCAAATATGGCAAAGAAGATCCTAGTGGTTGATGACGAAAAACCCATCTCTGATATCGTAAAATTTAATCTCACTAAAGAAGGCTATGAAGTTGTCACCGCCTATGACGGTGAAGAAGCACTGGCCAAAGTTAAAGAAGAAAATCCTGATTTGATCTTGTTGGACCTCATGCTGCCGAAAATCGATGGTTTGGAAGTGGCCCGTCAAGTGCGCAAAGAACGCGACACACCAATCATCATGTTAACGGCCAAAGACTCGGAAATCGACAAAGTTTTAGGCCTGGAAATGGGCGCTGATGACTATGTCACCAAGCCCTTCTCCAATCGCGAATTAGTGGCGCGAGTCAAAGCCAATTTGCGTCGGCAATCGGCCAACTTGCAAGCCCAAGAACCAGACGATGAGAATAAAGACCTCACCGTTGGCGACTTAACCATTCATCCAGATGCTTACACTGTGTCTAAGCGCGGCGAGAAAATCGAATTGACCAACCGTGAATTCGAATTGCTGCATTACTTGGCGCGTCATTTGGGCCAAGTGATGACTCGCGAACACTTGCTGCAAACGGTGTGGGGTTATGACTATTTCGGTGACGTGCGCACGGTGGATGTCACGGTGCGGCGCTTGCGCGAGAAAATCGAAGACGCTCCGTCACATCCTGAATGGCTGGTGACGCGGCGTGGAGTCGGTTATTATTTGCGCAATCCAGACGCTGAATAATTCGGCTGGATGCGTACGCTTTAGGAGCCTTTCATGAACAAGAAGATCCGCTTTTTCCAATCGATCCACTTCAAGATCGCGCTAGTGTTTATCCTGTTACTGTTGGTAACTGTGGAGCTCATTGGCGCGTATTTTGTGCGTTCCTTGGAACAACAGAACGTCGAGCAGTTCAAGTCCAGCTTGAATGTTGACACCTATATTCAGAATAAACTGGAAACTGATTTAATGCGCACCGACACCAGTGATGCCAATGCCGACATCAAAACCACCATTTCGCAAGCGGAAATCGCCAACTCGGCGCAGCTGCAGGTGGTCGATGCCAAAGGGACGATCCGCGCCAATTCCGATATCAACGATCAATCCGGCGTCGGGCAGAAATCCGGCTCTGGCAACGTTAAGTCGGTGCTGTATAACGGTCAGATCTTTGAAGGCTTTCAGTCCAGCAGTTCCGGGCCGGCTTACAGCAAGATCATTCCGTTGAAGAATCCCAACGCCACCGGTGACGGCTCTAATGTCATTGGCGCCATTGTGATTTCGGCGTCGATGGAGTCGGTGTATGGCAATATCGACAAAATCGTCAAGATCTTCTTGATCGCCAGCCTTTTTGCCGGGATGTTAGGGATGATTTTGGCCATTGTGATTTCTCGGGCGATCACGCGGCCAATCGACGAAATGAAGAAACAAGCCATTCGTATGGCCCGCGGCGACTATTCCGGGCAGGTACGCATTTATGGCCAAGATGAATTAGGCCAGCTGGCGGTGGCTGTCAACAACTTGTCGGTGCGCGTTGAAGAAGCCCAAGAAGCCAGTGAAGCCGAGCGTAGGCGGCTGGATTCGGTGCTGGCGCATATGACCGATGGCGTCATCGCCACTGATCGGCGCGGCAATGTGATCATCATTAACGAAACGGCGCTGGACATGTTGAACACCCGCAATGAAGATGTGATCGGCATGTCGATTCTGCGGCTGCTGAATATTGTCAAAGATTACACCTTGCGCGACTTGTTGGAGAACCAAGAAGAATTGCTGTTGGATTTCTCTGACAAAGCCGACCATGATTTGATCTTGCGGGTGGACTTCTCGCTGATCCAGCGCGAAACCGGCTTTATTTCCGGCTTGGTGGCGGTGTTGCATGATGTCACCGAACAGCAGAAGAACGAACGGGAACGGCGCGAATTCGTGTCGAATGTGTCGCATGAATTGCGCACGCCGCTGACTTCGATGCGCTCATACATCGAAGCCTTGTCTGATGGCGCATGGCAAGATCCGGAAATCGCCCCGCAATTTCTGAAGGTCACGCAAGAAGAAACTGATCGCATGATCCGCATGATCAACGATTTATTGAGCTTGTCACGGATGGATTCCGGTACCAGCAAAATCGAAATGGAAACCATCAACTTAAACGAGTTCTTCAATTACATTCTCGACCGCTTCGATATGATGCTTAAAACCGATAACGAAGCGGCTGGCGGCGACAACAACCGCGTGCAGCCATTACCGTCCAGCCGCAAGAAACGCTACACCATTCGCCGTGAGATCACGCGGCGCGATTTGTGGGTGGAAGTTGATCAAGATAAGTTCATGCAAGTGATCGATAACATCATGAACAACGCGATCAAATACTCGCCAGAAGGTGGCGTGATCACCGCCCGGCTGGTGGAGACGCATAATCATGTGATCTTGTCCATCACCGACCAAGGGTTAGGCATTCCGCGCAAAGACATCAACAAGGTCTTTGATCGCTTCTATCGTGTCGACAAAGCCCGCTCCCGGCAACAAGGCGGCACTGGCTTAGGCTTGGCGATTTCCAAAGAAGTTGTGGAAGCTTTAGGCGGCCGCATTTGGGTCGATTCACAAGAAGGCAAAGGCTCCACGTTCTACATTTCCTTGCCTTATGAGCCATTAGAGGAAGGAGACGATTGGGATGAAGCTTAGCGGATGGGTATTGCGGATCTTGTTGATCATTATGGTCGGCTTGTCGCTGGTTTTCACCTGGCTGATTTGGCAGAATCCTTCGCGGCAAGGCCGCCAAGAACAAGCCATCACAGTGCAGCACAAAGCCGCGACTTCGACAACGAAACACCGCGGCGTGGTGATGGCGCCAACTGCGGCGTTCTATCAAAGCAAAGGCAGCTTGCGCCAGTTGTTCACCCCAGATCAAGATGTGGCGTTGAACTTGCGTGACACCATGAAATCATGGCGCTTAGGCAAGGTGACTGCCGGTGGCAAATTAACCACCAGCGAATATAATGCTTTGTTGAATTCCGATGAGACCTTGCAGTTGGTGTACGCCGACAAAATGGCTTACCAGACTTTCAACAAAAGTTTCTTTACCAAGAAAGCGTCAGTGACCAATGCAGATTTCACCTTTAATCGGATCATCGTCAATTTGGCCAAGCACACCGGGTCGCTGATATTTGTCAATGATGCCACCAAGAACAGTCACACCGGCATTTTGACCAAACACAGCATTGCCAAACTTAAGGCACAAACCCAAGAAGCGGCAGCCAGCGGCTTTGCCGTGACTAATAAGCGCTTGGATAATGGCAAACAAGTGGTGGCGTATACGCAAGCACCGCAAGTGCAGCCGTATGTGTTCTTGTTGGATCAACAAAGTGCCAACCATTACGTCAGCTTGTTGATGCCGGCTTCGGCCACCAGCAATGTTGATGCGCGCGAATTAGGCACCGATACGGTATATACCGCTGGGACCGATTATCGCTTGACCTTAGACACCGATACGCAGCAAATGTTGTTTGATAACGCGGCATTGACTGATGCCAGCAAGTCTTTGGCCACCAATCTTGACCGCAGCTATACGGCGTTAAGCCAAATGGCGCTGCAAGGTCAAACCAGCATGCGTTATGAACATTATGATGCCCCTAGCAAAACGGTGACGTATCGCTCTTTTGCCCAAGGGTTGCCGATTTATAACGGCAATTTCTATGGGCGCGTCACCGTGGCGACTACCGGCAATGGCCAGCAGCTCTCATTTTCCAGCAACAACTTGACGGTGCCGATTCCTACTGATGCCGCCAAGGTGACATTACCGACGACGCAAGCGGTGTTGGATCACTTGACGAGCCTCGGTTATCGACAAACGGCGATCCAGGACCTGCAGCTGGGGTATTATTGGGCGGCGCAAGACGAGAATTCACAAGTGGTGAATTTGACGCCAACGTATTTTGTTGAGATGAACGGGACTTATCGCCGCTACACGCAATGGCTGGGCCCGAATAAAGACAAGCAGGCCCAAACCAGCGTCCAAGCCGTCGAACAAGAGTAAAAGGAGGTCATTCACATGGATTTCAAACGCATCGAATGGATCTTCTTGGTCGTGTTCGTGGCGGTGGACATCTTCTTAGGCATCAGCTTCTATCAAAGCCAAGAAGTCGATCAAGCCGTTAGCGAATCGACCACCAGCGAAATTGTCCAAGACATCAAGCAAGATCAAATCAAGCTGCCTAAACTCAGCAGCACAAAACCCACCGGCGGCTATTTGGCTTCGCAAGCCAACAATGCCTTGCAAACCGGCCGCAACACGCTAAGCGGCTTGGATACGGCATATGCGTCAGGGACTTTGCATGCGACGCTGCGCAGCCCGCTGCGCTTATCAGAAGACCATGAGAAGGCCGTGGCGCAACTGCGCCGGTGGATGAGCAACGCGGCGCATGTGCTATATGGTGCGCAATATCACTATGCGACTGGGCTGTCTAGCGGCGGCACTTTCGTGTTTGCGCAGAAAGTCGGGGGACATTTGGTTTACGACCGGCGCGCGCAGGTGACTTTCACGGTGGTCAATGACAAGCTGGTCAGCTATACCCAAACGTATATCGCCGATATGACCGTGTTGAAAAGCAATGTGGAGCTGATCTCGCCGCAAGAAGCAGTGGTCACGTTGTATAAAGACAACGAGATCCCCAACGCTGCTACTGTCCAGTGGCTGGAATTAGCGTATAATTACCTGCTAGACACTAAAGGCAGTACCGTGTATGTGCCAACTTGGTTCGTCGGGGTGAAGAGCCAAGGCGCCAAAAGTGTGACGATCAAGAAACTCAATGCCATCACCAAAACAGTGGCCAAAGAGCGCGACGGATCAGATTAGCCGCTCAGCAATGAGTGTTAAAGCAGTAACGAGGAAGGAAACGATCGTGACAGAAGATTATGGTATGCGAGTCAGTGTGTTGGCCAGTTCGAGTTCTGGCAACGCCACTTATATTGAAACGCCTAAGCACAAGGTATTAGTTGACGCCGGCTTTTCCGGCAAGAAGTTACAAGCGTTGATGCAAAGCATCGGGCGCGATTTGCACGATGTTGACAGCTTGTTTCTGACCCATGAACACACCGACCATTCTAAAGGCGTAGGCGTTTTGACGCGGCGCTATCCTAATATCACGCTGTATGCGAATCAGTTAACGCTGGAAGCTTTACCACAAACCATCGGCAATTTGCCGGCGGCGCAGGTGAAGACGTTCGAACCAGGGCAGACCTTGAGCCTGGGGGATCTGGATATTGAAAGCTTCGCGGTGTCGCATGACGCGGCCAATGCGCAGTTCTATCAGTTTCATCATGATGATAAGGCGTTTGCGATCTTGACGGATACCGGCTATGTGTCTGATGCGGTGGAAGGCACGATCAGAGACGCCGATGCATATGTGATGGAGTGCAATCACGATGTGGAAATGCTGCGCATGGGCCCGTACCCGTGGCCGCTGAAGCAGCGCATCTTGAGCGATACAGGGCATTTGTCGAATGAAGATGGTGCCAACGCCATTTTGGATGTGATCGGTACGCGCACCAAGCGGGTATACTTAGGGCATTTGTCGCCACATAATAACGTTAAGGAATTAGCCCATATCACCGTGGCAAATATGTTGCGGGAGCAAGGTCTAGGGGTTGGTCGGGATTTTGATATTTATGATACCGATCCAGCCATCGCCGATCCGATGTTTACGGTTTGAGGATGCATAAAGTTTGACACAGCAAGCGGGAAGCTTGGATAATAAAGTCGGTAGCGATACCGGCTTTTTTTATACCAGAGCGGAGTGGCGCGCATTTAGCGGTGGATATAAGGCGGGATGACGCAAAGGCGCTCTTTGCCTTGGCGGCGTCACGACTTATATCACGCCGCGTTGCGCCACGCAGCTCGACGAAGACCACAGCGTATCAAGCGGGGATGCCGGACAGGTATTGCTTCGGCGCGCGGGGGTCGGCGAGACGGTGCAGGCGGTGCGGCCGGCTGCAACCGCGCGGAGAAACGCGCGTTTTCCGCCTAAGTTTCAAGCCCCGCATCGCTGCGCTCAACGCGGGTCTTGAAACTTGCCGCGATCAGCAACGCGAGCCAAGCAAAGAACGCTTGTCTTGCGCTGCTGATCGTTTCACGGCCTGACCGTCTCGCCGACCCCCGCGCGCCTACGCAATACCTGTCCTACGTTGTGTGAATCAGGATCTGAAAAGGGCGGTGAGGAAACCGAGGTAAAGCAAGCGGACACTTCGCAGTGTGTGTCAGAGGCCTAAGCTAATGCGAGTTTTGCCGTAAGCTTGGAGCAGGTGATCACTGCCCAGTGCGATGATGGACCAGTGCAGTAGGGTGAATCTAACACTATGGCTAAGTACTGAAGCGATGGTGTTGTGAAGTCTTGCCGCTGCATGGCTTCTATCGCTACAAGCTTCCAAATTCATTCGGTGGTGGTTGTGGAATTGGTTCACAAAGTTGGTGACAGAGTTCCGGAGTTTTGCGAACAAAAGTCATAATTTCATCAAATCCACTCGGTAGTATAGATAATGTAAATAAGGATCGTACTCGAGGAGGGCTAGATCATGGATAATCAATCACACAACTTCAAAGAGGAGAACCAGCAGCCAAAGAAGCCGCGCAATGGGTTGAAGCAAACGGCGCTGGTTGCTGTGGTAGCAGCGGTCATCGGCGGTGGCGTCGGTGGTGGTGCGGCCTATCTTGGCTTTAAGAATACTGCCAGCAGCAGCTTAGGCGTGACTAGTACCGCGCAAAAGCCTGGTACCACGTCTGTGTCTAACGTCTCTGTTAAAGAAACCAGTTCTGCCACTACTGCCGCAGCCAAGGTTAAAGGCGCGGTGGTATCAGTGGTGAACTTGCAGAATGCCAAGAGTACCTCCAGCGGCTTGGATGAATGGAATGATATTTTCGGCTCTGGTGATGGCTCTGATGGTTTTGGCTCAGGTTCCAGTGATTCGAACAATTCTGATTCCAATTCGAATTCCGGCTCCGGCAGCTCCAGCGATTTGGAAGAATATTCCGAAGGTTCTGGGGTGATCTATCAGAAGAAAGACGGTAAGGCCTATATCGTCACCAACAACCACGTGGTCGAAGACTCTGATGCGCTGGAAGTGATCTTAAGCGATGGCACTAAGGTCACTGCCAAGAAAGTCGGTACCGATCAAACAACTGATTTAGCCGTGTTGTCCATTTCCGCAGACAAGGTGACTAGCGTGGCTTCCTTCGGCGATTCCAGTGCCTTGCAAGCCGGCCAAACGGTGCTGGCCATCGGCTCGCCGCTGGGTTCCCAATATGCCAGCTCTGTCACGCAAGGGATCGTTTCGGCAACCAGCCGGACGGTGGATGTTACCGATGAAGACTCTGGCCAAACGGTTGGCCAACAAACGGTTATTCAAACCGATGCGGCGATCAACTCCGGGAATTCTGGTGGGCCTTTGATCAACTTGTCAGGGCAAGTCATCGGGATCAACTCGATGAAGCTGTCCAGCAACTCTGGTGATTCCAGCACCGCTACGATCGAAGGCATGGGCTTTGCGATTCCGTCTAACGAAGTGGTTTCTATCATCAATCAGTTAGTTGAGAATGGCAAAGTTGTACGCCCAGCATTAGGTGTTGAGATCCGCGACTTGTCCAGCGTCACTGCCAGCCAGCAGAAGTCGATTTTGAAGCTGCCGGAAAGTGTGACTGGAGGCGTTGTGATCGCCGGCTTCACTTCAGGCAGTATCGCCAAGGCGGCAGGGCTTGACCAATATGATGTCATTGTCGGCATCGGCAGCGACAACGTGACCAGCATCGCTGACTTGCGCACAGCTTTGTACAAGCACGCGGTTGGCGACACGGTCAAAGTCACTTACTATCACGAAGGCACCAAGAAGACGACTAACCTTAAGCTGACGCAAACCACGGATTCGCTGAATTCGTCCAGCGCTTCCAGCAACTGATCCATGACGCTGTTTCCTAAATCGGGGAGCAGCGTTTTTTTGATTACGGTCGATTAGGAGGGTTAACCACAATTTGTTCAGCTTTTACTTGTCAAGTGTGGATAGTCTTGGGGCACAACTTGCCGGCCACCCTGTGGATAACTCTGTGGATACTGTTTATAAGTGGGCTGAGCGGGTGTGTGAAAGTTTTGAACCGAGCTGTGCACAACCTGTGGATAAAAATAATTCCCCGACAACGAACGCGGGTTTGACCCTTGGCGCCCAAGGGTTGCGCCGCTTTCAAAAAACGTATCCGAACACTTGACAACTGTGGATAAGCCCTTGGTAAAAATAATTCCCTTGATTTTTACAACCTGACTATCTAGTGTCAAACTCACAGCTCGATACCAGATTTAGGGGTCAAGGGCAGACGTGTGTGGATAACATCTGGGGATGAGTTGTGCAAGCAGTGCAGAATTGACGGAACCACAAGATTCTGCTATACTAATGTTAGTAAAGAAAGTTGTGTACAACCTTTATGAGGAGGCCGCTTATGGAAATTACGATCAAAGAAGCTGCACTGAACTATCTGCACAATAAGTTCACGGCAGATCAGCACCTGTTCTTGGCGTTAGACGATGGCTCAAGTAAGTATTCGCAGCTTGGCGGGACCTGTGCGATTGGCAACAAGTTCCAGATTGTAGTGGCTGATGAACTCGATCCTGAGTACGCCTTCCCATTAAGCAATAACGCCAACTTACCATTGACCACCGGGGATTTGGAACAAATGTATCTCGGTCACGGCTTGGTCTTAGATCACCAGCTTGGCTCCTTGGTGTTGCGCGATGACACCGGGATCTTAGATGGTGCTGTGATGGTTAACAAGCCGCAAGTGGTAACCAAAGAAGTCCAAGAACAACTCGGCAATAAGATCTGCTAAGAATAGATTGATTCAAGCACGCCTGCCTTTCAGCAGGCGTGTTTTTGTCTGATCGCAAGCGAAATGCTTAAGGCACTAAATACCCCAAAGCAAAGGCGACAATTCAACGGTTGCCGCCTTTTATTTTATGAAATTATCGTGTTAGAAAAAGTCCTCAAAGCAGGCATTGAATACGATTGCAGCCGAATTAGTAAAGTGATACAATCACTCTGTTCTACGATGAAAATAAAATGGGGTATTGGGGAAAGGAAGATGTGGATATTATGAGAATTACTACTAAGAAGGCTCTGTTCACTTCAATCGCTGCTGTTGCATTGTTCGGTGCGGGGGTTGAAACAGCGTCGGCTGTGAGCCCTGTTCAAACTGTTCATGCAGCTACACTTGCGCCTGCTGGTCCGACTAGGGTTTACGTGGGGTACTATATTTATGGTGATACAACGGCTCATTATGCTGCTGTGGGTATGTACGCTCTTCCAAAAGCTGGAACCCACTACTTCGTTAAGGCACCTGTAGTCCCTGGTTACACGCCTAGTTCAAGTGTTGTTGAAGCGATCGCAGGGACAAAGACTCAGGTTACTGGGTTGGTTTACACGAAGAATTCTTCGTCAACTCAATCAAAGCCATCTACCGGAACAAAACCGGCTAAGAGCAGCGCTGCGAAAACTCCTGCTAAGGGCAACTCGACTTCGGCTAAGAGCAGTGCTACCAAAACTCCAGCCAAAGGGACAACAACTTCGAACCCAGCAAAGAGCAGTGCTACCAAAGCTCCAGCCAAAGGGACAACAACTTCGACCCCAGTAAAGAGCAGTGCTACCAAAGCTCCAGCCAAAGGGACAACAACTTCGACCCCAGTAAAGAACAGTGCTACCAAAACTCCAGTCAAAGGGACAACAACTTCGAACCCAGCAAAGAGCAGTGCTACCAAAACTCCAGCCAAAGGGACAACAACTTCGACTCCAGTAAAGAGCAGTTCTACCGCAACTCCAGCCAAGGGTGGCACAGCTTCTACCCCAGCTAAAGGGACAACTACTTCGACTCCGACTAAAGAAACCACTAGCACGCCTGTTCAAACACTTGGGAACAAAGCAAGCTCAACTTCTAAGTCAGCGGTCACAAAGCCTGTTGCAACTCAATCATCTGTGAAAAAAGCTGCAACTTCTCAAAGTAGCGCTGAGGCCTTGCCTAAAGCGGGTGATGCCAATCAGTCTGGTTTGGCGTTAGCTGGTGCGGCGATCATCGCGCTCTTTGGCGGTTTGGGATTAACCGCAAAACGCCGCGAGAACTAAAGGTACATATTACGCGATAAACATTGGGGACCGATAATCGGTCCCTTTTTTGTGCGTCTGTCTGCTTTAGACAAGTGCTAAATGACAGTCTTAGCCCTATGTAAGGGCGAGAACACTAGGACGCATCTGAAAATCCGTCGTAGATACTATCCCCCTATCCAACATGATATGCCAGAAGAGAGAGGTGGTTCTAAATGGCCAGGTTAGACAACGAGTGGTCTGAATCAGGTTTACTCGAGACAATATTCAAAGAAATTGCAGAAATTGGCGACCGCATTCAAATCCAAATTGACGCCACTCTTTCCCATGCGCATCAAAGCAGCGCAAGGGAAACGAAACGCATTTTGTGTTTGAGAATGCATCGTGTGCGAACAACAACATTGATTGCTCAAATTGTCGGCTGATTCGACTACCGAAGGACAGGGGTGGCGGAGCACCGTGGGGAAAGCGTCGGTCAGGCCGTGAAACGATCAACACCACAAGCCATGCGGGCTGTGCATGGCTTGCGGTGTTGATCGCGGCAACTTTTGAGATTTGCAAGGCGAGCCGCAGGCGAGTGCAAAGCTCAAAAGTTAGATAATATGAAGTGACCTCCTAGATTGTCAGGCCTGGGATTCGGAGGCATAATATCGTTTGTCAGAACAATAAAAGCCCTTACCCAATGACAATAGGAGGTCACTACGATGCAAAGTATAGTTT
>NZ_BAAFPR010000021.1:0-55442 GCF_042847315.1 Lacticaseibacillus jixiensis
TCAATGCAAGGTATGAGAAACACTCAACCATCATCACCAGCAACACTGACTTATCCGGCTGGGTAGAAATCTTCCAGAACCCAACTGTGACTGCGGCAATCCTGGACCGTCTAGTTCACCATGTACATGTGGTGAAGATCACGGGGAAATCATACCGCCTGAAAGGTGCTGGTTGACCGCCTAAAACCTACATTTTTAAACCGCCATAAACCTGCATTTCAAGACCGCCCTTGACACGCAACACCTGTCCTCCACAGTAGAATCAGTTTAGTGCTTGGTTTGGTGTACATGGACAAACGAACGTCGGATCGCTCTAAATCCGATGGTAATGATTTGCGCCGCTCAGCTCGACGAATGCTGAAATTCTGACATTGGATCGTTGCATGTGATTGAGGATCGTCGCATTGCTTAACACAGGGCATTAAATTCGCATTCAGGGCTTGCCTTAAACTTTACTTTAAGGTGTAGCCTGAATGCACAGTGAGAAATGGGTGACCGATTTCGTGACGGTCACTCATAGATCCTCGAGAGAAATATACATGCAGCACCTGGCTGACGAAGCAAGCAACTAGGCGGAATGCGGCAGTTAAACATGCTTAGCAGCGATTGGCCGGATTTCGGTTAATCGCTTTTTTTGGCTGCTTTGTACTTGCGATGAATGACAAAAAAACTCACAATTACAAACGCGTAATTGCGAGTCAGTAGCTTATTGTTGCTGGCGGCCTAATTGATCTAAGGTGTCAAAGTCGCTTTGGCTTAATGCGATGTCTTGCGCGGCAATGTTGTCAACGACGTGCTGAGTTGAGCTGGTGCCAGGAATCGGCAAGATCACATCAGAACGCTTCAGCAGCCAAGCCAAGGCGATTTGTGCCGGGCTGGCATTGTAGCGCTTGGCGATGGCTTGTAGTGCTTCGCCTTGGGCCAGTTTGCCGGTGGCCAATGGGAACCAAGGAATAAAGGCCAAATGGTTGGCTTCAGCGTAGTTCAAGACGGCTTCATCTTTGCGGTCGATCAGGTTGTAACGGTTTTGGACCGAAACAATTGGGGCGATCTTCTGCGCGGCTTGAATTTCAGCGACAGACACTTGGCTTAAGCCGATGTGGCGAATCTTGCCTTCTTGTTGCAGCTTGGCCAATTCCCCGATTTGATCTGCCAGCGGGTAGTTGGGGTCGATACGGTGCAGCTGCAGCAAGTCGATATGATCCAAGCCCAAGGTCATTAAGTTTAATTCAACTTGTTGCCGCAAATAAGCAGGCGCCCCAAGCGGAATCCATTGATCAGGACCTTGGCGGGTGAAGCCGACTTTAGTGGCGACCATTACTTGGCTGTTGGGGCGCTGTTTCAGCGCTTCACGCAGATAAAGGTTGGCATACAGCGGCCCATAAGCATCGGCGGTGTCGATGAAATTTACGCCGTGGTCAATGGCGGTTTCAATCACGGCAGCGGCATTGTCAGGGTCAACAGAAGGCCCCCAAACGCCTTTGCCTGGCAATTGCATGGTGCCATAGCCAAGGCGGTTAACGTTTAATGTTTGATCGAAGCTGAATGTTTTTTGCATGGTGGTATCCCTTCCTTGATGATAATTAAACCAGTTCTATTATGCGCGTTCACAAACAAAAATACTAATGCATAGTAAGTACATTCGTTATGCCTGATGCGAATCGTGGTGCCGTGTTCACACCAAGTTGCGGTACAATAAGCATAAAGCGCTAACATCGTGCGCAGATAGGAGTGTTGAATGTGAGTGTACTACCAAAAGATTTCTTATGGGGCGGCGCTGTGGCTGCCCATCAGCTGGAAGGCGGCTGGCAAGCAGGCGGCAAAGGGGTATCGATTGCTGATGTGATGACCGCTGGGGGCAACGGCATCGAACGGCAAATCACCGACGGGGTGCTGCCTGGGCGCAATTACCCGAACCATGAGGCCATTGACTTCTACCATCACTACAAAGAAGACATCGCGTTATTTGCCGAAATGGGCTTCAAGGCCTTTCGCACCTCGATTGCTTGGACGCGGATCTTCCCTAATGGGGATGAAGACACGCCTAACGAAGCCGGGCTGGCCTTTTATGACCAGGTGTTTGCCGAGTGCCACAAGTATGGTATCGAGCCGGTGGTGACACTTTCGCATTTTGAAATGCCTTATCACTTGATCAAACAATATGGCGGCTGGCGCGATCGGCGGATGATCGGCTTCTTCATGCGCTTTGCCGAAGCTTGCTTCACCCGCTATAAAGGCGTGGTGAAATATTGGATGACCTTCAACGAAATCAACAATCAATGCGCATACAATCATGATTTCGCCGTGGCGACCAACTCTGGGCTGCTGTTTGAACCTGGCACGCCGGCTAAAGTGCGCGAAGCCACGATGTATCAAGCTAGCCATTATGAGTTGGTGGCCAGTGCGCAAGCCGTGGCGTTAGGCCACAGCATCGATGCCAA
Organism: Lacticaseibacillus jixiensis; assembly: GCF_042847315.1. Lineage (NCBI taxonomy): Bacteria > Bacillati > Bacillota > Bacilli > Lactobacillales > Lactobacillaceae > Lacticaseibacillus > Lacticaseibacillus jixiensis. Next base: position 2,442 of record NZ_BAAFPR010000021.1, read on the forward strand.
CAATCAAATCGGCTGCATGGTCAACTTCACGCCGCAATACCCAGCCAGTTCGCAACCAGAAGATGTGTTAATGGCGGATAAAGCAATGCAAAAGCGCTTCTGGTGGTCGGATGTGCATGTATTTGGGCAGTATCCTGCCTATATGGAAGCTTATTTTGCCCAGCACAACATCAAGTTGGATCGCAGTGCTGCAGACTTTGCGGTGTTGGCTCAAGGGCCGGTAGATTATGTGGGCTTTTCGTATTACAGCTCTAACACAGTGGCGGCAGCAAGCGACAATCCAGGTTACGATTTTGACGGGGTCAACGCTCAAGTGGCCAACCCGCATCTGCCTAAGAACGACTGGGGCTGGACCATTGATCCGGTGGGCTTGCGCTACAGCATGAATTGGCTTTCTGAGCGCTACCGCCTGCCGCTGATGATCGTGGAAAACGGTCTTGGCGCGTATGACAAAGTCGAAGCAGACGGCAGTATTCATGATCCCTACCGCGTGGCGTATTTGAAGGCGCACATCGAACAAATGAAACAAGCCGTGGCAGAAGATGGGGTACAGCTGTTAGGCTATATGCCTTGGGGCTGCATCGACTTGGTTTCTGCTGGCAGCGGGCAAATGGACAAGCGTTATGGCTTTATCTATGTGGATAAGAACGATGAAGGCGTCGGTACCTTGGCGCGCTCGCGTAAGGATTCATTCAAGTGGTATCAGCACGTGATCGCCACTAATGGCGAAGACCTCGGCTAGTTTGCAAACAAAAGCGCCAAAACCTGGCTGGCTTTGGCGCTTTGTCATTGCGACAGATCTTTGAAGTGGTTGATGAATGCCGTGGTGATCGGTGTTTGCAGGCGATTTTTGCGCCAGGCCAACACGGTGTGGGTTTGGACCTGCGGCGAGAAGGGGATGAAGCGCACGCTGTTGTGGTTGTGCAAGTCGATGACGCCTTCGATAGTCAATGCAGCGCCGACGCCTTGTTGCACTAATGGCAGAATATTGAAGATCAAGTTGAAGTGGCCGGCGATCTTCAACTGGTCTAAGTCCAGTTGGGCCCAGTCAGCCAGCAGCTGCTGCACCGCTGAGCGACTGGAAATGATCAACGGGATCTGCGGCAAATCTGCTGGCGTAATGACTTCTTGCGCGGCCTTGGGGTCATTGACACTGGCCACCAAGCCCCAACGCTCGGTGTGCGCTAAGGTCAAATGGTCGTATTTGTCGGCATTGACCGGCTCCAGCAATAATGCCAAGTCGATCAAGCCTTTGTCCAGCCGATCGAACAAGTCATCGCTGGTGCCGGTAAACAAGTCAAAAGTCACCGCCGGATAAGTCGCGGTAAACGCAGCAAGCTTTCGGGCCAGCATATGACTGCTGTCGGCTTCCACGGCGCCAATGGTGAGGTGGCCGCTGAACAATTCCTGCCGGCGATCGATGAACGACTGCTGAGTTTGTTGGGTCAAGGTCAAGATCTCTTGGGCGCGCGACTTGAGATACAAACCAGCTTGCGTCAAGGTCAAGCCGTGATGATCGCGGGTGAACAGCGGCGCACCAAGCTCGGCTTCCAGGCCTTTAAGCTGCCGCGACAGCGTGGGTTGGGTGATGTGTAAGCGCAAGGCGGCTTGTGAAATCGAGCCGGCTGCGTCAATTGCCAAGAAGTATTCCAATAAGCGAAGTTCCATGACGAAGCCTCCATGTTCACAGCAACTGCTTTGTCATCTACTATACCGATGCCAGCAGGAATGTACAATTGTTTAGCCGCAACAACGCATGATTTAAAGGGGTGTAATTGATGAGTAATCCATATGATGATGCGGCCTTCTTTGCCGCTTATGCGCAAATGCCGCGCAGTCAACATGGCTTAAATGGTGCCGGTGAGTGGCCGGATTTTGCGGCGCTATTGCCGGACTTGCACGGCTTGCGGGTGCTTGATTTAGGCTGCGGCTATGGCTGGCAATGCCGCTATGCGATCGAACATGGCGCCAAGTCGGTGCTTGGTATCGATAGTTCCAAGCGTATGCTGGCAGAAGCCAAGCGGCGCAATGCAGCCCCTGGGATCACCTATGCCAGCGGGGATCTGACAACTTATGTCCAGCCAAATGCCGCTTATGAGCTGGTGATCAGTTCATTGGCGTTTCATTATGTGCCCGATCTCAATGATTTGCTGCGGCGGATTGCGGGGATGCTGACGCCAGGCGGGCAGGTACTGTTTACCATTGAGCATCCTGTATTTACCGCCGAAGGGCACGAACAATGGGTGCAAACCACGCAAGGGCAAACGGTGTGGCCGGTGGCACATTATTTTGACGAAGGGCTGCGCGACACGACTTTTCTCAAGCATCAAGTGCCTAAGTACCATCACACCATGGCGACTATCGTCAACAGCTTGTTGAACAACGGCTTGACCGTGACTGGTATGGCCGAGCCGCGCGGCAGTGCGCAAGATATTGCCGATCATGCGCCTTGGACACAAGCGCCAGAGATGTTGATTGTGCGCGGCGAGAAAATGGCGCGATAGTTGTGCCAATTTGTCGCATCAATGGCACTTTGCTGTGAAGGTGGTGTGCGATAGTGGCCGCCGCAGGGCCGTTGGTGTATGCTTATTAGCGGAATAATTGAGAAGAAGGCGACGATCGATGACAGATTATTACTTAGTGAACGCACAGGACAATTTTGCCAGCGGCTATTGTGTCGATGCGGATCAATTGCGCGTGGCGACAGTTGCTGGGTTTGAGCAGGCGCTGGTTTCTACCACCGATTCGCCTGAAATCGCCAAATATGCGTTGTACGCACAAGTCGTTGCCACCGCCGCGGCTGCTAGTGAGCGCAGTGAGCTCAGCCAAGCTGAACGCATCACCTTGGCACAACAGCTGGATGCGCAGTTTCAAGTGCAAACCACCAGTGATTTAACCAACTGCTAATGCTTAGGATTGCCAAGCCTGCTTGTGATTAGGTATGCTAAAGACAGGCAGTAATGCCTGTTGTTAGTTGCCCATGAGGACAAGGAGGATCACAATGAGTTTAGATGACAAGTTGGATGCAGCTAAGGATCAACTAAGCGGCAAAGCCAAACAAGCAGAAGGCAAGCTCACTCACGACAAGACGCGCCAAGCGCAAGGCAAGGCTCAAGAAGGGCGCGGCAAGGTCAAAGAGAAGCTTGAAGAAGCTAAAGATGCCGTCAAAGACAAAGTGGACGAATTGAGCCGCAAGCACGACGATAAGTAATTTTTTTGCAGCGTGGCACCTGTTGAAGCAGGAAACACGCTGTTTTTGTGCCCAGAGCGGAGCAAAGCGGTTTTAGCGATGTGTGTAAGATGGCCTGAGCTAATAGCGGTCTTTGCCATAAGCTCGGGACAGCTTACACGCAATCGCGTTGCTTTGCGCAGCTCGACGAAGAAAACCCCAGAGCGGAGCAAAGCAAATTTAGCGATGCGTATAAGGCGGGTTGCCGTTTGGGCGACTTGGCCCAAGCACCGGTGCAGGCTGGCAAAAAGTTATTGCCCAGGCAATATCCATGGTATAGTAAATCTGCAACGTAAGGGGGCAATGCTATGGCACAAGACTTTGGTAAATTGATCAAACAAGCGACTAACCAAATGAACCGCTGCATGGACGTTTTCGCCAAGCAATACGAATTAACTGGTGTGCAAATGTCGATCATCGATTATGTCGGCAATCACGATGCGGTGTTGCAGCGCGATATCGAAGCTGAGTTTAACATTCAGCGTTCTACGGCGACAGTGGCCTTGCAGCGCATGGAACAGCGCGGCTTGATCACCCGCCATGCCAGTGCGCAAGATGCGCGGCAGAAAGTTGTCACCTTAACGGCCAAGGCGCATGACTTGCATCAAGATATCGATCAGTACATCGGCCAACAACAACACGCCTTAGAAGCGGCCTTCACCCCAGCCCAGCGCGCTGACTTCTTGGCAGTGCTGCAGTATTTTACCAAGCTCAACGCGGTAGATTAAATCCAGTGTTGCAATCAAATTGCGGTGCGTTATACTGGTATTCGTTAGCTTGCTAACGAGTGGAGGGACGAACTTGTCGAATCGAATTTCTAAAAAAGTGCTCGGGGCGGTCATTGCCACCGGGCTGATGTCGTTTTGCGGGGTGATCGTGGAAACCGCCATGAACGTCACGTTTCCGACGCTGATGCGCGAGTTTGGCGTGGCAACGAACATGGTGCAATGGATGACCACTTTGTATTTATTGGTGGTGGCGGCCATGGTGCCATTATCAGCGATGCTTAAGCGGCGCTTCAAAACCCGCAGCTTGTTTCTCGTCGCCATCAGCTTCTTCATTCTCGGCGTGGCGTTAGACGCTTTTGCACCAAGCTTTGGCGTGCTGCTGCTGGGCCGCGCGGTGCAAGGTTTAGGTACTGGTATCGCATTGCCGTTGATGTTTAATATCATTTTGGAACAAGTTCCGCCGCAGAAAATCGGGATGATGATGGGGGTAGGCGCCATGATCACTGGCGTGGCGCCTGCGATCGGGCCAACGTTTGGCGGCTTAGTCGCGTCGAGCTTTTCTTGGCGGTATATCTTCTATTTCTTGTTGCCGCTTTTGGTGTTTGCTTTGATCTTAGGTTTGGTGTGCATCCAACAGAAAAATCCCCCGCAAGCCGTTGGCATCGATTGGTTCAGCGTGTTATTGATCGTGATGACCTTCTGCGGGTTGATCTATGGCATCAGTGCCGGCAGCCTTTTGGTGTTTGCAATCGGCGTCGTGGCGCTGATCGCTTTTGTTTGGCGTTCATTGGCCATTCCTGAGCCGATCATCAATTTGCGCTTGTTTGCCAATTGGCACTATTCTGTGATCGTGGTTGCTTTTGTGTGTTTGCAAGTAGCCGCGTTGGGCTTGTCATTCCTACTGCCAAATTATATTCAATTGGCGAATGGCAAAACTTCCTTGATCGCCGGCTTGGTGGTGTTGCCAGGCGGTGCATTAGGCGCTGTGGCCGGGCCGCTTGCTGGTCGCTGGTTTGACCGCGTTGGCGCCAAGTTGCCGCTGCGCACTGGCGCGATAGCAGCGCTAGTCGGCGTGGTGGTGATGTGGTTGGCGGCCAGTTGGCTGCATGATGGGTTGATCGTCGGGTTGTATGCTTGTTTCATGTTAGGCATCGGGTTGAGTTATGGGAATTTAATGACGCATGGCCTGAATCAGCTTGAAGAAGCGATGCATACCGATGGCAATGCGATTTTCAACACGTTGCAGCAGTTTGCCGCCGCCGTTGGTACCAGTGTGACGGCCGCTATCGTCGCTGCTGGGCAAGCAGGGGCCCGCTCAGTTGCAGCAGGGACCATTGTTGGTTCCAGCCATGCTTTGGCACTGCTCGCTGGCTTATTGGTGCTGGAAGCGATTTGTGTGTTGGTCATCACTTCGCGCAAAGCCGCGTGAGCGTCAGCTGCTCATTAAAATAACGCGCCACCGCACAAGCCTGCGGTGGCGCGTTATTTGCATGCTGCTCAGTCTTTCAAGAAGCCGTGTTCTAAGATCGCCATGTATTGTTTGGCTTGGGCGATGACCGGATCAAAGGCTTCGATTTTGATTTGCGGGTCTTGGCGGATCATGACTTTGGCTTGCTGGCCGATGAGTTCAGAAACCATCAAGATCATGTTAGCCACGGTGGTTGTTGAGATGCCATCGCGCAGCGGCAGGCGGTTTAAGACCGGGGTGACCATTTCCGGCACGGATTGCTGCAAGGTGTTTTCCCAAATAGCTTGGACTTTGGGCCGCAGCTTGGCAGGCAAACTGCCGACTTCGGCGTATGCAGCCATGGCCAAGGCGAATTCATCAGGGTAAGTCAGCTGCAGCTGGATCTTGTAGCGCAACGCCCGCGTCAGCATGGTGGAAAGATCTTTGGCGTCTTGCCAAACACTCATATCGGCGGCTTGAGTGATCTTGGTGTAAGTGGCTTGCACAGTGGTTACATATAAGTTGGCTTTAGAGCCAAAATAATTGAAAAGCAAGCCTTTGGACACATCGGCGGCTTCGGCGATGTGGTCGGTTTTCGCATCGCGAAAGCCGAGACGTGCGAATTCGTGCATCGCCGCATCAAGGATGCGCTGGTGTTTTTGAGGATCGATGGTGGGACGAGATTTAGCCATTATTTCACCTAGTTTTCTGTGAGATCTCTTCTAGCATACGCAATCAACCCAGCAAGCATCAACCCCAAAGCCAGCACCGTCATCCACGCTGCAGTCGGCCATTGCACCTGATGCAGCGGCACGGCATTGACCCAGCCATAAGGGGTGAGTTTGGTGGCCGCTTCTGGCAGGTCCAACAGTGAGCCCAGATACAAGGAGAAAACGCCATACAGCGGGATCAGCCACGCAACATTTTGCCAGCGCGGCAAAAGCCCAGCGAATAAGGCCGCAATGCCGCAAGTGACCACCAACGCCGGCGCAAAACCCCAGAATCCGCGCATGAAGCGGGCAACTGTGGGCGCTTGCGGCATCACGGCAATGCCAGCGGCGATCATGCCACACATTGCCGCCAGAAACGCCAACAAGGCCAATCCGGTGGCAAAGCCGACGATAGCCGTATACAAGCGGGCGCGGCTGACAGCGCGGGCATGCAATTGTTCGAAATAGCCTTTGCGTTCGTCATTGTTCAATCGGAAAATGGCGATCAACCCCGGTACGCTGGCTAACACCACGAAAATCACCGCCAGTTTATTGGCGAAGCTTAACACAATGGTGCGATTGGCCGCATGCGTCGCCGCAGTACCGATCAGCTTGGCCATGGTGGGATTAGATTGTAATAAATCCCCGGCGGTGCCAAAAATCGACCCATAAGTCGCGCCTAGCAGCAACATGCCAACAAGCCAAATGACACTGCTGGTCCGCTCCAAGCGCATGATCAAACTCATTGGCCCACGCATCAAGCGGCTGGCTTGCTTGCGGCCTGAGCGTTGAGGCATCAAGCCGGCGCCAAGATCGCGTTTGGCGGCAATGAAAAGCGTGGCCATTAACAGCACCACTGTCAACGCAAGCATCAGCACCACGGGGCCCCAATTGTTGCGGCCGTAGATATCGAGTTTTTCGATCCAACCGTAAAGGGTGAACCAGGTATATTTTGGCTCAGTCACATCAGTTGCCATGCGGGCGACAAACAATAACCCCAGCCAACTATAGCTGAGCAGTGTGGCGCTGCGGCTGGCGTCGGCCAGTTGGGCAAAGCACAGGCTGCTGGCACCAAACATCAGCCCAAAAGCCGCCAAACCCAAGCCAAACAGCCAATTGCCCGCCATATTCATGCCGCTCATGCCTGACGCTGCCAGCCCAAGCGCTGCGCAGATGCCAACGACTAAATTCAAGCTGATCAGCTGCCCGATCGCCGCGCTTAAGCTGGCATAGCGGCCGACGGCATGTGCGGCGATCAATTCGGTGATGCCGGTGTCTTCATCAGCGCGCGTGGCGTGAATAGCAAAATAAATATTCATCATCGCCGCAAACAAGCCCATAAACACCATCATTTCCGCGGCGTAAATTGCAGCGACGGTATAAGGCTTGGTTGCGGTAAAAGGCCCTAATAGCGACACCATCGCCGGTGTTTTTAAAGTTGTGATGATGCTGGCCATGGCTTGTTGCGTGCCATACAGCCCATCGAATTTAGCCGCGGCACCTGCCATTAACCCAACTAAGCCGATCAGCCACGCCAAGCTTTTCAGCCAGTCGCGGCGCAGATTCAAGCGCAGCAATTGCCCGCCTTGTGCAAATCCCCTCATGTCAGGCCTCCTGGTTGTAATAGCGCAAGAACAAGTCTTCCAAAGTCGGCGGCGTGCTTTGCAGCGCTTGGATCTCAAGCGGGGCCAAGGCCTTCATGACGCTGGCTAATTGTTCAGAATCCACGGCAAAAGTCGCCTGATCAGCGTGCTGGCTGAAGTTGTGCACCGCAGGCAATTTGGCTAAGGCGGCAGGATCTTGGGCGGTGGTGACTGTCACTTGGGTACGGGACAATTGGCGCATTGCCGCCAAAGTGCCAACTTCAATGATTTCACCGGCACGGATGATGGCAATGCGATCACACATGCGCTCGACTTCACTTAAAATATGGCTGGACAGCAATACCGCTTTACCGGCGGCTTTCAACGCTAGTACGTGTTGTTGAAACACTTCTTCCATCAGCGGATCTAAGCCTGATGTCGGCTCATCGAAGATGTACAATTCAGCATCAGTGGAAAACGCCGCGATCAAGGCAACTTTTTGCCGATTGCCTTTGGAGTAGGTGCGATTAGGTTTGGCAACGTCCAAATCAAACGCCTTGATCAATTCATCGGTGTGTGCCGTGTGCGTTTGGCCATTGAGGCGCAAGAACAAATCGATGGTTTCGCCGCCGGATAAATTCGGCCACAAGTTGACATCGCCTGGTACATAAGCCAAGCGCTTGTGGATCGCCACGGCATCATGCCACACATCTTGGCCAAAAATGGTCGCCTTGCCGCCGCTTGCATGCAAGATCCCTAGCAACGTGCGGATGGTGGTCGACTTGCCGGCGCCGTTGGGACCGATGAAGCCGAAAACCTCGCCGGCGTTGACGGTCATGGTGATGTCTTTTAAGGCTTGGAATTTGCCGAAATTCTTTTTAAGGTGCGTAATTTGAACCACTGCCTGTGCCATAACTTGGCCTCCTTGAATAGCGTAACTAACTGATTGCGCTGTCAGTGTAGCACCGAGTGACTGGCGAGTCAATGACTGGTCAGTTATTTTTTGTTTGGCAATCATTTTGCGTGCTGGGCAAAACTTTGACTTGCACATCGCGAACATATGTTTGTATAATAACTTTAAAGAAAGGAGCTGAGCGCATGGCTGAAAACCAGCCGCGGCAGGTGCCGCGTGAAATGTGGTTATATGATGATCGGTGCATGATGAATTGGATGGGGTGGCTGTTGTCTGATCACAGTGCCTATCTTGAACAAGAAGCGCAAAGTGATCAACCAAGTGTGATGTTAGCGGAGATGTCGGCTGAGGATATCGATGCGCAATTGACGGCGGCTTGGCAAGCCCAAACCCCAGTAGCGATCCAGATGATGCCAACATTTGGTGCGACGCATGCCGCGGCGTTTCAAGGCTTGGTGTTAGGCCACGACGCTGCGCAGGTATTCTTGCAAGAAGCCAATGGCAATGTGACCAAACTGGATATCGCCGACATGCGCCATGTGCAGCAAGTTGAATTGGCCCACTGGTGGGCAGCCAGTGCGTCTTAAACCAATCGGCGGCACAATCCTCGCGCGCCTTCTCCGCTGTCCAGACCAGGATCGTTAGCGACTTGATCAACAACTATTGGCAGATGCCAATTGGGTTTTACACGAAACAAAGCAACCAAAAAGACCTGTGCAGCCACTTGCGGTTGCACAGGTCTTAACGCTTAGAAATATTTTTTGCGCCAGAATTCAAAGCCTAACAAGACGCCGATCACAACTGAAATGGCGATGGTGATGATCCAGCTGGAATGCATGTTGGCCCAAGGCAATTCGACGTTCATCACGTAAAAGGAGAACACCAAAGTGGGGATGGTCAAGATGATGGAATATGACGTGAGGAATTTCATCACGCCGTTCATGTTGTTGTTGATGATCGACGAGTAAGTATCGCTGGTTTCGTTGAGGATGGTGTTGGAGATTTGCGCCATTTCCGAGCCTTGCTGATTTTCGATGACGATATCATCAAGCAGATCCATGTCGTCTTCATTAAGCTGCAAAGGGTTGCTGCGGCGCAGTTGATCAAGCACGTTGCGGTCGGTTTTGAGGCTCATCATGAAGTAAACCAAGCCGCGCTGAATGCCCATCATTTGGTAAAGTTCTTCGTTTTTCAAGTTGTTTTGCAGCTTGGCTTCGGTGGCTTCGCGGGCTTTGTTGATGTCGCGCAAGTAGGCCAAATAAGCGACGGTCACTTGATACAGCATCAATAAGCACGCTTGATTGCGCTTGCTCGGGTTAAAGCCTGCCACGCGATTTTCGGCAAAAAGCGCCAGCAAAGGCTGCGCTTGGGCGTCAATGGTGATCAGCGCGGTTTTGGTGATGATAATCGCTAAAGGCACTGTTTTGTAGGTGACACGGGATTTCTTGTCAAGGCCGGCAATAGGCATGTCAAAAATCAACAGGTGCGCGTCATCGTCTGGTTCGAATTCGTAACGTGCACCTTCATCAGGATCCATCCCATATAGTAAGAAAGGCTCCGGCACATGGGCTTTGGCCATGAGTTCGGCGCGTTCTTCAGGCGTGGGGTCGACAGCGTTGATCCACACGCCTGGCGTGATTTTGGTTTGCGTCTTCAGCTGGTGACTTGTATCATCGAATTTGTAGATAGCGAGCATGATCGACCTCCGTTTATTAATAGTGTACCTTTTCAACTCGTCAGGAGAAACATTTTTGAAAAAAATTGCCCATAAAGCGGCTTGGGCGGCTGCCCAAGCACCGTTGTTTGCTTGTCCCGTGTGCCATGAGGCCATGGCAGTAGAAGATTTGAGTTTAGTTTGTGCCAACGGTCATCGCGTTGACTTCGCCAAGAAAGGCACCGTGAATTTCTTGAGCAAGCCGGTGAAGACTGAATATGAAGAAGTGATGCTGGCCGCGCGCCGGCGGGTGCTTGATGCTGGCTTGTTTGACCCGTTTGTATCGCGCATCGCCAAGGCCTTAAACGGTTCTGAGCGCTTGTTGGATGTGGGGTGCGGTGAAGGCACGCCGACGGCCAAGTTGGCCCAAACCGGCGCGGCAGCGTTGGGGTTTGATATTTCGGCACCGGCGATCAATTTGGCTGGGGCGTTGGATACCGAAGCGTTTTTTTGCGTCGCAGATCTGGCGCGTTTGCCGTTTCTGGAAAACAGTTTCGACGTGATTGTTGATCTGTTTTCACCAGGGGCGTATGCGGAATTTGAACGGGTGTTAAAGCCTGGTGGACGCATATTCAAGGTGCTCCCAGATGCCGATTATTTGCGCGAATTGCGCCAAGGTTTATACGCCGGCACGCCGAAGGGCACATACTCCAACGCGCAAGTACTGGCGCGCTTTATGCAGGCTTACCCAGATGCGACGGCGACACCTTTGAGCTATGATTTTGCCGTAAAGCCCGAACAATTCGAAGACATCGTGAAGATGACACCGTTGAGTTGGCAAGCGCCTGCCGACAAGCGCGCGGCTTTGTTACAAAACCCGCCGAAAAGCATTCATGTCGCTGTTGTTTTGTTACAGGTGACAGTTTTTTAGGGTGAGGTGTTGCAATTTGCACAAGGCGGTGTTAAATTACTCTTAAGCATTTTTATTTCTGGCTTTTATCAGGGCTTGCTTTTGGGAAATTGATAAAAGTTAGCAGTAGAAAACTTGATTAAGGTACCGTCTCGCCGTGCTAGACACCGAGGCGGTATTTTTGTGCCCCAGAGCGGAGTGGCGCGCTCTTAGCGGGTCGGGTAGCATAGCCATCGCGCTTGAGGCGCACTTTGCCTCGAGTGCGATGGCGTAGCTAACCGCACCCGCGTTGCGCCACGCAGCTCGACGAAGACCACAGTCATATAAAGCCCGGACCAGTGCAGCTCCGGCGCGTGGGACCAGCAAGATGGCGCAGGCTGTGCGGCCGGCTCCAACCGCGCTGGGGGACGCGCGTTTTCCGCCTAACTTTTGAGCTTTGCGTTCGCCTACGGCTCACCTCGCAAATCTCAAAAGTTGCCGCGATCAGCACAGTAAGCCAAGCACAACCCGCTTGGCTTACTGTGCTGATCGGTTCACGGCCTGACCATCTTGCTGGTCCCGCGCGCCTACGCTGTACTGGTCCTCCGTGTCTGAACTAGGATAGTATGTCAATGCGGCTAAGAATCATCACGACAGCAGTACGGATTCCAGTTGGATACAAACGCGGGTGAAAGTAATTGATGATTGCAAGAAATGATGCAACCTCGTGACTGATTTCATTTTGAGTTGCATTAGCGGATATATTGAGTCAGCACAGTGGTGATCGTATCGGAACTTTATTTCACCACATACACCAAAGGCAGCGCAGCAGATAATCTGCTGCGCTGCCTTTGGTGTATGTGGGATAAGCACGACAAATACACAATAACGCATTCGCTATCGTGTATTCGTTGTGGCAGGCTATCGATTCTTGCTGCCTGCCAATCGTTATTTGATTAAGTACCAGCAAGCGCAACCGCCTGCCAGCTGATCTAATGACGTCCTGTATATTGCTATACTGCCTAGGGATGTGAACACTTGGCTTCGTCGCGAATGTGCACAGACGCTCTGGACGCACGAGTCATAGCGCAACTGCGCCTTAAATCGGCTCGTGTAGGGACTTGGTGCGCCAGGTGCTGCGCTGAAGCGGTGTGGCCACCACCGCTTCCCAAGTTCCACTCGACATCTACCCCGATAATATATCATGGTCTATTTAATTGTGCAAGCGTTTTTACAAAACATTTACAAATGTGGGAAATGGTGGTTTGCGAGTGCTTGGCTCAGGTAAAAATTTCGCCTCTGCGCCGCGACCTGATACACTTAAGAGGCCCGTTGGAAAGTGAGGATACCGATGTTAGTGATCGTGACTTGGTTAGTGCTAGGGGTGCTGGCGGCGTTGACGATTTACACGGCGTGGCAGGCAGTGGTCAAGCGCACGCCGCAAGCAGTTTGGTATTTGGTTGGCGTGTTGTTGTTGTGGGTCGGCTGCGGTGTATTAAGCGTGATCTTTTTCCTATCGTAACGGGCAGCGCGGCGAAGTCTCTTCGCCGCGTTATACGTTGTGGTAAACTGTTGATAGACAAAATTCTGGAGGCAGTCATGGCTAACCACATCGTATTATTTGAACCATTGATCCCGGCTAACACCGGCAACATCGCCCGTACCGCGGCGGCGACGGATTCGTATTTACACTTGATCAAACCGTTGGGCTTTGAAACCGACGATAAGCACCTCAAGCGCGCCGGACTTGATTATTGGGACAGCGTGAAGATCGTTTATCACGATTCGCTGGACGATTTTCTGGCCACGGTGCCGGATCAGCGCTATTTGTATCTGGTGTCGAAATTTGCCGACAAGACTTATTCGGATGTCGACTATTCTGACACCAGCGTCGATCATTATTACATGTTCGGCAAGGAAACCACCGGCTTGCCGGAACCGTTCATGCGCGCCAACCCAGAGAAGGCCGTGCGCATTCCAATGACGGACAAAGTGCGCGCGCTGAACTTATCCAATTGTGCAGCGCTGGTGATTTTTGAAGCATTGCGCCAGCAGAACTTCGCCGGCTTAGAGCGCAGCCATACTTACGAGCATGACAAGCTCAAGTAGAAAGGACCTCAATTGAAACTTGTTCTAGCAGAAAAACCCAGTGTCGGCAAAGAACTCGCCCGCGTCTTAGGCGCCAACACCAAGCAGAATGGCTATTATGAAGGCAATGGTTATCTTGTGACGTGGTCTTTGGGCCATTTAATGACTTTGAAGATGCCGGAGCAATACCATCCAGAATGGGCCGAGTGGACTTTTGACACCTTGCCGATGATCCCAGAGCATCTTGAGATCACGCCGCTGAAAGAAACCAGAAAGCAATTGGCAGTCGTCAAAAGTGTCGCCAAGCGCCATGACATCACCGAAGGCATCATTGCCACTGATGCCGGGCGCGAAGGGGAATTGGTGGCGCGCTACATTTTTGATTATTTACAGTTCAACAAACCGCTGAAGCGGCTGTGGATCTCGTCGCAAACTGACGCGGCGATCAAAGACGGCTTCGCGCACTTGAGGCCGGCGGCAGAATTTGAGCACCTGCATCAAGCTGCCTTGGCGCGCGCGGAAGCGGATTGGCTGGTGGGGCTCAATGTCTCGCGGGCCTTGACGGTGAAGTATCATGATTCCTTGTCTGCCGGGCGGGTGCAAACGCCGACGCTGGCTTTTGTCGCCAAACAAGAAGCCAAGATCAATGCGTTCAAGCCGCAGACTTTCTACAAGCTGCAAGTCAAAACCGCGCTAGGCACTGCCAGCATGAGCAAGCAATTCGCCAGCCAACAAGCGGCACAACAAGCGCAGCAGCAATTGGCGAAGACGCCGCTGACAGTGGCCAAAGTCACCACCAAGCAAGTGGTTGAACAGCCGCCTTTGCCTTATGACTTGAACGAATTGCAACAAGTGGCCAATCAACAATACGGCTTCTCCCCGAAGCAGACGCTGAACGTTTTGCAGCGCTTATATGAACGCGAGAAACTAGTGACTTATCCGCGGACTGATTCGCGGTATTTAACCAGCGACTTGAAAGCCACGATGAGCACGCGTTTGCAAGCGATGGGCCGCTATTCAAAAACGGCGGCGCAATTGGCCAAGCACGCCAGCGCCCCTAAGTATGTTTATAACGATGCTAAAGTCGGCGATCACTACGGCTTGATCCCCACAGAAGAAGCGGTGGAACCTAGCCGCTTGGAAGCTGATGAACTCAAGATCTACCGCTTGATCGCCGAGCGCTTCATCGATTTGTTCAAACCGGCGTATCGCGCTACCGTGGCCACATACACCTTGCAGGCTGGCCAAGAAACTTTGAGCGTGAAGACAACAAGTGTTGAAGAACCCGGCTTTAAGCCAGTCGAGCAGAACGTGGCCGATACTTTGCCAGTTGGGGCTAAGCTTAATGGCACATACAAGGTCTTGGCCCAACAAACCACGCCGCCAGCGCGGTTGAACGAAGCCACATTGTTAGGCCAAATGGACAAATACGGCTTAGGCACGCCGGCGACGCGCGCCGATATTATCGATAAATTGCAAAACGCCGGCGCCATGGAAAAGCGCGGCCGCGATTTGGTGGTAACACCAAAAGGCCAATCGCTGTTGAAACTGGTTAACCCAGATCTGGTCAGCCCAGACTTAACGGCGCAATGGGAAAAGCAATTGCAAGCCATTGAGCATGGCCAAACCACGCGTGACGCCTTCATGTCCGATATCAAAGCCGCCACGCGCCGCTTGGTACTAGAAGTCAAACAAAGTACCACCGAATATGTGGATCCTAACCTCACCATGAAGAAATGCCCGGAATGCGGCAGCCGCTTGCGGGAGAAGTCCACGAAGATGGGCGTGCGTTTGGTGTGTTCCAATCCGGATTGTCACTACAGCCGCTATCGCGATCCTAAGCTGACCAATCACCGCTGCAGTCAATGCCACAAGAAGATGGTGGTCCTTACTGGGACCAAAGGCGATTATTTCAAGTGCCAAAACTGCGGTAACACTGAGCAAATGAGTGCCGCCAAAGGCAAGCGCGGCCGCGTGAACAAGCGCGAAGAACAGCGCTTGTTGAAGCAATACAGCAAAGCCGAAGAGCCAGAAGAAAGTCCTTTAGCATTGGCGTTAAAAGCGGCGATGAAAGACAAGCAATAGGCAGCGCTTGATCAGCAATTAAAACCGCCATATCAGCGCCAAAGCCAAGTGATCAGCACCAATCGCTTGGCTTTGGCGCTTTTGGTGTGAGGCGAGAATTCAGTCTTTAGCCTTTTCCCATTCTAGGCGTGCTCGTGTATAATACATGAGTTAGAACCTTATAGGAGGCAGCTATGGCAACCAGACGCAAACCCACCACCCGCAAGCGCAAATCAGCGCAGCGGCGCAAAACACAAGACCACACCATCAACTGGGTGGGGGTCGTGTTTGTCGTGCTTGGGTTATTGGCGCTGTTTCGCCTGGGATTAGTCGGCGTTACCTTGGCCAATTGCCTGCGCTTGATCGGCGGCAACACCTTCATGTTCTTGGCGTTGTTGTTGACGCTGTTAGGCGCTTGGCTGCTGTTTACCGGCGCGATGCCGGTTTTGCCTAAACGCTACATTTGGGGCACCAGCTTGGCGTATGCCAGCATCTTGGTGGTGGTCACTGGCATCACCATGCGCCAGTTGGCGGTGCACAGCCATTATGAATTGGCGATTTGGCGCATTTTGCAAAATGACTTCGCGTTATCTACTGCCGCCAGTGATGCAGGCGGCGGATTGGTCGGCGGGTTGGTGTATGGCATCTTTGCCCCGCTGATTTCAGGCGTGGCCACGCAGGTGTTGTTTGGCTTGCTGACAGCCGTGGGGATCATGATCATCGCCGGTGTGCAAGCCGGGCAAGTGTTTGCGCTGCTGCAGCGCATTGGAACCGGCTTGGCGCATGGTGCTGCAGGCATTCACGCCGGGTATCAGAAGATGCTTGAGAATAAAGCGCAGAAGCCTAAGCGCGAGCCTAAAGCCAAACCAGCGCCGCAACCGGTTGAAGACAAAGACTTGCCGACGCCGGTTAAAGAAGCTGATGATTTTACCATCAACGCGCCGCAAGCCGCAACAGAACCTGCGCCAGCACCAAAACCCAAGCCAGCACCGCAGCCGGAACCAGTCGCGGAACAAACGAAATTGGATGTGTCAAGTTCCGGTGCTGATTACATCATGCCGCCGATCACCTTGTTGTCGCCGGTGGAAAATGTCGATCAATCCCAAGAATATAACCTGATCAAACACAACCGCGTCAAGCTCAAAGACACCATGGACAGCTTCGGCGTTGACGTGGCGGTAAAATCTGCCACGCTGGGCCCGTCGATCACCCAATACGAGATCCAACCGGCCACTGGGGTCAAAGTTTCCAAGATCGTCAACTTAGCTGACGACTTGGCTTTGGCGCTGGCAGCCAAAGATATCCGGATCGAAGCGCCGATTCCAGGCAAGTCCTTGATCGGCATCGAAGTACCCAACACCCAAATTGCCACTGTCGGCTATCGCGATGTGCTGGAACAAACCCCCAAGCACCCAGGCAAGCCGCTGGTGATCCCGTTAGGCAAAGACGTTAACGGCCATGTTAAAACCATGGACTTAACGAAGATGCCGCATTTGCTGATCGCCGGGGCTACCGGGTCTGGGAAGTCAGTGATGATCAATGTGATCATCACCAGCATTCTCATGTCTGCCAAGCCTGATCAAGTGCGCTTGATGCTGATTGATCCTAAGAAAGTCGAACTGTCGACATATAACGGCGTGCCGCACCTATTGACGCCGGTGGTCACCGAAGCCAAGCAGGCGCCAAGTGCTTTAAACAAAGTACTTAAAGAAATGGAGCGGCGTTATGAACGCTTTGCGGCAGCCGGCGTGCGCAACATGGGCGAATACAATAAGAAAGTGGCACTGGCGGCTGATCCGAACATGACCAAGATGCCTTACATTGTCGTGATCGTTGATGAATTGTCCGATTTGATGATGGTGGCAGGCAACGAAGTCGAAACCGCCATTGTGCGCTTGGCGCAAATGGCGCGGGCGGCTGGCATCCATATCATCATCGCGACCCAGCGGCCATCAGTAGATGTCATCACCGGCTTGATCAAAGCCAACATTCCTTCGCGGATCGCTTTTGCCGTGTCCAGCGGGGTGGATTCACGTACGATTTTAGATACCAACGGGGCCGAGAAACTGCTGGGCCGCGGTGATATGTTGTATAAACCGATCGACGCGTCCAGTCCCATTCGGATCCAAGGGGCCTTCATTCCTTCTGAAGACGTGGAGGCGGTGGTGACGGCCATCACCGATCAAGTCCAGCCGGAATACATTGAAGACATGGCCCCATCAGACACGCCTGAACAAGGCGGGGATGGCGATTCGCAAGATGAATTGTATGATGAAGTCAAAGCCTTCGTGATCCAGCAGCAAGGCGCTTCCACCAGCTTGTTGCAGCGGCGTTTTCGCATCGGTTATAACCGAGCGGCGCGCTTGATCGATGACTTAGAACAAAACGGGGTGATCGGGCCGTCTGAAGGCTCTAAACCGCGCAAAGTATTTGCAAAACCAGATCCCGATTCGGAGGCTTAATTTTGGTAAAAATCCAACCAGGCGTGCAGCTGTCTGTGGTGCACACCACACAATTCAAAACCACACGCATCGCGGTGCACTTCTTGGCACCACTCAATGGCGCCAACGTGGCGGCGCGCACTTTATTAACCAGCGTGTTAGAAACCGCCAGTCAAAAGTATCCAACCCAAGCGCAATTATCTGCGCACTTAGAAGCCATGTTTGGCGCCAGCTTTGGCATTGGCGTCGGCAAAGAAGGCACTTTGCATCGCGTGTCAGCCAGCTTGAACCTGTTAAATGACCGCTTTGCCCAAGAAGACTTGTTGGCGCAAGGGTTTGCTTTGCTTAAAGAAGTATTGTTGCAGCCGTTATTTGGCAAGTCAGGCTTTGACACTGACTTATTTGATCGCGAAAAGCACAACTTGATGCTGTATTTGCAAAGTTTGCAAGAAGATCGCCAAACCCAAGCCAGCTTGGCTTTGCAGCGGGTGTATTTCCAAGGCGATCCGGCGCAAGCCACGCCAAGTTTTGGCACGGCAGAATTGCTTGATACGGTGACTAACGCTGATTTGTTGGCGACGTATCAAGCAATGCTGGCCCAAGACCGCATCGAAATCGTGGTGTTAGGCGACGTTGACGAAGCGCAAGTCGTTCAATTGGCCAAAGCCTTAGACTTTGCGCCGCGGACGGTGGCGGCTCAGGACCTAACCGTGACTACGCCGGCTGCGGCGTTGCGCCAACAAGTTGAAACGGCGCCGGTATTGCAAGCCAAGCTGAACTTGGCTTATCGCGTGCCGGTAAGCTTCTATGGCCCAGATCATTACGCGGCGGTGGTGGCTAACGATTTGTTCGGTGGTTCACCGCTAAGCAAGTTGTTTACCAACGTGCGTGAGAAAGCCAGCTTGGCTTATTACGCTTCCAGCAGCTTGGATGGCTTGCGACAGCTGATGACGGTACAAACCGGCATTGATGGCGAGAATGCGCCGCGGGTGCAAGAATTGATCCAAGCACAGCTCAAGCAGGTACAACAAGGCGACTTCACCGATGCGCGCTTGGCGGAGATTAAAGCCGGCTTGGTGTCCAATCGCGAAACCGCCTATGATTCACCGCGCTTCTTGGCGCGCCAAGCGTTGTTGCGGGCGTTATTACCCAGCCAGCCGCAAAGCTTGGCCGAATATGTCGCCGGGATCAATGCCGTTGATCGCCACCAAGTGATGCAAGCGGCAATGCAAATGCAACTGGCGGCAGTGTATTGTTTGAAAGGCGGTCAAGATCGTGCAGACTAATTATCCAGATGTGTCAGAAACATTATTCACTAAGACTTTACCCAATGGGTTGAAAGTGTTGGTCGTGGCCAAACCCGCCTATCATGAAACTTATGCGCTGTTTACTACCAATTACGGCAGCATCGACACGCGCTATATTCCGCTTGGCGGCCATGAATTTGTGCAAGACCCCGCTGGCATCGCGCATTTTCTTGAGCACAAAATGTTCGAAAAGCAAGATCATGACGCTTTTGACGATTTCGGGGCCACCGGCGCCAATGCTAATGCTTATACGTCGACCACCCGCACGGCTTATTTGTTTTCGGCCAGCAGCAAGGTGGCGGAGAATTTAACCACGCTGCTTGATTTCGTGCAGGCACCGTATTTCTCTGATCAAACCGTCAACAAAGAAAAAGGCATCATCGGCCAAGAGATCCAAATGTATCAAGATGACCCCAGCTGGCGCTTGTATCTGGGCTTGCTTGGGGCATTGTATCCCAATCATCCAGCCTCAGTAGATGTCACTGGCAGCATTGAATCTATTGCCACGATCACCCCAGCAGACTTGTATCGGGCCTATGCGCGCTTTTATCACCCCAGCAACATGACGCTGACGGTGGTAGGCAACGTTGATCCAGAAGCTGTGATCGCCCAAGTCAAGGCCAATCAAGCGGCCAAAACGTTCCCTGCGGCTACTCCAGTGGTGCGCGGCGTGGCAGCAGATGTTGACCCGGCTGAGATCATTCGCCATCGCGAGTTGAAATTGCCGGTGGTGCGGCCCAAGGCAATGGTGGGGCTCAAAGGCTTGACTGATGTCGATGACACCAAAGCCGGCGTGAAATTTCAAATCGCGGCACGTTTGTTGTTAGAAGCTTTGTTTGGCGACTCCTCGCCGTTATATCAAGAATGGTATGACGCTGGGTTAGTCGATGATTCTTTTGACTATAGCTATGATGTGCAGCGCACGTTTAATTTTGTGTCCTTAGGCGGCGATGTCAGCGATCCTAAGGCGTTGATCGAAGCGATCAGTCAAGTGGTCGCACAAGGGGCCAACCAGCCGCTATTGACGTCTGAGCGCTTCTTGCGGCTGCAGCATTCAGCACTGGGCAAGTATTATATGTCGCTGAACTCACTGTCGGGGATGGCCAACGCCATTGCCAACCAAAGTTTCAGTGAAGTTAGCTTGTTTGATTACGGCACGCTGTTGCAGCAAGTCACCTTGGCTGATGTGCAACATGCCGCAGCAGTGCTGTTGCGGCCTGAAGCGATGGCTGATGTGGTGATCTTGCCTGCGGAGGAAGCCTAATGCCAGCTTGTTTGCTCATTGGCGCCAGCGGCGATATTGGCACGGCTTGTGCGCGGCGTTTAGCCAAGGCCGGCTGGTCGCTGTATTTGCATTATCATCAAAACGGCCAAGCCATCGACACACTGCAAAATGAACTGGCTGCGCAATATCCTAAGCAGGATTTTATTCCTGTGGCGTATGATCTTACGGATGCCGCGCATTTAAACGATTTGTGCCAGCAGCTGTTTGCCGTGGATGCGGTGGTGTTTGCTGCGGGGCAGACTTATTATCACTTGTTTAAAGACACTACAGTTGCTGAGCTCACCGCGTTGATGCGGGTGCATTTGCTGACACCAATGGCTTTGTTGACGAAGCTGCAAGACAAACTGGCACAAAGCGGCCATGGGCGCGTGGTTTTCATCGGGTCGGTGTATGGCGGGGCCGGTTCGGCCATGGAAGTGGCTTATTCCACAGTGAAAGGCGGCCAGTCTGCCTTTGCTCATGCCTATGCCAAAGAAGTGGCGAGTCTTGGGATCACCGTGAATGTGGTGGCGCCAGGGGCGGTTTCAACGAAAATGAATCAGATGTTTGATGAAGATGCCTTGGCTGCGGTGCAAGCTGAAATCCCGGCAGCGCGCTTTGCCGCGCCTGAAGATATCAGTTATTATGTGGCGACGCTTTTGGCCAATGAGGCGCAATATCTCACCGGGCAAACGCTTTATGTGACTGGCGGCTGGTTGCAATGAGGCTTCTCAACAATTTCTTAATTCATGGATAAGCATTTTCATGCTATACTGAAAACAGACAAAAAATGCATAGCGGGTGAAGAAAACAAATGGATGAAATTGGGCAAAAACTGCGGACGGCCCGGATTGAAAAGGGCTACACCCTAGACGATCTGCAGCAAATCACCAAAATTCAAAAACGCTACTTGATCGCCATCGAAGAAGGCAACTTCGATGCGCTGCCAGGCGATTTTTATGTGCGCGCCTTTATCAAGCAATACGCGGATACGGTCGGTATCGATAGCGATGCGTTGTTGACGCAGTTCCAACAAGAGATTCCAGACACGCAGCCGCAAGAATATGTTGAACAGTCAGTTGAGAATCAGACCCGCAAAACGCGCGCCAGCGAAGCAAGTCCGAAGAATCGGCTGCGGCGGTATTTACCGCAGATCCTGATCGTGGTTGCGGCAATCGTGATCCTAGGCGGGATCTATGCGTTCATCTTGACGCGTGGTCAAGATGACAAGCAAAGTATCCCTAATGCTTCCAGCACGGTGTCGGTTTCCTCAACCAAGAAAACCAGCAGCAAGCCTAAAGCCAGTTCTTCCAGCAAGAAGCAGGAAAGCAAGTCGTCTTCTGCTTCCAGCTCTAAGAAAGCCAGCGACAAGCTGAGTGTGGCAGTGGCTGCAGGCACTGGTTCGACGCAAGCCGTCACCGTGAAGAACTGGCCAAAGACGGCTAACACCATCACCTTGGCCGCTACGGACAAAGCCGCGTGGGTTTCGGTTATCATCAATGGCCGCACCACTTGGCAAGCCAGCTTGGCAGCCGGTGCGTCGCATACGGTCAGCTTGCCAGCTGGTACCACGAGCTTTTCTGTGAAGTCTGGTAACGCCACGGCGACGACGATCAAGTTGAACAAGACCAACGTTGACATTTCTAATGGCACCAGCATCGTGCGGACCATCACTTTCACCACGGAAAGCGCAGGTAACTAGTCGTGAATTTACCAAACAAATTGACTTTGATGCGGATCATTCTGATCCCGATTTTCACGTTGTTGTTGGTACTCGATTGGCCTGCCGGCAGTATCCAGGTGTTCGGCGCAACAGTGGCGTTAAGCTGGTTTATCGGCGTGATCATCTTCATCGTGGCTTGCTTGACGGACTTCGCCGATGGCCAAATCGCCCGGCGCAACCACTTGGTGACCAACTTCGGCAAGTTCGCCGATCCGTTGGCTGACAAGCTGTTGGTGATGACGGCATTCATCTTCTTGGCTGTGCGCGGCAGCGTGCCGGCTTGGGGCGTGGCGATCATCTTATGGCGTGAATTGGCAGTCACAGGCTTGCGCTTGTTGTTGGCTGGCGCCGGTGAAGTGATGGCGGCGGCTTGGCCTGGTAAGATCAAAACCAATGCCCAGATGTTTGCGATCATCTTCTTGATGTTCAACAACTTCGGCATCGGTTTGCGGATCGATTTGATCTTGTTTTATGTTGCGGTGTTCTTCACCATCTATTCTGGGGTGGAGTACTTCTACAAAAACCGCAGCGTGTTTGCAGATAGTTTCTAAAACCAGAGCGGAGCAAAGCGCACTTAGCGAATCAGGCAACCTGGCTCATGACGATTAATGTCATTGATCAGGTTGCTTTTTGTTTTGCTGAATCGCATGATGGCCAACATGCCGGAACAGGGCAGCGTCACGTCGCGGGGGTCGCGGATCGCCGCAGGCTGCGCGGCCGGCTTCAACCGCCCAAAAGGCGGGCGTTTTACGCCTAACTTTTGAGCTTTGCCTCGCCTGCGGCTCGTATGCAAATCTCAAAAGTTGCCTGGTGTGGTGTCAAGCAAGCCACGCAAAGTGCGCGTGTCTCACTTGACACCACACCTTTCGCGGCCTGACCGATCCGCGCCCCCCGCGCCGCAACGTTGCCCTGTTCCTAGTGAATATGAATCAGCTTAAATATATGGCGGGTGAATGGTCCCGTGGCAGAAGCTGATGGGGAACGGATTTAACGCGATGTTTACCCGTGGTCGTCTCAGACCTCTATTTTGGAAGCTTGCGGGGATTTTTGTGATTGGCCACGCTTTAGACGGCATCTTGGATTAGGTGTAAAATGGCCAAAAAAGGACGTGAAGAATATGGACGCAGAAATCATCGCTGTAGGCACTGAGATCTTGTTGGGGCAAATCGTGAATTCCAATGCCAGCTTCTTGGCCAAACAGTTTGCTGACTTAGGCATTGAAAGCCGCAACCAACAGGTGGTTGGCGATAACTACACTCGCTTGGAAGATGCGATCGCTTTGGCAGACTCGCGCGCGGAGTTGGTTGTTTTGCTAGGCGGCTTGGGGCCGACGGCAGACGACATTTCAAAGCAAGTGTTGGCCAAGCATCTAGGGGTCGACTTAGCTGTAGATCAGCCCGCCCATGAGAAGTTGGCGGCTTATGCCAAACAACAACACAAAACCATGACCGCCAACAACTGGGTACAAGCGCAGCTGCCAGCCGGGGCGAAGCCTTTGACGAACACGGTGGGGTTGGCGGTTGGTGCTGTGGCGGAAGCTAACGGGCATACTTATGTGTTGCTGCCTGGACCGCCGAAGGAATTTAAGCCGATGGTTCTAGACCAATTGGTGCCTTATTTGCTGCAGCGCTTAGGGCATGGTGCAGCAATCGAAAGTCAGGTACTGCGCTTCTTTGGCATCGGCGAATCGGCGCTGGTCACCGAACTGGCCGATTTGATCGATAATCAAACCAATCCCACCATCGCCACTTATATCAAAGATTGGGAAGTGACCTTGCGCATTACCGCCAAAGCCGCCACCAAAGAAGCGGTCCAAGCGTTGATCAAACCCATGGCAGATACGGTGCTGGCGCGCGTCGGACAATATTTCTATGGTTATGGCGATGACAATTCATTGGCCCAAGAAGTGGTCAAAGCGCTGGCAGCGCACAAGTGCACGATCACCGCAGCTGAAAGTTTGACTGCCGGGGCTTTTCAAGCAGCGCTAGGGGCTGTGCCTGGGGTGTCTGAATGGTTCAAAGGCGGCTTTGTGACTTACAGCAATCACACCAAAGCCTTGATGCTGGATTTAGATGAAGCAACCATCGACCGCGATGGCGCAGTGAGTGAAGCCACGGCCATAGCCATGGCTCAAGGGGCACTAAAACAAGTTGGCGCCGGCATTGCAGTATCATTCACCGGGGTGGCTGGCCCTGGACCGGATGCTGGAATCGCTGCGGGTACAGTATGGATCGGCGTGGCTTTAGCTGGTCAAGCCGCAACAGCGACGTTGTATCATTTGCCAGGCAGCCGCCAAGACGTGCGCGGGCGAGCAGTGAAGGCGGGCTTGTTTGCGGTGCTGCAAGCGTTAAAATAGCTGATGGCCGCTAAACGTTGGTGTGACAGCATTTTAATTGAGAATGTGACACAATGTCACGGTGGGCTGGTTGACTTGGCATGGCGGATTCGCTACAATCGATTAGTGTAACATTGTTATAAATATGCATCAGTGAATGTTCAAACAAACAATTGAACCATCGCTAATCAGATGATGCGGAGGTGAATAGATGAGCTCAGGAATACTGGTCTCAATAATCCTCGTCGCGATCATCGCCGTAGCGGTCGGGTTATTGATTGGAATCAAGATCCAGAACAATCGCCATCAACACGACTTGGATCTGGCGCATAACAGCGCCAAGGGAATTATTGAGGCCGCCAATAAAGAAGCAGCCACACTGAAAAAAGAGACCCTGATCGAAGCTAAAGATGAAGCGCACACATACCGCACGCAAGTCGAACAAGAATTGCAAGAGCGGCGCAGTGAGGTTCAACAAGCCGAAAGCCGCAACGTGGTGCGTGAACAGACCCTGGATCACCGCGACGACACACTTGACCGAAAGGAACAAAGCCTGTCCGATCGCGATGCCAATTTGACCCAAAGGCAGCACCAGCTGGATGATCGTGAAGCCAGCATCGCTGCCGTCATTGCCGAACAACAAGCCACATTAGAGAAGATCGCTGACCTGACCAAGAGTCAGGCGCGGGAACGCATTCTAACTGAAACCAAAGCGGAACTTGCTCATGAGCGAGCGAAACTGATCAAAGAAAGTGAAGTCGAAGCCAAAGAAACAGCTGACAAGCAAGCCAAAGTGCTGATCGCAGAAGCGATTCAGCGCTCGGCTTCTGATGTTGTGACCGAAACGACGGTAACTGTGGTCAATCTGCCGAATGACGACATGAAAGGCCGCATCATCGGGCGCGAAGGCCGTAACATTCGTACGTTGGAAACGCTAACAGGCATCGACTTGATCATCGATGACACCCCAGAAGCAGTGGTGTTAAGCGGGTTTGACCCGATCCGACGCGAAATTGCGCGCATGGCCTTGGAGAAGTTGATCCAAGACGGCCGGATCCATCCGGCGCGCATCGAGGAAATGGTCGATAAAGCCCGCAAAGAAATGGACGAGCGGATCCGCGAAATCGGGGAGCAGGCCATTTTTGACATTGGCATCCACAACATGCACCCGGACTTGATCAAAGTCTTAGGGCGACTTCATTTCAGAACCAGTTATGGGCAGAATGTGCTCGACCATTCCATCCAAGTGGCGAAACTTGCCGGTGTAATGGCGGCCGAACTCGGCGAAGACGTGACCCTGGCGAAACGCGCAGGATTGCTGCATGATATCGGCAAGGCCCTCGACCATGAAGTCGACGGCTCCCACGTGGAAATTGGCGTGGAACTTGCCACCAAGTACAAAGAACCGGCAACGGTGATTAATGCCATTGCCAGCCATCACGGCGACGTGCCAGCCACCAATGTGATCTCGGTGCTGGTTGCCGCTGCTGATGCGATTTCTGCCGCCCGTCCCGGCGCGCGGTCAGAATCGCTTGAGAATTACTTGCACCGGTTGGAGAAGCTGGAAAGCATCGCCAATGCCTTCAATGGCGTCGACCATTCTTTCGCCATTCAAGCTGGGCGCGAGGTGCGCGTGATCGTTCAACCAGACAAGCTGACCGACGAACAATCGGTCGTCTTGGCTCGCGACATCCGCAATCAAATCGAGAAAGAACTCGAATATCCAGGCCATATCAAAGTCACCGTGATCCGCGAGAAGCGCACAGTGGAATATGCGAAGTGACCATGCAAAAACGCCGCGAGCGATCGCGGCGTTTTTTAGTTGGGATAAAGCGTGTAAGTCGGGTTGTTGCCGTCGTTCCAATTGAAGCCGTGTTGGGTGTTTAAGGCGTTTTGTTTCACGTTATAAGTGTTTAAGGTTTCCGGGGCCAAGCCTAATTCGGCGCGGATGTTGTCGGATGCGGTTTGCATGGCTTTGGTGGTTGGGATCTGGTAAGCACCGGTGCCAATATATGCGCCCATGCCTTGTAAAGTGGCTTGTTTGACGTGCTTGATGCAGTCGCTGTATTGTTGGGCGATTTGCACCATTTCGTCAAAGGTCAAACTGGTGCGCATGGAATCGGCCAGGGAGTCCATTAACGTTGAATAGTTGCTGAGGGATTTGGCCGACAGGATCTTCTTGACGATTTGGGTGATGACTTCTTGTTGGCGCTGCTGACGCCCGTAGTCGCTGTCTTGATGGCGCATCCGCGCGTAAGACAAGGCCCATTTGCCATTGAGGTGCATTGGACCTTTGGTGAATTTCAAGTTGCCGGAGTCAGGATCTTGCCAAGAGAACTTGACGTTGACGTCGATGCCGCCTACCGCATCGACGATTTTCTCCAAGCCAGCCATGTTCACGGTGACATAGTAGTTAAAAGGTACATTCAACAACTTCGTGACCGTTTGCATGGCCGCAACATTGCCGCCTAATGCGTAAGCGGCGTTGATCTTCTGGTAGCTGGTTGGGCCGCCGCCGACAATTTCGGCCAAGGTGTCGCGCGGGATGGAAGTCATGGTGGTGCGGTTGGCTTTGGGGTTGAGGGTGACGACGATCATGGTGTCAGAGTTGCCGACTTCTTTGCGGCCGAATTCACCGGTGTCGGTGCCTAGCAGCAAGAAGCTCAAGGGCTTGTCGGCTTTGATCGTGGTTTTTTTCACGACTTTGGAAGAAACTGGGTCATAAGTCTTGCCCACTGCGTTCTTGGTTTGGGTGTAGATGCGCGCTGCATACCCAGCCACTAAGGCCAAGCTGGTGAGCACAATAACCAACAAGGTGGGGCCGATGCGGCGCTTAGGCTGCTGCCGCTGATGTTGGCGGGTTGGTTTTTCGTCCATTAATCTACCTCGTGATGTAATCGCTTTATGGATATTGTACTCGCATCCAATGTGAAACACGACACAATATTAGACAAAAATCGTTCACTCAGCAAACAATGCAAGCATATTTTGCACAATATTACTATTGGACAACAGTTGCCAGCAGGCGGTTCTGCTGCTGAAGGCTTTGTCGTATACTAAGACTTATCAAAAGCGCAACCAATCTTGCGTTTTGTGTGCATTTTCCTGTTCAATGGGGATTTGGTGACGGAATTGGTGTTTGATATAAGGGGATACATAATGAATAAGCAAATGGCGCGCAAATCGATGTTAGGCATGGTCGGGTTGTTCTCAGCGGCGATCTTGGCCAATATTGGTAGTCCGAGCCCAGTTGATGCCGCAACCAGCCAAGGGACAACAACGGTTACCAGTGCGCAACCAGCTGCCGCAGCCAAAGTGGCAGAAGCAGCAATTGCATTGACGAACCAGCATGCCAATTTAGGCAATCAGGAGCCTGACAACCATGAAATGGGTGATGGGCTAAGCGATGCGGCATTAAAAGCCGCCACTGATGAGTCTAAGTCCACTGCTCAAGAACACGTGATGCAAGCGCCAGCCAGCTTAACGCCAGCGCAGGCGGCCGACTGGCTGAAACTCGCTAAAGCAGCAGCCAATGCTGATTACGCCAAAACTGGCCGCGCGCAAAAGATCATTCAAGTGGCGGCAACGACTGCGACGATCAAGTCGTTTGCCATTGGCGCCAGCGATGTTCCAGATGTCGATGCTGTTGACGTGGCGTCGTATCAAAGCTGGATGACCCAAGCCAATTACAATACCTTGAAAGCCGAAGGGGTCCAAAGCGCCATCGTCAAGCTTTCTGAGGGCTCGACTTACATGAACCCGTATGCCAAAGCCGCGATCAAATACGCCAAAAACGCGGGGCTGCAAGTCGGCGTGTACCACTATGCCCGCTTTAATGACACTGGCAGCGCCGTTAAAGAAGCCAACAAGGTGATCACATCAATGCGGTCACTGGGCTTGGCCAAGTCCACGCGCATTTTTGCCGATATGGAAGACGGCGACACAGCGGTGGCTGGTGTCCAAGCCAATCTCAATCAGTTCTGGGCGACATTGAATGCCGCAGGTTATACCAACCACGCCGTTTACACCGGCGGCGGTCAAGGCCCAGACTATGCGGCAGGTGTTGCGGGTACTGTGGGCAGCACCAAAACCTGGTATGCGGCTTATCCTTACACCCCAACGGCCACTTCAACCTTAGCCAGTTTCAAAGGCTTGAATTACGGCGCTTGGCAATTCAGCTCTGCGGCATATCTTGCCGGCAACAGCGGCAAGAATCTCGATGTGTCAGATGATTATTCCGGGGTGCTGACTGATTTGGGCAGTACCACCAATAGCAGCAGCACCAACAGCAACAATTCAAGCAGCGGCAACACTGCCAAAGCGCAAGGCCCGTGGCTGAGTAAATCTGGCTACATTAAAGTGACCAGCCCCAACTACGGCTTCTGGAGCAGTTTCAACTTTACCAGCAGCATTGATTCAGCCAAATATAATGGCCAAGAATTAGTCGTCAATGGCATGTATCATCACCAGAATGGTTCCACTTACTACTCAGTTTATACCAAAGCCGGTCAGTGGCTGGGGTATCTCAATGCCAAATCCGCCAAGTGGGAAGGCGAACAAGGCGCTTGGCATGCTGATGACCGTTATGTGACCATCACCCATCAATATGATGTTTATGGCGATTTCAATTTCACCAAGAAGTATCGTGCCGGGACACTAATGGGTAACACTTATCATGCCACTGGCAAGTATTATCATATGAATGGCAGTACATATCTTTCCTTGTATCGCGCAGATGGCACTTGGGTCGGCTATATCAATCAAAAAGCGGTGACTGCCACCGATCAATATGGCGCTTGGCAAAGCAAACAAGGCTATATCACTTTCGATGAAGCCGGGAAAACCGCGTATCGCGATTTGGCACACCAAACCGTTGCCAATAAAGCGGCGACCTTGGCTGGGCATACTTATCGGGTGACCGGCGAATACCGGGCATTCTCCGGCAAGGTGCAATACTCGGTGTATACCCTGGCGGGGCGCTGGCTGGGGTATGTTGATGCGGCCAACAGCAGTTTGACCAGCAACCCGCAAGGCCAATGGGTCGCCCATAATGGTTATTTCACCACCACCGTCAAAGGCCAAAAGATCTGGAGCGGGTTCGACTATCACAGCGGCAAGTCGACAACGACGTATTATCAAAATACTTACAAGATCAACGGTGAATACTTCCATTCCAACGGCAGCAAGTATTATTCCTTGTATGACAATGCCGGCAAATGGATGGGGTATGTCAATGCCTTAAACGGTAGTGAAACCACCAATGCCGGCGGCGCATGGTTGAAGAATGACCAAACCGTCAAGATCACGACAAAAGGTTACCCGATTTGGCGCAGTTTCTTTGATAAACAAGCCGGATCCACCAGCAGTGTGTATGGCAAGACTTATCGGGCAACTGGCAAGTATCATCACTATAACGGCGCTTGGTATGATTCGTTGTACTCAGGCAAGACTTGGCTGGGCTATGTCAATGTCGAAGCGTTAACGGTGCAATAGCCAATGAAGCGGCTCTTCTTGCTGTTTGAAGCAGGAAGGGGCGCTTTTTTGGTATCGTTGATCATTTCCATTACGGTTCAATGAAATCTTTCTTTAGATTATATAACAGTTCTTAAGGAAGTCTGTTGTCGCTGAACCCGCTCAAGTATAATAGCGACAAAGCGCCATTTGTCGGCATTGCTAGAGGACGGGTGGTGGGTATGGTATAATTTTGTCGTATGTGTCTTAACGGCACGTTTAATTTGATTGGTTGAGAGGAATAAAGGCTATGAAGCAGAAAGCTGAATGGATCGGGTTACGCCGATACGCCACCATTATCGGCGACGTGATCTTGTTTAACCTGAGTGTCCTATTAGCGTTTTATGTACGTTTCGGCGGGGTATTGCCGCCGCGAAACTTCTACACATTCCAGCACTCATGGATCGCCACGTCGATCGTGTTTCTGGTGGTGAACTTCTTATTAGGGGTTTATATCTATTACAACCGCCGGGTTTCTGACGTGATCTTCAACACCATCTTAGGTCAGTTTATTACGATCATGGCGTTGATGATCATCACCTTCTTCGGGCGCCTGTTTGCCTTCCCGCGGTCTGTGTTAGGCTACTCGTTCATCATCAGCATCATCGTCTTAGGTATTTGGCGGGTGCTGGTGTATTACGTGTATATTCGCTTCACCAGCGACCGGCGCGTGGCAGTGTTTGCTTATGAAGACGAACTGCCTGCGATCATTGAAAACTTTGATTCAGCCAAGAACAACAAGCATAAAGTGACCCATGTGATTACTGATCATTTCGTGGACAATGCTGAGAAAGTGTTGCCTGAAGTGGATATTTTCTACTTAACGACCAGCTTGTCTGATGACGAGCGGCGCGCGATCACAGATAAAGTCATCAAAGTGGGCAAAGAAGTGCTGCTGCCGTCGACTTTTGATAACTTATTGATGCTGAATCCCAGCTTGATGAATTTCGAAGACGAATCCGTCATGGGCATGTCTGCCTTTCGCTTGTCGCCGGAGAATGCGTTCATGAAGCGGATCTTTGATATCATCGTGTCGGCGATTTTATTGGTGATCGCTTCGCCGTTTATGCTGGTGTCGGCGATTTTGGTGAAGCTGACTTCGCCTGGGCCCATCATTTACAAGCAAACGCGGATCACATTGAATCAGCGTGAATTCAGCATTTATAAATTCCGTACGATGCGCAACGACGCTGAAGCCAAGTCTGGACCGCAGCTGGCCACGGCTAATGATGCGCGGGTGACCAGCGTGGGCAAATACTTGCGCAAGTTCCGCTTGGACGAATTGCCGCAGATCTTCAACGTGTTCAAAGGCGACATGTCCATCGTCGGTCCCCGTCCGGAACGGCCATTCTTCGTTGATCAATTCAACTCAGAAGAGCCCCATTATTACTTGCGCCATAATGTGCGCGCCGGCATCACCGGCTACGCGCAAGTTTACGGCAAGTACGCTTCTGATTACCATAGCAAGTTGAAGTTTGATTTGTTGTATATCAAGTGCTATTCATTGTTTCTGGATGCCAAGATCTTGCTGCAAACCATCAAGATCTTGTTTGACAAAATGTCTTCTGCCGGTGTGGATGAAGACGAAGAACCGCAATTGCAAAAGCTTCATGAAATCGTCGAGGAACGCGATATTGAGCATTTGCAGTAAGGAGTCGTCATGCCTCAAGTTAGTGTGTTGATGTCGTTATACATCAAGGAGAAGCCTGAATATTTAAACGCGAGTCTGCAAAGTATTCTCGATCAGACTTTGTTGCCACAAGAAATCGTGGTTGTATTAGACGGACCGATCACGACTGCGTTACAAAGCGTCATAGACGAGATGCAAAAGCGGACCTCACGATTGCGGATCCTGCCGCAGCAGAAGAATCAGGGGTTAGGCGTCGCGTTGGCCATTGGGGTCAAGGCGTGCCACAATGAGTTGATAGCCCGGATGGATACAGATGATATCGCCCATCCCGAGCGGTTAGCCAAACAAGTAGCGGCTTTTGAAGCAGATCCGCAATTGGTGATTTGCGGCAGTAACATTGAAGAATTCGATGGGACGATCGATCACGTGATCGGCAAGCGCAACCTGCCTGAATCTGATGTCGGAATCAGAATGTTTGCGCGGCGGCGCAATCCGTTTAACCATATGACTGTCATGTTCAAGCGACAAGCTGTGCTTGATGCAGGCAACTATCAACCGTTACCCGGTTTTGAGGATTATTATTTGTGGACGCGCCTGTTAAAGCTTGGCGGTAAGGGGCGCAACTTACAAGCGCCGCTGGTTAGTGCGCGCACTGGCGCTGATATGTATGCGCGGCGTGGCGGTATTCGGTATTTGATGCCTGGTTTAAAGGCGCGTTGGGTGATTTATCGCGCAGGTTCTGGACGCATGATCGACTGGCTGTTTGTCAGTGCAGTACATACCGTGATCTCGATCATGCCTAATCGCTTGCGGGCGTGGTTTTATGAAACCAAGTTGCGTTCGTAACATGAGGAGGAAGTTGTGTACAGCAAAGATGTGAAGCTCAAGGCAATCCAAGTCAAAACCTTGAAGATCGCGCAAAGCGTGGTCGATTTCTGCCAACAGCATGACTTATTATGTTATTTCTGTGGTGGTGGCGCGATCGGCGCCGTTCGCGAAGGCGGTTTTGTGCCGTGGGATGATGATTTGGATTTTTTTATGCCGCGGGCTGATTATGAACGCTTTTGTCAGCTTTGGCAGCAGGCACCGCAAGGACGTTATGTCTTAGAAAAAGCGAATGAACACTTTGTCAATCACAATAATTTTGTGACCATTCGCGATGCCCAAACCACTTTCGTAAAAACCTACCAACAAGACCTGGATATCGTCCATGGCATCGCAGTGGACATTTTCCCCTTGGATGTGGCGCCGACTGCTGCTTGGCAACAGAAGCTGCAGAAACTTTGGGCGATGGTGTATGCGTTGTTTAGCGAACAGGTGGTGCCGGAAAACAACGGCGGCGTGATCGCCTTAGGCAGCAAGTGCTTGTTAGGGTTGTTTCATTCGGCTAAGAGCCGCTATCGCGTGTGGCGCTTTGCCGAAAAGCAAATGACCAAATACAACGGCACCGCCAGCCCTTGGGTGACAGAGTTGTGTGTGGGGCCGAAATACATGGGCAATTTGTATCGGCAAGCATGGTTTGAAAGCGCGGTGAAGCGGCCTTTTGAAGACACGCAAATGCCGCTGCCGGTAGGGTATGACCATTACCTCAAGCAGGTGTTTGGCGATTACATGCAGCGTCCGCCGCTTGAGGCGCAGCAGCCGCATCACGATGCGGTGTTTATTGATCCGGAAACGAGTTATCAGCAATATCGGGGAACTTACTTCATGACCCACAAAGGAGAGAAATAATTATGGCGACAGGTTTGATCATTGCAGGCGGCGTCGGCAAGCGCATGGGGATGGACATTCCTAAGCAATTCATCATGGTTGAAGGCAAGCCGATCATTATTTATACGCTTGAATCCTTTCAGAATCATCCAGACATCGACCAGATCTTGGTTGTATGCAAAGAAGGCTGGGATGAAACCCTTTGGGGCTACGTGCACCAATACAAATTAGACAAGGTCAAGTGGATCATCAAAGGCGGCACGTTAGGCCAATATTCCATTAACAATGGCGTGCAGTTCTTGAAGGATCACTGCAAAGATTCTGATATCGTGGTTATTCATGATGGCATCCGTCCCTTAGTTGACGAATTGGTGTTGTCTGATGTCATTGTTAAGGCCAAGGAATTCGGCAACGCCGTAACTTCCATGCCGTATAACGAGCAGATCTTTGTCAAGAAGACTGAAGAAACCACGACCCAATACATCGATCGCAACACGTTGCGCCGGGTTTCGACGCCGCAAGCTTATCAGTTTGGCAAGCTGGCTTGGGCCTATGACAAAGCCGTCGCCGAAAACATCGGCATGACCGATTCCAGCTACACCAACACGATGATGGTCGATCTTGGCGAAACGCTGCATTTTGCCGCCGGGTCGGATAAGAACATCAAGTTGACCACCACTGATGACTTGGCGATGTTCAAGGCTTACTTGAACATGAAGGCGTAATGCCATGTTAGAACAAACACCAGCCTATTACGCAGAACTCGACACCGTGATCGATGCGGTGGACTGGTCGCAAATCGATCACCGTTCGGTATTGGTGATCGGGGCAAGCGGTTTGATCGGCAGCTATTTGGTGGATGTGTTGATGCGCCACAACGACCGTTCAGGGGCCGATATTGCGGTATATGCCATGGGCAGAAGCCAGGCGCATCTTGATGCGCGCTTTGGCATGTATGCCACTGATGGCTTATTTCGCGCGGTGGTGGCAGATGTCACCAAGCCGCTGCCAGCAGACCTCCATGCCGATTACATCTTGCATGCGGCGTCCAACACGCATCCGCGGCAATATGCCACCGACCCGATCGGTACCATCATGACCAACTTGCTGGGTACTCAGCAGGTCTTAGAGCATGCCGTCAAGCAACACCCTAAGCGCGTGTTGTTCTTGTCCAGTGTCGAGATCTATGGTGAAAATCGCGGCGATGTTGAGAAGTTTACTGAAGACTATTCCGGCTATCTTGATCCCAACACGCTGCGCGCCGGCTATCCAGAAGGCAAGCGAGTTTCTGAAGCCTTGTGCCAAGCGTATATCGCCAAGCACGGCTTGGATGTCGTGATTCCGCGGATCTGCCGCACCTTTGGGCCAACCATGAAGTTAAACGACTCCAAAGCCAGCTCGCAGTTTATTCTCAAAGCCGTGGCTGGTGAAGACATCGTGTTGAAGTCTAAAGGCACTCAGTATTATTCTTATGGCTATGTGGCCGATGTGGTCAGCGCATTGTTGTTCTTGTTGACCCATGGGGATAATGGCGCAGCATATAACATTGCGGTGCCTGAGTTTGATTTGCATTTGCGCGACTTGGCAGCAAAACTGGCCGATATCGCCGGCACCAAAGTGGTGTTTGACTTGCCTGATGCCACTGAAGCCGCCGGTTTCTCCAAGGCGACTACGGCGGTGTTAGATGCCAGCAAGCTTAATGCTTTAGGTTGGCAGCCGGCGTTTGATTTGAACACGGCGTTGACGCATACCGTTGAGATGTTGAAAGGTAACGCATAAATGGCAACGATCAGTATCATTGTTCCTGTATATAACGTAGAACAATACCTGCGCAAATGTGTCGATTCGATTCTGGCGCAGACTTTCACCGATTATGAATTGATCTTGGTTGATGATGGTTCACCGGATCGCTCCGGGGCAATTTGTGATCAATATGCCAAGCAAGATCCGCGGGTGCATGTGATCCACAAGCCCAATGGCGGCTTGTCAGATGCGCGCAATGCCGGCATCGATGTGGCCCAAGCACCATATTTAGCCTTCATTGATTCTGACGATTATATTGCCCCGGAAATGTTTGCGATGTTATATGCTGATATCACCAAGGAGCAAGCAGATCTGGCCATTTGCGGGATCTATGATGTGTATGGTGACGCCACGCCGCGTGAGAAGCCCCATACTTATGAGGTGTTGACCCAAGAACAAGCGATCATTAAGATCTTTGAAGGCAATATCATTTCGGTGCATGCGGTCAACAAGTTATATCGCCGCGAGCTGTTTGCTGACTTGCGCTACCCCAAAGGCAAGTACCACGAAGACTCTTATGTGATCTTGGATATCTTGCAGCAATGTCGAAAAATTGTTGCCGACACAAAACAGGTGTATTATTACACTCATCGTGAAGGGTCTATCAACACCGAGCATTTCTCAGCCAAACAATTTGATTTCATCAAGGCTTGGCAGCGCAATGAACAGCGCTTGGCTAATGCCTCTCCTGCGGTGCAGCACGTCGCGCATCAGCGCGTGTGCTTTGCCAATTTCCTGGTGTTGGACAAGCTGTTGAATGGGCAGGCGAGAAAGCAGTTTCCAACTGAGTGTGCGCAGATGGTCGCGTATTTGCGGCATAATGCCATGTTCATCTTCAAAGATGAAATTTTTACCAAATCACGAAAAATTGCTATGGTGGCGCTGCTGTTCAGCGTATCGTTATATCAGCGGGTAATTCGCCTGCATCAGCATTAGTGGGGTTAATTGAGAGTGAAAAGTTTGAGTAAAGTTAGTCAGGTCAATAAATATGCCACACGGGTGTTTTTATTGTCCTTTGAAGTGGCGCTTTTGTTGCGCATGGTGATCTTATATAGTCTGATCGACTCAAAGTTCGATACGGCACTTTTCTCAGTGATCGCTGTATTAGGCGGGTTCGTGTTTGTTTGCAATGCCATCGAATGGTTGCAGCGACGAGAAGCACCGAATATTTTGCTAATGATCATCATCTTGGCCATGGTGGTGTCAACGCTGCTGACACCAGAGGCCAGCCTGATCGGCAATGCCAAAATGGTGATTTGGCAGGTCATTTATTTCTTCATCATTTACTACATTGGCAAGCATCAGGATCCAGCGCTTTTCCGATGGTTTGAGAATATTGTGATGGTGTATTGGACTGTTGCCGTCATTTTCTCGCTGTGCTTATTCTTTGTGAAGTATAGTTATACCGCGCCGTTAAGCAAGATCTATTATGGCTTGCGCTTGGGTATCGTTGAGAACCGCTTGTATGGGATCTTTGTTGAGCCGAATTTTGCTTCAAATCTTTCGGTCATTGTCTGTGTGTTGATGATCAAACGCATGCTTAGCCAACGCCCTCACTTACATAACGCTTGGTACATTGTTGGGTTGATCCTTCAGTTTGTGTACATCGTGTTATCCGGATCACGCTCGGCGTTACTGGATGGGTGCGCAATCGCCTTTGTCGCAATCTTTATCATTTGCTATGGCAGTGAACAAGCCAGCAGCTGGTTGAAGCGTTGGGGGAAGAGTATCCTCAGCGGGGTCATTGCGGTGGTTGTGATAGTGGGTGCCAATTATGCCGTTAAGCTGACGCTGCCGCACTTAGTTGTGCCGACGCGCATTGCCTTTCTGGAGAACTTGTCCAAAGGTCAAGCCGACAAGCAGGAAAGCGGCGATGTCTCACTTGAACGAGAAGACATCACATCCAATGGTGACTCATCAAACGGTCGCTTGTCGCTGTGGAAGAGTGCTTTAGAAATCACGAAAACCAGTCCCGTATGGGGTGGCTCACCTAATGACTTTATTAAATATGGTCAACGCAAATTGCCGAAATCATATATCTCGATTCACGGCCAAACCCCGCATAACTTTGTGCTGTTGACCTTGGTTGGTTCCGGCCTCCTCGGCGCGATTCCGTTGGTGATCTTTATGATCATGAAGGCGATTGCGTTGATCCGTGCGCTGTTTAAAACCCGAGGCATGCGAGACATCGACTTTATCTTAATGGCGATTATCCCAATTGATATGGTCTTGTTTGCAAGTTTAATGCCGGATCTGATTTATGAAAACCGTATTGGTGCCTTATGTTTCTGGTTGTTCTTGGGGCTGGTGACATTAGGCAAGCAGCCTGGTGAAGAAAGGAATGACTTCCACATTGGCAACTATTCAGCTCGCTGAAGTACAGCGTCGCACGATCGATATCCTGGTTTACGTTGATCAAGTATGCCGCGAGCATCACTTGAAATACACGATTTATTACGGGACGCTGATCGGTTTAGAACGCCATCAAGGTTTTATTCCATGGGATGATGATATCGATATAGTCATGAGGCGCCCAGATTATGAGCGCCTTTTGGCCATCTTGGCTAAAGCCAGCCGCTATCAATTATTGTCGATGAACAATCGGCCGCACTTCCGCTATCCCTTCGCCAAGTTAGTCGATAAGCAAACCCGCTTGGTGACCAAGCAGCTTTATGCGCCAGAAGATCCGCTGATGGGCGTGTTCTTGGATATTTTTCCGCTTGATGGGCTGCCAAGTGACGAAGCAAAGCGTTTGGCTTTCTATCACGAAACAGAACAAGATCGCTTGAACATGATGGACACCGTCGCCCCAGGCTCTTATGCGCGTTCGTTCACGCCTTGGAAAGCGGTTATCAAGCGCGTGACTGGGTATCCGCGCTTTCGCAAAGTCCGCGCTCAAGGCGATGACGACTATTGGCGCAAGGCTTACCAAGCCGCGGCGGTGCGCTATCCGATCACAACGGCTAAGTATTGCGGGTATTTGGAGTGGATCAGCCATGATTGGGGGGTATTCCCGACCAGCTGGTTTGACGATGACCAATATGAAGATGTGCAGTTTGCCGGCCACACCATCATGGCAATCGCCCATCGCGTAGATTTCTTGCACCTGCGCTTTGGCGACTATATGCAACTGCCACCAGAAGCTGAGCGGGTGACGCACCACCCATATGAGTTCATCATGAAATGATCGGTGCATAAAGGAGAAAGACTTAGCTGTATGAAAGATATTCGTTTATTTATCAGATCGACCTTGATCTATTTGGTCGGGAACGTATTTGCTAAGGCGCTGTCGTTCCTTTTGCTGCCAATTTATACCAAGTATTTAACGCCAGGAGCGTATGGGCTTTATGATTTAAGTAATACATACAATACTTTCATTCAGTCGATTTTGTTCTTGGATATTTTCGCTGGGATCATGCGGTTCATGTTCGACTACAAGAAAGAAGAACGTGACAAACCAATCGTTAACGGTTTGGCGATTTTCGCTTTGTCTGCCGGGGTGTATGCCATCGTTATGGTGATCGCACAAGTCAGCGGGATCCATGCGTTTCATTATGCTTGGTTGTTGTACTTCGTGGGGATTGCTTCGGTTTTCCAACAAATCGTGGGTTACATTGCGCGTGCAGATGGGAAGAATCGCTATTTCGTCTACGGTGGGATCATCGGTGCGGTATTTAATTTCGCCACATCGCTGCTGTTTTATGTGTACTTGCATCTGGGTTATCAGTATATTTTTGTTTCCACGTTGATCGGCTTGGTGATCAATGCCTGGTACGTGGCGCGCAAGATCCACTTCCGCAGCCGTTTGCATAAGGAATTGTTTGATCGCCCGTTATTTAAAGAGATGTTGGCCTATTCGCTGCCGTTAAGTGTGAATTCCGCGGCGTTTTGGTTTCTGACCGGGTTCAACCGGGTAGCAATTTCCAATGTCTTGTCGGTGACGCAAAATGGTCTGTTTGCGGTTGCGTCAAAATTCACGTCGATCATCCAGCTGGTGACGACCTGCTTTCAGTTGGCTTGGCAAGAATTATCGTTTTCTAAAGCCGGTGAAAGCAAGCAGGAAATGTCGGTATTTTATAGCAAGGCAACTAATGCTTACATCGTGTTTCTCATGTGGGGATTGATCTTTGCGACACCAGCAGTCAAGATCATTTTTCCGTATTTTATCGGTGCCCAATATGCCAGTGCAGAGGCGATTGTGCCTTTGGCCATGTTCGCGGCGGTTGCCTCAAGCGTGTCTTCGTTTCTCGGCAGCATCATCAATACCATCAAGCAGAATAAGTACATCTTCACGACCACGATTTTAGCCGCAGTCGTCAACGTCGCGATTGTGCTGGCGTTGTTGAAGGTGATTGGGATTCAAGCAGCCAATGTTTCACTGGCTGCAGGGTTTACGGTCAACTGCATTCGGCGGGTTCAGCTGATCAACCGGACCTTTAAACTTTCGGTGAACTTGTACCAGTTGTTATTTCCTTTAGTGGTTTTCGCAATCGTGTATGTTGTTTATGTGTTGACCGGCGCATGGGTCAACTTGTTGATGATCCTAGTGGTCGCCGTTGTTTTGTTTGCTAGATATCATCGACAGATCATGCCAATGATTCGCGGTTTCTTGCATCGCTGATTGTTTGTCCAATAACTAGATATTTGTAAGCAGCTATGCGCTGTGATCCTTTGGAATCGCGGCGCATAGCTGCTTTTTGGGTATTGGGGTGGAGGCTCAGGTGG
Source organism: Lacticaseibacillus jixiensis (assembly GCF_042847315.1). Taxonomy (NCBI): domain Bacteria; kingdom Bacillati; phylum Bacillota; class Bacilli; order Lactobacillales; family Lactobacillaceae; genus Lacticaseibacillus; species Lacticaseibacillus jixiensis. Next base: position 42,196 of record NZ_BAAFPR010000021.1, read on the forward strand.
TTGTTGGTGCGCCAAAAACTTGGTATGTCATGATTTTGAAATGGTAAAGCAACCCTGTGAACGATAAAATAAACATATTGTCAGAAAATTTGTTACATATCAGGTATTTAGGAATTACTTAGCTAGTCTTGAATATTGAAAGTGAAGAGTGGATGAGATGTGGTAAGAAGAAATTATGGGATTGATGTATTACGAATCACGGCGATGTTTTTCGTCGTAGTTTTGCACAACGTGGGTCAAGGTCAAATGCTTGCGCATGTGCAGCCGGGAACAGTGGATTGGTGGGGGATCAATCTGCTGGAGAACTTGGCGATCGTTGCCGTGAACTTGTTTGCGATGATCACAGGCTACTTGGGCATGGGCCGACCGCCTAAAACCAAGCGGGTGATCGGCGTCGTGTTGCAGACGATTTTTTGGGCAGTTGTGATTACCGCGCTTGCGTTGGCGGTGGGCATGCGGCTGACCCCTGATCAGCTGTTGCACTTTACCTTGCCGATATTTGGCTTCTGGTATGTGCGGGCGTATTTAGGGCTGATGCTGTTGTCGCCGATCTTGCATCTGGCAGTACGTAATCTGGCGCCGCGAACTTATGCGCGAATGGTGATCGCATTGATCGTGGTGTCAGTCACGTTAGGTTGGCTCAACCAATTCTATTTGTTGTCTGGGTATTCAGCCTATTGGTTGATCGTGATGTATCTGATTGGGGCGTATTTACAAATTGCGCCGCTTCGCCGTCAGCGGGCATTGGCTTATTGGTTGACATATCTTGCAATGGCAGTGCTCACGGCGTTGGGGCAGTACCTGCTTGCCAAGATGGGACACGGGTCTGGTTCATTGCGCAGCTATGTTGCACCGTTGGTCGTTGTTGAGTCCATCGCCTTGATGAAAGCCGGTTTGTGCCTTCAGATCCGCAACACTGTTATCCAGCAGGGTTTAAAAACGGTTTCTTCAGTTGCCTTCGGGGTTTACCTCATCGATGCTGCTGGGGTGATGTACAACATTGTGCTGCCTAAGCTCAACGGCATGCTGCTTTCGCTGCATGGTTTGTTGTGGTTGGCGGTGATCATTGAGTCGCTGCTTATGTTTGTGGTGTTTTTGGGTGCAGATTGGCTGCGAGCGAAGTTATTTCAATTCTGTCAAGTTGAGCGGTTGATTGCTTGGCTCGACTCGCAGGCAAAAGCGGGTTTAGATCAGTTGTCGAGATTGTTGCAAGTTTGATAGGCTTTAGTTTTGGCGGTGTTTTCGATATAATGACTGGCGTTGGCAGGGTATTTATAAAGGGGTAGAAAAGTGAAATCAAGAAAATGGTTACATTTAGCACCGATACTTGTACCACTGGTTGCAACTGCGGTGTTATTGGCTGTTCCTAGTCAACCAAGCTTTGCCGATGAGGCGCAATCAGAGACACAAGCGGCTGCACAGCCGCAAGCAGCAACAGCTTTGGCAAAGCAAACGGCTGCACCTGGGGTGGATCAGCAAAGTGATTCAAGTAAAACAGCTAGTGCTGCATCAGATGCAGCGCAACAACCAGCAACTGCGGTGAATCAAACTGCACCAAGTACGACAACGGCTAAAGCGGCCAAGACGCAGCCGGCGCAAGGCCCGTGGCTGGCGGCTGATGAGTACGTGACAGTCACGGCGAAGTATGCGACTTGGGCAAGCTTTAACTGGACGCCAAAACTTTCGTCAAGTCAGGTTTACCAGCATACCTATCATGTTACTGGACAATATCACCACAAGAATGGGAATACTTACCTATCGTTATATTCAGCCAATGGCAGTTGGCAAGGTTACATCAATGCCAAGGCGGTGACAGTTGCAGCCGGCGTGCAAGGAATCTGGCGCAAAGCTTCTGGTTATGCAACATTTCAGCGCAAAGACCAACCAATTTATTCGAATTTTACAGGTAAAGTTGCGGCAACAACCAGCCAGTTCTTAGGCAATACCTATCATGTTACAGGGGTTTACGATACCTTTGATCAAGGCCTTGTCTACTCGCTGGGTGATGATAAAGGCAAATGGTTAGGCTATTGTAAGCCGGCCAGTTTTACCTTCTCGACCAAAGCGCAAGGGGTACGGCAGGCGTTAACGGGAAATTATCAGGTCAAATCCGGCGGTTATAATTTCTGGAAAGACTTTAACTGGCATGCTGCAAGTTCGACCAAGTCATGGCTAAATCAATATGTTGCTGTTGATGGGCAATATCATCACGTGAATGGCTCGGTATATTACTCTGTTTATGATTTGAAACATAAGTGGCTAGGCTATTTGAATAAGTCTGTGTTGTCCGGCCCGATAACGGCCCCACAAGGCAGCTGGCATGCTGATGATCGCTATGTCACAGTGACCAGCAAGAATTATCCGATGTACGATGGCTTTAATTTCCATGTGGTCAAAAGCGGGACGGCCGCCTATCTCAAAACGCTGCACGCCACCGGTAAATACTATCATCTCAATGGCAGTACTTATCTGTCGCTGTATGATCATGCGGGGCGCTGGCAAGGATACATCAATCAAAAGGCGGTTACCGTGACTGGCAAACAAGGCGTCTGGGCCAAAGCCAGCGGCTATACGACATTTACTGGCGGTGGGGTTTCAACGGTTACCACAGTTGGTGGGACTTCGGTTAAGACTGCAGGCAATACGTTGGCAGGCAATACGTATCAGATCACTGGCCAGTATCACACCTTTGATGGGAAGATCTATTATTCACTTTATACGAACAGACACGTTTGGATCGGATACGTTGACAGCAGTGTGATCAAGACCACAGCCAATCCTCAAGGCCTCTGGCTGGCGCATGACAGCTATATCACGACGACCAAGAAAGGCCAGAAGATTTGGAGTTCGTTGAAATTCACCAGTGGTATTTCAACTTCCGCCTATTATCAGATCACCTATCAAGTTAAAGGCATGTATCACCACTTCAACGGTTCAACTTATTATTCGCTTTACAAAGCTGGTGGGCATTGGCTCGGTTATGTGAACCGTGCGTTTGTGTCTGAGGCACAAGGTGCTCAAGGGGCTTGGCTGAGTAATTCATATCAGGTGATGATCACCAGCAGCGGCTATCCGATTTGGGGCGGGTTCTTCAACCATCAAAAGAGCACCTCGAATAAATTACGCGGCAATACTTACCGTGCTACAGGTAAGTATCACCACTTCAACGGTTCGACTTATCTATCGTTATACAACGGGAAACAATGGATCGGCTATATTAATGCAGATGCGACTACGCCAGTTGGCAGCAAAGTCTTAAACGTGGCATATGCCAGCCAATTTCGGCCGTATTATGCCCCTGAAGGTTGTGCGGCAGTCAGCTTGTTTATGGCTTTGCGGTACAAAGGCGTTTCTGTGTCCCAGAAGTATCTGCTTGATCACTTACCGATGTATCCGACACCAGGCGGCCAACGCAGCAATGGCGTGTATAACACGAAAGGTTTCGTGAGTGTGATCGAACCTTCTGCGTTGACGGCTTTTGCACATAATTGGTATGCCGGCGCTAAGAATATTTCTGGATCGCCGGTGACCAAGATCATGGAAGAAGTGCTTAGCGGCAATCCAGTCATTGTTTGGGGCTATTCACCATACCATGGAACAGGCGGTACCCGCAGCCATACGCATGTCGTGGTGGGGTACGATACCAAAAAAGGCTTTAAGATCTATGATCCTGCTTACAATACGCAATTTGACCGCGCAGGCAGCGCGACGGGTAACGGGACTACGGACCGCGGCGCGATTTATTGGATCTCGGTAGGCAACTTTACTACCGAATGGGCGCATCAGTTTGGTAAAGAAGCAGTCAGCCGGGCGGTTGCCATCGAGTAGCAGCTGGTAGTTGCTTAATGGTGATTGCTTGATCATATTATTACGAAGACCCGGTAGCCGAGCATCTTGCTTGACTGCCGGGTCTTTGTATTGCCTGCTGCTGGCTGTGTTCATAAAGCGCCAGGATTGAGATATTTCAGCACGATCAGCTACGGTGTTGCTAAATTACGATCAGCACCAGCATAGCTGGCAAAGCGGTTCTTGGAATTCGCAGCACAATGTCGTTTACAAATCTGCTATATTAAGTCTATGCTAGTTTTATTAAACGTAATTTGTAGGTGAAAATTTTGCATAGAGATATTATTCGCAAACATAGTCGTATTTTTCCAAGTATCATTTATTTGATCCTCGTTGCGTTAATGGCAGGGACTGTATTGGTTTGGCAGTTAACGTTCGGGTCGCAGAATGCCTGGGGCTATCTATTAAATGGGGTCCATTTTTCCCGCAGCTTTGCGGCGGCAGCAGTCGTTGAATATGGCTTAAGAGTGGTCGGTGTAGCCGTGCTGCTATGGGGGATGATGTATTTCACGCAGCGGCGATTGACTGTGGCGGATACCCTTAAAACCTGGTTCATCGTCGTCGCGATGGGGGTAGCAGCCTGCTTTGCGGCCTTGATAATGAATCTGCAATTCTGGCACAAGACTTGGTATGATGCCGTCTTTATCCTGACCCGCAATGCCATGCCGATGGTCAGCGGCGTCTTAGTGTTTAGCTTGGCTCAGCCTGGATTGGTCAAAATTGCTAAGGATCGGCGCTTTGCCGCCTTGCTGATCGCCTTATTGAGTATCGGTATTGTCTTTCCAACAGATGTGTTGAAGTTTGGCGGGGGCTTCACTTTTACTGGGGCCTTCGTCATCGGTTGTGTCGCCTTAGTGAGCCATGAACGCCCGCAGTGGTTGACTTGGCGGGCTTGGCTTGCAGGACTGGGCGGATTATTATCCATCGTGTTTGTGACATGGGTGCAAGCTTCTCGTCAACTGCCGCTGCAGCAGGCGTTGCGCTATGTTACAGCGTTATCGCCTTTGACTGTATTGCCTGCTGCAAGGCTGGTGCAACAGTTCAACGCATCACGACTGCAAGCACAAATCACCAAGCATCAACGCAGCCTTGGTCAAGGCTGGGTCTTGGCCGCTTCGCTGATTGCAACTGGTGTGATCTATTGGCATATCTTGGATTCATTTGGGGCATGGTGCAAAGCAAATTTGCACGTGGGGCCGTTTTGGGTGTTGCCAGAAGCCGTTGTGCTGGTTGCGTTCAGCGGGCTCTTGATTGCGGCAACAACGGTATGGTTGCGGCATTTGGCATTGTGGCGTCGAATAGACGCATATTGGCAAGTTGATCTTTGGCAAGCGTTGCAGTTGTGGATCAAGTCACCGCGCGCTATTGTATTGCGGATCTGGCATGAGTATTGGCATGCGATCGTTGCTTTTGCGACACTTTATGTCATTCAAGCGATCAGTATTTTGTTGATGAGTGAATCCTTGCAAATGACACAGCTGATCACACATAAAACTGATAGTATTTTCTCAACGATCCTGTTGTCCTATAATTTCAAGATCCTAGGCGGGGCGCTCTTGCTTGGGGCTGCATACTGGATCGTTCAAGGCGTAACGGGGCGCTATTGGCTATCCCTGTTGAGTGTGGCGAGCTTGTCGCTGGTCTTTGCAGTGGCGTCACGGCTGAAGATCTTGAGCCGAGCGACGCCGATCGTGCCGTCGGATATGGCAGAGTTAGGCTCTTTCAAGGAAATCTTAACCCTGGTCAATCCGGTGATCATCGGCGGGATTGTGGTGTTGTTGATTGCCATCGTCATCGCGATTATCTGGTTGGAACGCCACACGTCACATCGTCATCCGCGGGTGCTCACCCGGATCGCGAAGGTGGTGTGTGGGCTTTGCTTACTCGTCGGGCTGGGCTCGATGGGCGGGCACTACTCATTTGTTAAGAATGTTTTGGAATCCTTTGGCATGTACATTGATGGAAATCCGAACATGCTTTTATACGCCCAAACGAATGGGCCAATCGTCACTTTTGTGAGTCAACTCGACGTGAAAGTCATGGACAAGCCAAGCGGCTATTCAAAAGACGCAGTTGAGCGAATCGTGAAGCGCTATCAGCAGCGCGCAACAACGATCAACGCAGATCGGTCAGTTAATGCCAAGGATCTGACTGTCTTATTTAACTTGTCAGAAAGCTTTGCTGAGCCGACGCGAGTCCCTGGTGTTACTTTGAACAAAGTGGCAACGCCGTATATTGATTCGCTTAAGAAACAAACCATCAGCGGGCTGATGCTATCTGCCGGCTATGGCGGCGGCACCGCTAATATGGAATATGAATCATTGACCGGGATGTCGATGGGCTTGTTGGCGACAGGTTCAGTGATTCCGAATAATCAAATCGTTCCAGGTGAAAAAACCGCGATCAATGTCGGTGACTGGTTCAGCTATGCCAGTGCGATTCATCCGTACACTGGCGGCTATTATAACCGGATCGCAGTTTATCGTAAATATGGCTTCAACAAGTTCTCATACCTTGGCAGTCAGTATCCGATCATTGATCAAAAAAAGCTTGGTACTTCGATGTATCTGTCAGATGAAACTGCCTATGCGAATGCTTTAAAGCAGATTCGATCCCGAAATGGCGGTCAATTCGTCAATCTGATCACGATGCAAAATCACATGCCATACACTGCTAATGTCTATCCAAAACACGACTTCACGGTCACAGGCAGTATGAGCAGCTCAGAAAAATCGCAGATCGCGCATTACACGCAAGGTTTAGCCTATACGGATCAAGCGGTCAAACAGTTTAAGATGCAGCTGGACAAGTTACAAAAGCCGGTGATCTGGGTCTTCTACGGTGATCATCTGCCGGGCATCTATGATATCAACGCCTCTGTCACCAAATATGCGACGGATTATTTCATCTACGCCAATAAATTTGCGCGCAAACAGGGGATGTCTGCGCCAGTCAAACACGCTAAATATGTTTCGACCAATGACTTTATCGCCATGGCGCTGCAAACCAGTCGGGCTAAGGTCAATGCCTACACGGCGTTGTTGACCGACGTTCAACAGAAATTGCCAACCCTGTGGCAGGCACTGGAAGCATCCGATATTGGTAATGGCAAGGGGCTGCATTTTGTCACCCAAGCTGGCAAAGTCATTGATCAACAAGCGCTTAGCAAGTCTCAGCAAAGCCTGTTGCGCGATTATCAAATGATCCAATATGATCTGGTGGCTGGTAAGCAATATAGTTTGGCTGCGCATATGACCACCACAGTTAAGAAGTAACGGTATCATAGGAGTTTTTGTATTGTAACCGATACGAAGACTCCTATTGCTTTGTCACGGTGATTCATCTGATTTAGGCGGTGCTGGTGATGGCGAATAATGTGATGTATGGTATATTAAGGAAGATATTGCAAAAATAAGGAGCAAGTTTATGCCACGATGGGTCACACGGTTCTTCTCAATTACAACGGCGCTTGCAGTTTGTTGGATGCTGATCGCGCTGCTGGGTTTCCCTCGTATCGGTGTGTTATATGGCCTTTGGCGTCAAGCACATAGTACCAAGGCAATTCTGATCGTCGGGGCAGTTGCGCTGTTGATTGCGATTGGTTTATTGCTTGGCGGGCGGCGGCTGGTGCAAGCGGCCCAGCCGTTATCGACTCGAACCAGTTGGCTGATCCTGATTGGCGAGCTGATCGTCTTTCTCGGTGCTTTCTTACTGGTATTGAGTTGGTGTGGTTATCGTCAGCCAGTGGATGATGCAAGGATCGTATTTCAGTGGCTGCATACAGGTGACAAAGTTGATGTATGGACTCACCCGACTTGGGTCAATCAGTATATGTATGCGAACCCCCAGAACTTATCGTTGGCAGGTATTTATTGGATATTTGGGCGCTTTTTTGGGACCAGTTTCGTGCCCATCATTGTCGCGTTTGTCATTTTACAAGCGGCTGCTGTGTTATTTAGTTTTGCTGCCATGAAGCGGCTGCATGTTGATAATCTGGTCGCATTGTTGGCGTCACAGCTTTGGTTTCTAACTTTGCAAGTTTGGTGGCATGCTGCAATCGCCTATACAGATACGTTATTGGTGTTTTTTACAGTTTTGACATTGTACAGTTTTGCTGGCTGGATCGATCGCTCCCAGTCGCGCACCAAGCGTAACTGGTCGCTGCTAGGCGCTTGTGTGTTTGCGACACTTGGTTTTTTGAGCAAGGGGACTGGTTTGATCATGATCCTTGCCTTGAGTGTTTATTTGCTATTGGCAAACAAACGGCAGTGGCGGCTGCTCTTTGTCTTACCGTTTATTGCTTTGGGAGTCGGAAACTTTGCCTGGCATCAGGGTATCAACGCCAGCGGTGTTTATCCAGATACAGGCTATGGCCAACCCAATACCCATTACTTAATGATGGGGTTAAGCCATACGCCAGTACCCAGTGGAATGAAGGTCCGGGAACAGTTAAGCTGGCCGGTTGGTATTTATGCGGCAGCTGATCAGCAATACTCTTGGGGGTTGTTGTATAAGCAGCGCCTGTCAAAAGCCGATACCCAAAGTAAACAGTTGGCAGCGGCTAAAGCACGCTTAATGAAATTATCCCCGAAACAATTGCTGATTGCCCTTAATGATAAGGTGTCAGTGGTTTGGGGATCTGGTGATGCCAAGGCGAGTTTTACCCTGGTGCGGGGGATGAAGCACTTGAAGCGCGGCAATTTCTTGTTCACCAGCAAGATTGTTGGCACGATCAGCTACTTGTGGATGACAGTTGGCCAGTTGGTGACTTATTTGGGCATCCTTTATGCGGTTGTGCGCCGTAGAAAGCAGCCAATGATAATGCTCGGGGCAATTTTTGTCAGTGGCTATTTTGCCTTTATGCTGCTATGGGAAGCCAATCCGCGCTATAGCTTAGCCATCGTGCCCATTGCTGGATTATTGATTGCTTTGGCCGCGTCAAAGGCTGAACCTGAGCCAGCAGACGTGCTTGGGATAATGTAGTTGGACCGATTGCGTCGCTTCAGTTTGTGAGTGGTAAGGGTGAAGTGCGAAAGCAAGCTGATCAGGGCTTCGTAATGCACCACCCAGTGATGCGAATGGCTAGGCGTTTAGGAGGCCTAACGAATGCATGATTTAGTACAGCATAACCGTGCCAAGGCGTCAAAGTACCTATCTCAAGCGGTGATCGGTAGGATGGTGCTGTTTGTGGTTGCGGCGGCGATCTTTTGTTTTCCGCTTGCCAAAGTTGGAAAATTGTACCTTGGTGATGACCTGATCTTCCATTTGCAACGGCTGGCAGGCCTAAGCAATGTTTGGTCTTCGCCGATCAATTTTAACAGTTTTATGAGTCATGGTGTTGCTGTTAATACTTACTATCCGTGGCTGTTGTATTATCCAGCATATTTATTGAGTTTATTGACCGGCAACATTTTTACCGCGTACAAGTTATATATTTTCGGGCTGACCTTGTTATGCTTGTATTTTGGATACTGGATGGCCAAGAAGCTGTTGCAAAGTGATTTTCGCGGGACTATTTTTGCGTTAGTGTATACCTTCTCGACTTATCGTGCGGCTGATGTGTTCAAACGCGCGGCAGTTGGCGAAATCATTGCCTTCACCGTAATGCCGTTGGTATTGCTGGGGCTGTGGTATGTTCTGGTAGATGATGCCAGACGCTGGCCGCTGTTAGCCGTATCGATGGCGGCGTTGGTTTATGCGCATTTATTATCATTGATCTTGGCGGTGGTGATGTGTGTATTGATCACGGTGCCATATCTTTGCATGAGTCACCGTTGGCACGTGTGCTTGCTGCCGATCATCAAAGCTGCGCTGATGTGCAGCATTCTGTCACTTGGCTTTATCATACCTATGTTGCGCCAAACACATTTTGAAGCCGTGACGTCTCCGGTGGCAGTCACGATCGCCGGGGTTGCGCCTGCAACTTTGTTTGATGGCATGCTGAATAATGATTGGCTCACATATAGTGTTGGTATCGTCTGCTTAGTCGCCTTGGGGATCATCTTGAGTCACATGCGACAGTTCACGGTTTTTGAACGTGCCTTACTGATCGCGGATGGTATTTTTCTGGTGTGCACCACAACACTTGTGCCGATGCAATTATTGAACGGCACGCCTGCTAGTCAGATCCAGTTCTTGTTTAGGCTGAACATGTTTGTGACGCTGCTGTCGTTGTTATTGGCTTGTCATTATATCAGCGTCCCTCGTCACAATCTGCACCTTGGCACAGTCATGGTCCTGTTGGGTTGCTTGATGGTGGTCCATTATCAAGGTTATGAGCAGATGACTCATCATAATCCGCAGCGTTATGCGCCAATCCCAGATCGGATGTACACCTATTCCGAAATTCGCAACGAACTTTTCAAGAATCGATATGTTCGCGAGTATCGGCCAACTTCTGCAGGTGCCGGCTACGCAATGCCACAATACTACCAGGTCCAATTTAATGACCAACCTGCAGACGCGCAAGTTACGCATACGAGTACTGTTTATACGTTATCGTTGAATGCGCCAACTGATCGTGCCGGGTGGCTTCAAACCAGCGTCTTTAGCTACCTTGATGCGGAAACGACGATCGATGGCAGAGCAGCCAACAAGGTCAAGTCAACAAAAGGCATGGTGACAGTGTACGTTCCTAAAGGCGTACGTCAGATCAATGTTCGCTATCGTTATGCGCCTATCATACGATTAGCTTGGGCAATCAGTCTGGCAGCGCTTGTCGCATGCAGCTGGTGGCTGATCCGCTTGAAACGGTTAGATTTCCGTCGTGATAGTGCTTTGCACTGAGGTGATGACGTGAATCGCAACGTTATCCCAAGGGCGTGTATAATGCAGTAGGGTTTAAGCAAGCCGGAATCGATTTTGATGCGTCAGCGAGACGACATGGCAAAGCTAAATGGCACTTTCGCAGTTTCATCAATTTAACTTTGGCAGACATTACGTGTATACTGCGATTTCAACGATCGTCATTTTATTGCTGTTGCTAGGCGGCTGTATCTTGATTTCCAATGGTATCTTAGGCGAATATTTGGTCCGAGTATTCTTGGAAGTTAAATGACACCCACTATACTTTATTGAGGAGAAACACATTGGTGGCAATAAACCGGTCACGGCACATCGCATTCGGGTGTGATCGTCGGCATTATTCTGGATGGAGGCTATTGTGAGTAAGCTGTTTTTCAAATTTAAGGATCTGCTAGAGCGACACAAATTGTGGGATCTCTTCACATACTGCTTCTTTGGCGGTTTGACCACAGTCGTGAATATCGTTGTTTTTGCCGGCGCTACGCATGTTGGCATCAGTTGGCCGGTGGCCAACTTCTTGGCTTGGCTTTTGTCGGTGTTGTTTGCCTTCGTTACCAACAAACTATGGGTATTTAACTCACACACTGAAAGTTTTGGTGCATTGATTTGGGAGTTCACAAAATTTGTCCTAGCGCGGGTTTTATCGCTGGGCATCGACTATGGCTTCATGTTCTTGTTTATCAGCGTCTTTGGGCTGTCGAACATGATTGCCAAGTTATTGACGCAAGTGGTCATTGTCATCGCCAATTACGCTTTGAGCAAGTTTGTGATCTTTAAGCATAAGCCAAGCGATGTGTCAGAAGACAAATAATCACTTTAAATTCGCTTGCAGTGGGCGTATCTTGATAATGAAATCGTCATTGTTCGATTGGGAGGAGTAAGGGATATGAGAAAATTATCGATCACAGTTGGGGTCATCGCCGTTTTGTTGGCTACAGGGGCCATTAGCGATTCGATGACCGGATCAAGTTCGGTGCATGCAGCAACGACTGCCGTGGCCCAGTCAAAGACGGCAAAGCTTGCCGATAACCGTTATGTGACGGTGACGCACCAGTATAATACTTACGCTGATTTCAAATTTACCAAGCTGCATGCTGCAGCGGACGTGTATCAGCGTACTTATCATTCGACTGCGCGTTATCACCATGCCAATGGGTCAACTTATTTGGCGTTAGCAGATGCTAATGGTAAATTCATGGGCTATATCAACCAGCGTGCGGTGTCAGTTGCGCAAGGCAGCCAAGGTGTGTGGCTGAAAGCCAACGCCTACACCACCTTCAGCAATGCCAATCTTGCAGCATACGCTGATTTTGGTTTGACGCAGGTGAAAACAAGCGGTGCTGCGTTAAGCGGCCAAGTCGTCAAAATCAGCGGCATGTATCGCCGCTTTGACGGGACGCTGGTGTATTCGCTGTACAACAACCGCGGCCAATGGCTGGGTTATGTCAACGCAGCGCAAATTAAGCTGACGGGTGCGCAAGGCGCGTGGCATGCAGCCAGTGGTTATTTTGCCACTACCAAACGCGGCACCTCCTTGTGGTCCGGGTTTGATTTTAGCCATAGCAAATCGACTTACAGCAACAGTTATTATCGGCATACTTACCAGATCACTGGCCAATATCATCACTTCAGCGGGGCAACTTATTATTCGCTGCAAGACGGCAGCGGCCGGTGGGTCGGTTATGTCAATGCGGCATTAGGCACCAAGGTCGCCGGGGCGCAAGGCCAGTGGTATGCGTATTCAGGGAAGTATACTGTAGCCAAGCAAGGTTATCCGATTTGGCACGGCTTCTTCACCAATCAAGTCACCACCACGACGGCACGCTTTGGTAAGACTTATCGCGTCACTGGCCAATATCGCCACTTGAATGGTTCGTTGTATGATTCCTTGTATGATGGCAATACTTGGGTCGGCTATGTGAATGCCGCCGCAATGAAGCCATACGCGGCATATCGCGATTGGTTAAAGCCTTCTCAAGCAACGGCTTATCCTAACCTCAACAAGTATCGCAACATCAATATTGAAGTCAATTTAGCCAAGCAGCAAGTGTACATCAAGAATGGCAGCACCAACTTATACACAATGTATTGTTCCAGTGGCGCCGGCAACACAACGCCGCGCGGGCACTTCAAGATCCAAAACCGCGGCGCCAGCTTCTACAATCCATCAGAAGGCATGGGTGCAAGGTATTGGACCAGTTTCAAAGATTGGGGTGTGTACTTGTTCCATTCCGTACCCACTGACCGCAATGGCCACTACATCACTGCTGCCGCCAAGTTGTTAGGCGTGCGGCCTGATTCACACGGCTGCATTCGCTTAAGTGTTCCGGATGCCAAGTGGATCAACAGTTACATCAAACAAGGAACTGCCGTGTATATCCACTAACAAATCAAAGGCTGGCGTGATCGCTTCGTTGTTGAAGCAATCATGCCAGCCTTTTGCGATTTAGTCTGAAGTTGCAAGAATGAGTGTAAGCACCCAATAACAGACCGTCTTGAAAATCAATAGAGGCCCGTTCCCAGATTCAGGGAAGCGGACCTCTTTGCTTTAAGCGACGGTCGATTGGGCGGTACCGGTAAATGTTTGGTTCCAAGGC
>NZ_BAAFPR010000022.1:0-51199 GCF_042847315.1 Lacticaseibacillus jixiensis
AAACTATACTTTGCATCGTAGTGACCTCCTATTGTCATTGGGTAAGGGCTTTTATTGTTCTGACAAACGATATTATGCCTCCGAATCCCAGGCCTGACAATCTAGGAGGTCACTTCATATTATCTAAATTCAGAGCCAGGCGCTCGCTTTGCTCACTGGCCCGTCTCTGAATTTGCCGCGATCAGCACAGCGAACCAAGCACAACCCGCTTGTTTCACTGTGCTGATTGTTTCACGGCCTGACCGTCTGGTTGGCCCCACGCACCTGCGCAACACCAGTCCTACATCGTTTGTTTCAGGATAATGTATCGGTCGGCGTCAAAATTGGAACGTTCTGGGCGAATGGCGTCAGTAAGGGTGAAGTGCTGCAACAATGTTGGATGGCTGAGGCCTGCACGGATTAGCAATTTTCTTGCCCGAAACCGTGAACTGAATATATTTCGTATCGATATTGGCTCAGTGACGACAAGGTCTTTGGCGATGTAATTAATGAAACCAGGGTCGATTGTGGCCTGAAAATTAAGTAGGTTAATTTCATTCCCTAGGGTCAAGCAAGTGAGCGCTTGAATCCGCTTAGTGCGTTGCCGCTTAGGCAGTTGACTAGTATACTAAATACCAGACAGCCGTTGCGCCGTGCAGCGGATCAAGACGAGAAGGGGTTAACACCACATGACTATTCATTTATCCAAACGCTTGGCGGCCATCGCCGGCTTCGTTGAACCGCAAGCGCGCATCGCCGATATCGGCACCGACCATGCCTACATTCCGATTTACTTGGCACAAACTGACGTCATTGAATTTGCTGTGGCCAGCGACATCGGCGCCGGGCCTTGTCAAATTGCGCGGCAAAACATTGCCGCGCACGATGTTGCTGATCGCATCGTGGTGCGCCAAGCCGATGGATTAGCCGGTATTCAAGCCGACGACGACTTGGATACCATCATCATTGCCGGCATGGGCGGGCAGTTAATGGTGGAGATCTTAGAAGCTGGGATGGATCGTCTGGATGGTACCGAAAGCTTGATTCTGGCACCAAATCGCGACGATTACACCGTGCGCGCTTGGTTGGCCCAACATGAATTTGGAATTCTGGATGAAGCACTGTTAGAAGATGAAGGCCATGTGTACCCGATCATTGTAGCTGGGCAAACCCGGCCGGAAGTGCCTTATACTGAAGCGGATTTGGTGTTGGGCCCGGTATTGCGCAAACAACGCAGTGAATTATTCTTGCGCGAACTTGACCGCGCCATTGCCACGGCCAAGCGCGTGGTGGCCGGTTTGCAACAAGCCAAAACCCAAGATGCAGCTAAACTGGCGCAAGAACAAGCGCACTTAACCCTGCTTGAGGAGGCGCGCGATGCAAGGTAGCGAGCTGATTGCGCGGTTTGAAACTTTTGCCCCGAGATCCTTGGCGGTGCCAGGGGATCCAATCGGTGTGCAAATCGGAGATCCTGCTCGTGACGTGCACAAGGTGTTGGTGACGCTGGATGTGCGGCCAGAAGTCGTGCAAGAAGCGATCGCTGGCGGGTATGATATGATCTTCGCGCATCATCCGGCGGTGTTTCGCCCGGTGCGCAATCTGAACACGCAAGACCCGCAAATCGCCATGTACGCCGCCTGCCTCAAGCATGACTTATTGGTGTATGCCGCCCACACCAACCTTGATACTGCCGTGGGCGGGATGAATGATTGGTTGGCTGAGGCCTTGGGCTTGGGTCAGGTGCGGCCATTTATTGAAGCTGGCGATGAAGCGCACATGGGCCGCATCGGCAGCTTGCCTGCGCCAGTGGCGTTGCAAGATTATGTGCAACAAGTCAAGCGCATTTTTCACTTGCAAGGTTTGCGGGTGATCGCCAATGATCTCAACCGTTCGGTGCAAAAGGTTGCGGTATTAGGCGGCGACGGCGGCAAGTTCTTCAAAGACGCCAAGTTAGCTGGTGCCGATGTGTATGTGACAGGCGACGTGTATTATCATGTCGGCCATGACATGTTGGCGGCTGACATGCCGGTGATCGACCCAGGCCACCACATCGAAAGTATCATGAAAGCCAAAGTTGCAGACTTGCTGACGCAGTGGTTTGGGGCCAGCTTGCAGGTGCAAGCTTCGGCGTTAAACACAGACCCTTATACCTTCATGTAAAAGGAGCGCATCATGACGAAAGCCTTGATCTTAAAAGTCACCATTGAACACCGGCGGCCGCTGACTTGGCGGCGGCTGGCTGTGGCGCCTGAAACCACTTATACGCAGCTGCATCAGATCATTCAAGCGGCTTTTGGCTGGGAAAATCGGCATCTTTATGCGTTCTATCCGGCATGGGATCGCAGTTTGGTTTATGAAGATGTGCAAGCAGACGATGAAGCATTTGGCCTTGATGCCCGCCGCTATCAAGTGCTGCCTGATCTCAAGCAAGGCACCATCCTTTATGAATATGATTTCGGCGCGTCTTGGGAACATCGCATCAAATTAGAAGCGACCAAAGAACTGCCTTTGCAGCTGCCGCAGTGCCTGGATTTGCGTGGTGGGGGATTTTATGAAGACAGCGATGACCCCATCAAAGATGAAGTGACTGTCGAGTCGATCAACCAAGACCTGGCAGATCTGAAGCTAAGCCAACCGGCAGCGCAAGCGCCGATCAGCCCGGAAAATCAGGCCATCCAGCAACAGTTGGAAAGCGTCGTGACTACCCAGCTGAAACAAGCCTGGACGCTGTATCGTCGCTCGCCTCAACGTGCGGAAGTCGCTGCTTACCCGGATAGTTTCATCATGGCGATTTTGGGGATGTTTGCTTCGGTGGCCATGCGCGGCAAGCCAGCAGCCAGCTGGAGCATGAAGCAAATCGAAGCGGGGCTTGTTGAAGCGCTAACATATTTTAAAGCAGACGAAGATACCCAAGCGGCGACGCTGATGATCGTCGGTGATTTCTTGTATGTCAGTGCGTCAAACAAGCTGCTGCCAGTTACGCCAGCGGCACTAGAGCCGTTGTATGGCAGGTTGGTTCAACAGTTTGATTTAATTGATGACGACGATGATGATGATTTCAGTGATGATCCAGCCGGTGACACCGCCTTGGCTGAATATGGTGAAGCTATCAACGCATTCTTGACCAGTCTGCAATGGACCAAACTGCGCGGGTATGATCGACAATTGGCTGCCGATTTGCTGCTGGGTTTTATCGCGAACTTGTATGAGCAAACCGGCCGCTTGATTGCAGAATGGCAGCCGGCAGACATTGACGCGGCGTTCTTGGATCTCTATCCGCGCCAGATCCTGCTGCAAGAAGCCGAGTGGCCGATGGTGCCTAAGCTGTTAGATGCGTTCATTGCTTATCTGCAAGTGCAACATGCCTTGCCGGCAAAAGTCGCCAAGCGCCTGCGCGCAACGATCAAAGCCGACACACCGCAGATGTTAGCCATGAATGCGGATCACAACAATTGGGCGGCTAACAAGCAACTCGCCCAACAAATGCAAGACGACGGTGTGGATCTCAATGATGATGCGGCGATCCAAGCCTATGTCACCGCGCATCCAAGCCTTGGTATTGGCAGCGACTCACCATATGTGCCGCCAATCACGGCTAAAGCGCATGTGGCTCAAGTCGCAGACAAAACTTGGCGGCAGGCAACTGCTACTCGCGTGCACAACAACGCTGCAGATGTGATGCATAAACTGCCATTAGGTGAGTTGCATCCGGCAGTGGACATGGTATGCGACTTTGTCGACGACATGTATGCCACGACTTTGCAGACGCCATTGCAATGGCAGCCAGCAGCACTCGCAAAAGCTTGGCAGGCGCATCTTGACTTGCTGCAAGCAGACGCGCGCCGCCAGCATACCCAATGGCTGGCAGCTTATTGTACGGCGTTAGGGGCATATACGTCATTAAGCCAGAACCAAGCCGGCAAGCTTGTTGCCGCGGTGCACCAAGCGTTTAATGCCACACCGCGTCAAGCTGCGGCTGAAAGTCGTGCCACTAAGTCAAATGTTGTGCCGTTTCGTAAGCGTACGCGCAGCTGAAGCGAGTTGATACCCGACGTGTTTGATGCGTGGGGTATTTTTTCACCCCAAAGCGCAGCGAGGCGATTTTAGCGAATCAGTTAGCCTAGCCAGCAGGCTTGAGGCGCTGTTTGCCTCGAGTTTGCTGGCGTAGCTAACTGGATTCGCGTTGCCTCGCGCAGCTGGACGAAAAAACCAAAGCGCAGCGAGGCGGTTTTAGCGAATCAGTTAGCCTAGCCAGCGGGCTTGAGGCGCTGTTTGCCTCGAGTTTGCTGGCGTAGCTAACTGGATTCGCGTTGCCTCGCGTAGCTGGACGAAAAAAGCGCAGCAAAGCGATTTAGCGAAGCAGTTAGCGCAACCCGCAAGTTCGACCAACGAATGCCACAGTTTGACCACTTGGCCAAAATCGGCGGCAGGTAGATAATGACCAAGAAAGAAGGGACGACATATGCAACAACAACGCGGCGTGGTGATGCTGGCTGTATTTATTGCAACGTTTATGACTTCGGTGGAAGTGACGATCGTGACCACGGCTTTGCCGGCGATCATCGCTGCTTTACACGGGCTGGCATATCAAAGCTGGATCATGGCTGCATACTTATTGACAACGGCGATCACCACGCCCATCTATGGCAAGCTTTGTGACGCGTATGGCCGCAAAGGCATTTTCACTTGGGGCGTGGCGGTATTTACGCTGGGGTCGTTTGCCAGCGGGTTGGCGCCAAGCATTGGCTGGTTGATCTTGGCGCGCGCGGTGCAAGGCATCGGTGCCGGGGCCGTGATGCCGCTGACTTTTACCATCATTGCCGATTTCTTTGATTACACCAAGCGCGCACGGATGTTGGCCTTTAACAACACCGCTTGGGGGTTATCGGCATTGATTGGCCCGCTATTAGGTGGCTTTTTGGTGGATCGCTTGTCTTGGCATTGGGTATTTTTCGTGAATGTACCGTTAGGCGCGATCGTGTTGGTCTTGATTAGCTTGGGCTATCATCAAACTTGGCAACAGCGGCCGATCCAACTCGACTATCCCGGAATCGCCTGGCTGGCAGCCACGCTGCTATCAGGCTTGTTGGCGGTGCAGTGGCTGCAATCACGACCGCTTGCCGCAGCCGGGTTGGCGGTGGTGGCAGCAATCAGTTTGCGGTTATTCGTGCGCCAAGAACACCGCGCCAAAGATCCGCTGATCGCACCAAGCTTGGTGAAAACCCCTGGCTTTGCCACGCAGATCTTAACCGCGGCGATTTTAAGCGGCGTCTTGATCGCCTATCAAGTGTATTTTCCCATTTGGCTGCAAGGGCTCTATCATCTTGCCGCGACGCAAGCGGGTTTGGCCGTGTCGTCAAGTTCCGTGATGTGGCTGATGGCGAGCTTTTGTGTCGGGACGATCCTAGCACGCTTTAGTCCTAGGCGCACGACGCTGTTGGTGGTGGCGATCCAGTGGCTGTTTTATGCCGCATTGGTCGTTTCCGGCCGCGCGTTTCCAGCATGGGGTTTCTATGTGGTGGCGGCGGTCAACGGCGCTGGGATGGGAATCGTGATTTCGATGAACACGATTTTGGCCCAGCAGCTGGCGCCTAAGCGCTGGCTTGGGGCGGCGACGGCATTGTTTACGCTCGGGCGCAGCTTGGGCCAGACGGTGATGACTGGCGTGTATGGTGCGGTATTAAATCTCGTATTGAATGCCCGCCGCGGCCAGGTCAGCTTTGCGACATTAAATTCAGCCGTGGCCGGTCATGCAGTGCCACAAGCCGCTTCAGGGGTCTTGCTAAGCGGCTTGCATGCGGTGTTTCTCGGCGTTTTGGCGTTATTGATCGTGGTGTGGGTGCTGAATTTCGTTGACCATCCCACAAAAAAACGCTTAGCCCGACGAAGCAGGACTAAGCGCAGTTGATCATAAGTTGGCATCGGTGTTGAAATTCAGCGGCGAAAAGCCGGTGCTTTCAACCAGTAAGCGCATGGTGAAAGCTTGCCAGGCTTGACTGGCCAAGGTGGCCGCTTCAGCAGAAGCTTCAGTTGCCAAAGTCGCAAGCGCCGCGGCATCAAGTTCGCTGCTTGCGGCATCAGTGCGCGCAATCAGGCTAAGCAATTGTTGATGGGTGGCTTGTTGGACGTCAGCTAAAGCGCGGGCATAATGGTTATAATGCGCATCCACCAACACGCCAGCCAGCTTGTACTGCCAATAAGCCGAATCCAAACTGGCCGGCAAGCCGCCTTTGGCATAGCTGTCAGGAAACGCGCTGGCCCCGGCGAAGAATGGGACAAATTGGCTTTCTGCCGCAATCCCCATGGCCAGCCAATGGATATCGGCAATGGCTTGCGGCAATTTGGGCCGCAATTGCAGCACATGGGCTTCTTGCGTTTTGGCCAAGCTGATCGGGCGATAGCGCCTTGGCTGGCTGGCAGTTGGGTCAGCTGGATCGTAAGGGGTTTCTTGATAATGGCTGCCGAGTACCGCGAAGGCGTCATCGACAAACAAGGGCCGATCAGCTTGTTGGTTGAATGGCAAAGCGCTTGATTCAGGATCTTGCTTGACACTTGGCGTCAAGCGGCGCTGGCCGTCCCACACGCGCGGTGTGTTGTAGGTGCGATCAAAGGCTGAATCAGTGCCGAAGATCTGGCGGAAGTTAAACGGTGTGCCAACCTGCCACAAGTCGTGGCTTGCGGCAAATTCTTGCAAGTCAGGGCTAAACATGAAGTCTGGCGAGTCAAAAGCGACTTCTTGAATCGCCAATTGATTGGCCACCACCGCGTAGCCGTCATCTGGAATGCGTTGGGCGACAAAGCGGTGGCCGGTGGCGATTTCCATATACCACGCTTCATTATGGTCGGCAAACAAGACGCCATTGGCTTCACCGGTGCCGTATTTGGCGATCAAATCGCCTAAGCGCTGGACGCCTTGGCGCGCTGAAGTCACATAAGGCAACACGACTGTCACCATGGCTTCTTCAAAGATCCCGCTGGCGACAAACGGGTCATGGGCCAACACCCGCGCGTTGGCATAAGCACTTTCAGTGGCACTCATGGCCACGCCGGCTTCGTTGATGCCGGCTTCTTCAAAGACGCCGTATTGATCTGTCCACTCAGGCGTGGCGGTGTAAGCTAAGGCGTGGGTGGGCAAATCGATGCTCACCCCAGAATCTTTAGAAACAAAAGGCGTTTGAACAGTTTGGGCGGGGTGTTTGATCAAGTGCTTAGGCCAAGCGCTTTTGGCGTCTTCGTTTCTGCCGATCATCACCGAGCCATCGGCACTGGCGCGCTTGCCGATCAAGATACTGGTACAAGAACTGCGATTTTGCAAAGCGATCCCTCCATTTGGCTTTATTATAGCGTATAACAGGTTGGCTTGCCTGGTTCAAAAAGTTGCACAGATGTGAGATAATAAGGCCAAGCGGTTTGCAGCGCCAAACCAGACTCGACACAAGGAGAATTTATTATGCCATTAGTACACATTGACTTGATCGAAGGCCGCAGCGCAGAACAGTTGCGCGGTATGGTCAAAGACGTCACCGATGCCATTGCCAAAAACACCGGCGCCCCCAAGGAACATATCCACGTGGTGCTTAACGAAATGGCCAAAGAACATTATGCCGTTGGCGGCGTACTCAAAAGCGACGAACAGTAATCAGCCTAGGAGGCGGTAGCATGGCTCAAGAAACGCAAAGTGCCTATTATGACCAGATGAAAACCAAGATCCTTGAAGCGTTGGAAACCGTCATCGATCCGGAACTGGGCATCGATTTGATCAACTTGGGCTTGATTTATGGCGTTGATCTTGATGAAGACGGCAATTGCTCAGTTGAAATGACCTTGACCACCATGGGCTGCCCGTTGACAGATATCTTGGATGAAGACATTCACCGTGCCTTGTTAGGCATCGACGGCATTAAGTCCGTTGAGATCCACTTGGTGTGGTACCCGGCATGGGGCCCTGAACGGATGAGCCGCTATGCCAGAATGGCATTAGGGATCCACTAAACCGCCCTTGGGCGGTTTTTGCGTGATGAGGGGAGAATCGATTGGATTATTGGCAGACCTTGACTACCTTAGATGCGCGCTTGGCGCTGAACGGCGTCCATCAACAAGTCACCGCCATGGCGGCGTGGCGCCAGGCGCTGGGTGAATCTCTGGTGCCTAAGCAGCCGTTAATGCGGCTGGGCGTGGATGAAAGCTTGTATCTTGAGGGCCTGCTGCAAGGCATTACCCCTAAGGACTTGCACACCGTTGACGCATTGTTGCGCAACTTTCGCCAGTATTGTGCTTATCACTTCGGGATGTGGGCGGCGGTCAATCAACAACTGTTTGCGACTTGGACGCGGCTGTTTGGTCCGCTGCGTTATTTAGAAGTCGCTGCTGGCAATGGTTATGTGTCTGCTGGGTTGCAAGCTGCCGGCAATGCGGTGATCACCACCGATCCGCTTTCTTGGACCAAAGAAAACGCCACCGGCCGCAAGCCGCTGGTGCCAGTTTTGCCATACACCGCCACGACAGCGTTATGGCGCTACGGGTCGCAAGTTGATGCGGTGGTGATGGCTTGGAGCCCGGACCGAGATCCTAACGATGCGCATTTTCTGCAGGTGTTGCGGCAACATTATCCCAACTTGTTGTTTTTTGTGATCGGCGAGCGCAATGGGGCGACTAACAGCCGCTTGTTTTGGTCGCAGGCGCAATTTGTGCCTGAGCGCCGTTTGTTGGCGTTAAATCGGGCTTTTCCCCAGTATGACGCGATCAATGAGCGGATCTATTTAATGCGCTGAGAGGATTATAGCGATGAAGAAATTATTCCTGATCGATCTGTTGATGCTGGCCTTGGTGATCGTCGCCGGGCTGACTTGGTCGATCCATGATCAATCAGAATATGCCGATCGCTTGGATCACTATGGGTTAAGCGAAACCACGGTGCGCGTCAAAACCGCGACTGCCATGACACCGGCCCAAGCGGCGCAAGCGTTGAGCAGCACCAAGCTGCAAGATGTCCAAGTGCAAATCCAAAGCGGGTCTACCGTTTATTTGTGGGGCAAAGGCAATTATGCCAGCTTGCCGTTAACGTCTGGCAGCTGGTTTTCTGATGCCGATTTGGCTTCGCCGCTGCCTACAGCTGTGGTTGGGCAAGCATTAGAAGCCAAGCTGCACCTTGGCAGCAATCAGCGCTATTTGCCGCTTGGGACCAACTATATTCCTGTGTTGGGAGTCGTGGCCAGCCGTCAAGCCAAGGCGTTAGATCAGGTGACTTTCATCAACGCCGCTTCAGCCAAAGCCGGCCCTGCCTTAAAGAATGTGCGGGTCTTGGCTGACGGGCCGCAAATCGACGAGCAGCTTGGCTTGTTGACTCGCGCGCTTAAAGCCAAGCAAACCACGCCTTATACTTTCTCCACCAGCACGCAGCGCGGCGATTGGTGGACGCGCAATCGGACTTTGGTGTTGGCAGGGGTGGCATTGGTGATCGCCGCTTTGACTTTAGGCTTCTTGGCGGCGCATATCGCCCCGCTGCAAGCCGCTGGCGGCTTGGATCCGGCGATGCAAGACACTTTCTTGCAAGGCTGGTGGCGTTCTGCCGTGGCCCAAGCCGCAGTGGCGACTGCCATTGGCGCCGCAGTGGCTTGGTGGCAGTTTTATTTCACCAATGTGCTTGAGATGTTAGGTTTTGCCGTTGCTTTATTGGCGGTTTATGGGGTGTTTGGCTTTATCAGCTTAGCCCGCCGCTTCAAACAAGAAAGGATAACCAACTGATGCAGCTTCCAGAAGGCTTTGCAGCCAAGTATCAACAATTATTAGGCCCAGACGCGGCGGCGTTTTTGGCGACTTATGACCAACCGGCGCATGCGGGGTTTCGCACCAACCCGTTGCGTCCAGCCGTGCCCACGCTTGACGGCGAGGCGGTGCCTTGGAGTCAATGGGGCCATTATGGCAAAGTTGCCGGCAACAGCATTGATCATGTTTCCGGTTATGTTTACAGCCAAGAGCCCAGTGCGCAATTCGTGGCCACGGTGCTTGCGCCTGAGCCTGGCGAAGTGGTGTTGGATCTGTGCGCTGCGCCTGGTGGCAAAACGACGCACATCGCCAGTTTCATGCAAGGCCAAGGGGTGGTGGTGACCAACGAGATCAACCGCAGCCGCGCCAAAGTCTTGGCTTCTAATGTCGAGCGCTTCGGCGTGACCAACGCTTTGATCACCAATAACGACCCGGCCAGTTTGGCCAAGGCTTGGCCGGAACAATTCGATCGCATCTTGGTGGATGCGCCGTGTTCTGGCGAAGGCATGTTTCGCAAAGACCCTGACGCCACGGCGTATTGGACGCCGGATTACCCAGCCGCTTGTGCCAAGCGCCAACGCGAGATCTTAACTGAAGCCGTCAAGATGTTGCGGCCAGGCGGCACCTTGGTGTATTCGACATGTACCTTTGCGCCAGAAGAAGACGAGCAAATCGCCAGCTGGGCCAATCGTGAATTGCCGCTGGACTTGGTGCCAATCGCCAAAATCGCCGGCATCGCCGATGGCCGGCCAGCCTGGGCAAATGACGATCCTGCCGTGGCCATGACCGCGCGTTTATGGCCGCAGAATTTGGCTGGGGAAGGCCATTATGTTGCGCGTTTTGTCAAAGCAGGGGATGCGCCGATTCGCCAAACGCACCCGGCGATCAGCCGCTTATCCGTTGAGCAACGCCGCGACTTCACGAATTTCGTTCAAACCAGTTTGACTGCGGTGCCGACTGGGGAATTATTGGCTGTCAAAGACCAGCTTTATGCTGTTCCTGCCGGCTGTCCAGATTGGCGCCAGGTCCGCGTGGTGCGCGCCGGCGTGCATTTGGGCACTTTCAAGAAGAATCGCTTTGAAGCCAGCCACAGCCTGGCCACAGCGCTTGCGCCAAGCGCGTTTCAAACTGTGGTACCAGTCAGCGCTGACGAATACGCCAGCTATCGCCATGGCGAATTGCTGCACCGCGACTTGCCAGGCAAGCAATATGTCTTGTTGACCCACGCCGATAAAGGCTTTGCGATCGGCAAACTGGTGAATCACACGATCAAAAACGTGTATCCTAAAGGACTGCGCATATAACCACACAAATAGGACCTGCTCATTGAGCAGGCCCTATTTGTGTGGTTATGGCATGGTCAAGCCGCGCTGCTTGGCGTAATTGATCAATTCTGCACTGTAAATCACTGGCACGTCGCGCAATGCGGTGAGGTCTTTGGCACCCAGCATGGCCAACAAGCGCGGCAAGGCGGCTTGCCACGCCTGCAAGCGCGCAATGGCTTGGGCTTCGCCGTCTTGGATCAGCCAGTGCAGCACCAATCCGCTGATGCCCACCGCCGTTGCTCCTAGGCGCAAGGCTTTAAGCACATCAAGCGGGGTGCGGATGCCGCCGGTGGCAAAAATCGTCGCTTGAGCCCCTGAAGCTTCCAGCAAGGATTCTACTGTCGTTTGACCAAAATCGGCCAGATCTGCAAACACGCTGGGATCTGTGGTGCGGGCATTCTCAATTTGGCCAAAGCTGGTGCCGCCATGGCCGCCGATATCGATGTAGCCAACGCCGCGTTTCACCAAGGCGGCAATGGCTGATTTGGTAAAGCCGTTGCCGACTTCTTTGACGACGACTGGCACGCTTAAGTGAGCGGCCAGCTGCTGAATTTGATCAAGCCAGATAAAGGCGCGGTCGCCTTCTGGCATGACAGTTTCTTGCACGGCGTTGAGATGAAGCTCCAAGGCGTTGGCGTCAAGCATCTTGATCGCCGTTTGCGCTTGGGTCAGCGTGGCATTGGCGCCGAGATTGGCGAAGATGAAGCCGCTGGGGTCATTATCCCGCAAGCCGGTGAAAGTCGCGGCCAACTCCGGCTCGCGCAAAGCCACAGATTGAGAGCCGCTGGCGATGGCCACGCCGCAAGCGGCAGCGATGCGGCCTAAGGCTTGATTATATTGCCCGGTTTGCTTTGAGCCGCCAGTCATGGCGTTGATATAAATCGGCCATCGCCAGTCGAAGACGCCAGGGGCGACATTCACTTCTGCCACAGTGGTTTCCGGCAGCGGATTGTGAATGAAGCGCACCTGCTCAAAGCCAGCTTGGGCATGCGGCTGAAAATACTTCTCTGCTAAGAACACATGCTCATCTTTGCGATGGGATTGAATCGATTCAGACATCGGCTTCCTCCTTGAGCACCTGCGCACCAGGCCCTGGCAACGCCACTAACACGCGATTTGGGAAAGCAGCTGCTAAAGCTGCTTGGACTTTAGCCGCGGCTTCTTGGGTGGTTAAGACCTTGACATTAGGCCCGGCATCCATTGTGGCATAAGCCGGCAAGCCGCTTTGCCGCAGTTGGCGCACGATCGCCCAAGCCTGCAAGGTTTCTGGCTGCCAGTAGGTAAAAGCCGGGTCGCTGGCTAAGATGGCCGCGTGCATTTGCATGCTGCTTTGTTCGGTGAGGTGACCGACTTGTGCCATGTCGCCGGCTGCCAGTGCCGCCACCATTTGGCCGGCCGCTTCTTGGTTGTGGCTGACCCAAGCTGGATAATAAGGGGAAGTCGCCACGGTGTTGGCCATTAAAGCGCGTGAAGACACGCTTTTGGCGGCTTTTGAAATCATCACCACCACCATGGCCAAGGCCAATGGCGTGGCCGGCAAGGCTTGAGCATAAGACGTTGCGTCATCAACGCCGCGATGCCAAATCGCCAAACCCCCATAAATGCTGCGGGTGGCTGACCCTGAACCGCGCCGCGCCAACCGCGACAGCGCTTGAGGCGCCAGTTGCAAGCCGGCGGCGCGACTGGCGGCCAAAGCCAAAGCGGCATACGCCGAGGCGGAACTGGCCAATCCAGCCGCAGTGGGCACGTGATTATTAGAACTGATCTTAGCAAAGGCGGCAATGCCGGCTTGTTTGCGCACTTGATCCATGAAGCGGCTGACTTTGCCGGCTGGCTGGACTTGGCCGTTTAAACTAAAGACATCAGCAGTTAAACTGGCATCAAAGCCCACAGTGGTGTCGGTATAGAAATCAGCCAGCGTCAACGAAACACTGTCAGTATATGGCAGCATCAGCTGCGGGTCTTTCTTGCCCCAGTATTTGATCAAGGCGATATTGGTGTGAGCGCGAGCGGTGATCGTTTGCATTAATGTCCTCCTGTTGAAAAGTCATATTGCCAAGTGGCAGCGGCACCGGCAGCTTGTAAGGCCAAGCGGATCTGTTGGGCCTGGGCAGCCGAATCGGCTAAAGCGATCATACACCCGCCTAAACCAGATCCGGTCAGCTTTGCGCCTAATGCGCCGGCAGCCATGGCGGCTTGGATCAAATGATCCAATTGGGCATTAGATACCCCTAAGGCGCGAAGTTGTACTTGCGCTTTGGTCAATTGGGCCCCTAATGCCGGCAAGTCGTCTGCCAATAGGGCGGCTTTGGCTAAGGCGACAGCTTGGCCGATGGCTTTGATTTGTGCATCAACAGTGGCAGGATCTTGCGCCCGGCGCGTGGCCACTGCTTGGACAGCTTCTTTGGTTTGACCCATGATGCCGGTGTCAGCGATCACCAAGCTGCCGTTGGTGGGAAACACGATTGGCACAATTGGGGTGGTTTTGGTAAACCACAGCGGGGTGTCAGCGCTGGTGGTGGCCGCGTCTAAGCCGCTGGGATTGCCGTGGATCGCCTTTTCTGAACGCGCCGTCCATTGCAACAAGGTGCGCTGGGTAAGCGCCGTATCAAACGCCGCATAGAAGGCCCGCACCACCGCTGTGGCAGTGGCTGCTGAGCTGCCCATGCCGCGCTCTGGCGGCAAGGCGCTGACGATACGCAAGGTGAAGCCGGCTTGTTCAGCGTGAAAATACGCCAACAGTGCAGCGATCAAATCGGCGATCCCGGCAAAATCCGTGGCGGCTGCTGCTTGCAAGGGGCCTTGGTAGAATTTGGAATCGATCATTTGCTGTTTTCGGGGGTTGACGATGATGGTGGCGGTCAGCTTGATGGCTTTGACTGGCAAGGCAATGGCCGGCTGGCCATAAACCACCGCGTGTTCGCCGATCAAGATGATCTTGGCGCAACTGGAACCAGATGCGGAATGCATTGAAAAAACGCTCCTTTTAGACGCTAATAATTATCTTAACTATACCGTAACCTAGCGGCGAGCGCATGGGATTTTGTGATAGACTGACAGTATCTTAAACACTGCGGAGGCTGCTATGCCATTACAATTTATCTTAGGTGCTGCAAGCGCCGACCATAAACTTGCTGTTACGCAAGCCATCAAGGCCACTTTACAAGCCGATGCGCAAGCTGAGGTTTTCTATTTGGTGCCGAATCACTTGAAGTTTGAAGCCGAAGTCAGCTTATTGCAGGCGTTGCGCGATGATTCGCCGATTGTGGCGCAAAGTCGGGTGCAGACGTTCTCATTCACGCGCTTGGCTTGGTATTATCTCAAAGACACGCCGCTTTACGCCCAGCCGCGCTTAGACACAGCAGCCAATGCCATGCTCACTGCTCGGCTGGTGGCAGAGCATGTCCAAGAATTGCGCTTGTTTGCCGGCTTGGCGCATTCGGCAGGTTTCATCACCAAGTTAGCCGCGCAGTTAAGTGAGTTGCTAGCAGGCAAAATCGACGCGCAAACGCTGGCTGCTGCGGCAGATCAATTGCCTGGCAATGACCGCCATCGCGCCAAATTACAAGACTTGGTCGTGATGCTGGATGCTTATGAAGAAGCGGTGGGGCCTTTTGCCACCAATGCCAGCTTGTTGGCGGCGTTAAGCAATCACTTGCTAGAAGCCGACTTAAGCCACACCTATTTCTATTTAAACCACTTCAACGACTTGGCCGCCAGTGAAATGGCGTTGGTGGCCACGATGATGCAGCGCGGGGCCAAGCTGGTGGTGTGCTTGACGATGCCTGATGAAACCCCGCAACAAGCACCGAGTTTATTCATCCCCGCGCAGCGTTTGCATCGCCGCTTATTGCAGTCAGCTAAACAGCTGCATGTTGCGGTGCAACCCGCTGTGTTTGCGCCGCAACGCGCGGGTTTGTCGCCGAGTATGCACACCGTGGAGCGCTTCTTTGTCGCCGACACCCAAATGGCGCAGCTAGACGCCAGCGGCATGGCAGTTGATCAAATCACCTTGGCCCAAGCGGATTCCGTTTATTCGGAATTACGGCATGTGGCCCAAGCCATCAACGCTGGCGTCCATGCCGGCGGGCGCTATCGGGATTACTTGGTGATTGCGCGGCACTTGGATCCATATGCGGATCTGATCGCGCCGGTGTTTGCCCAATATCAAATCCCAGTGTTTACCGATCGTGAACACCCCATGCAGCAACATCCTTTAGTGGCGCTGTTGGAAAGCCTATTTGCCATTAAGCGGCATCATTATCAATATAACGACGTGATGCGCTTCTTGCGCACCGGCTTGGTGGTGCCTGAAAGCATGACGCAAGACGCTTATCAAGACGCGGTGGATGTGTGCGATAACCACCTGTTGCGTACCGGCATCACCGGCAGCTATTGGACCAACGGCAAGCCTTGGCAGTATTTGAGAAGGCGCGTGCAAGACGACACGATCGATCGCGATGTTGACAAAACCGCGCAGATCAATGCGATCCGCGAATTTGTTTCGGCCTGCTTGCCGCCGTTATTTGCCCAACTTGATGAAGCTGCCACTGGAGCTGATGCCGCCAAAGCGCTATATGCTTGGCTTGACGGTCAACACGTGGTGGCGCGTTTGGATGAATGGCGCCAAGCGGCAATCGACCGCGGCGATTTGACTGACAGCCATGCCGGCGAACAAGCCTGGCAGACGCTGATCGATTTGCTGGATCATTTTGTCACGATCTTAGGCCAGGCGCCTTGTGATCTGCAACAATTCAGCGATTTGCTGGAAGCCGGGTTTGCCAGTGCCACTTACACCCAGATCCCTTCGACCTTGGATCAAGTGGTGGTGTCAGAAACGGCCTTGACGCGCTTGAGCAAATTCAAGCATGTCTTTGTCATCGGCGCCACCAGCTTGGTGATGCCTGATGTGCTAAGTGATAGCGGGTTGTTGTCGGCTGAAGACCGCGAGCAATTGCAAGCTTTATTGCCGGATTCGGCGTGGCTGGCGGTGTCCGGTCCGCAATCAGCGTTAAGCGACCCGTTTATCAATTATGTGGGGATGTTAGCCGCCAGTACCAGCTTGACCATGAGCTATCCGGCCTTTGGCGAGCGGGAATTACACCCGTCGCCTTATTTCACGCGCATGCAACAAGCTTTGCACCTGACACCAGTAGCTTGGGGCCCGACGACGCTTTGTGCCAGTGTCAAAACTTTAGCCGGCAGCCCGCGGGCCTTCTTGGCAGATCTAGTGGCGGTGATGCGCCAAAGCAAAGACGCCAAGTTGCCGTTAAGCCCTGCTTGGCAAGCCGTCGCCGCCCAGCTTAAACAAAGTCCTTTGGCACCTTTAGCCGCCCGCTTGATCGCCAGTGTCGATTACACCAACGCCGTTGGGCACTTGGCGCCAAGTTTGGCGCAAGCGCTGTATGGCAAGCACTTGAATGTGTCGGTGTCGCGCTTGGAAACCTTCTGGAAGAATCCTTATGAGTATTTCTTAAAATACGGCTTGCGCTTGCAGCCGCGGCCGGAATTTGCCTTGACGCCGGCTGATACCGGCAGTTTGTATCATGCTACGCTTGATCAAGTGTTTACCAAACTGTTAGATCAAGGCCAGCAGCTGGCTGACGTGGACCGCAGCGCCATTGCGCCGTTAGTGCAAGAAGTGCTGGCACAACTAGCCCAAGCGCCAGGCTTTGAGATCTTAACGACGTCACAGCAAATGCAATATGTCCGCCGCAAAGCCGCTTTAATGCTCAATGATGTGTTAGTGGCGATCCATGACCAGCAGCATCGCGGGCAATTCCGCACCAAAGCCACCGAAGTCGCTTTTGGCGCCGGCCGTGATCAACATGCGCTGCCGGCGCTGGTGTTGCCGCTGGCAGGTCAGCAAAGCGTCACTGTGCGCGGCAAAATCGACCGCTTAGACACGGCTTTAGTTGATGGTGAAGAATATTTCCTGATCGTCGATTACAAATCCAGCCAGCGCCGCTTCAAGCCAGTGGAAGCTTATTATGGGGTGGCGTTGCAGCTGTTAACGTATATCGACGCCGCCCAGCATGGTTTGGCTCAACAAGGCGAAACTGCCCAAGCCGCAGGGGCATTGTACATGCAGCTCAAGCGCCCGGCAGTGAATTATGCGCCTAGTTTGGATGTTGCCCAAGAGCGCTTTAAAGCCTTCAAGTTATACGGCGTGTTGGTGCTGCCAGAAGATCTTGATCAAGCCCAAAGCGTCGCTTCCGTCTTTGACAGCAGCTTGTTGACTGAAGCCGGCGCCAGTCCGGTGGTGCAAATCGGCACCACCAGCAAAGGGGCTTTTGCCAAAACCAGCACCAAGACCATCACGCCAGAAGAATTGACGCTGTATTTGGCGCATAATCGCCAAGAGATCACCAAAGCCGCCCAAGCGATTTTGACTGGGGAAATTGCCTTGGCCCCGATCCAGTTTGGCCAAGAAGCCACCACGATCACCAACTCTGATTATCAAAGCATCATGTGCTTTGACCCAGCCACCGGCTTTGACCGCTATCGGCGCGTGGAAGCTTTGGATCAAGCCGCCATCATCGCCAAGCTCAAGGAGGAACACGATGCCTAAGTATACCGAAAATCAACAACGCGCCATCACCCATGGCGGCCATGATGTGCTGGTTTCTGCCAGTGCCGGATCTGGGAAAACCACGGTGTTAGTCCAGCGCATCATGCATCAACTCACTGCCAAGGTACCGCTGGCCAAGATGTTGATCGTGACTTTTACCACGGCGGCAACAGCTGATATGAAACTTAAGATCCAAAAGAAACTCAAACAAGCCATTGATGCGCGGCCAGAAGATGACATCCGCCGCTTTATGGTGACGCAATTGGCCTTGTCTAATGCAGCGCCGATCATGACGCTGGATGCCTTTTGCTTGCAAGTGGTGCAGCAATATTATTACGCCATTGACTTGGATCCTGGCTTTCGCATGCTTAGCGATGTCGTTGAGCGCAGCTTATTAGCCGAGAATGTTTGGGCAGACTTAGCCGAAGTGCTTTACGCCGGCGAGCACGCCCAGGCTTTCACTGCCTTAGCCGACAATTTCAGCCAAGGCGTCGATGACCGGGGATTGGCAGAAACGGTGTTTGCTTTAGTTGATTACGCCAATACCACCACCGACCCCAAAGCGTGGCTGCAAGCTTTGGCAAAGCCTTATGCGCCGGCAAACTTCGCGGCAGACTTTGCCGCCAGGATTTGGCCGCCGCTTCAGCGCGGGATCATGGCGCTGATCGGCCAGCTTCAGGCGCTTAAAACCCCGCTTGATCCCGCCGATATTGGGCTTAACGCTGCCATGATGGCCATAGATGAAACCATTGGCGGCTTGCAGGCTGCTGTTGAATTAACGGCGCCAGATTATGCGACGGTGTTTAACACCTTAGCCAATGTGACTTGGCCAACTTGGCCGCGCACCAAAGCCCAAGACCCAGACGCTGTGGCGTTGAAATCCGCAACCAACGATCAGCGCAAAGCCTTGCAAAAGCAGTTTGAAGCGCAGCTGCTGGCGCAGGTCAATATTGCCCCGGCGGATCTGGCAACAGCGCTTGAACACGCGTATCCCATGATGCAAACCTTGCAAATGGTATGTGAAGAATTCCGCTTGGCCTTTGACGCAGAAAAACAAGCGCGTCATGTGCAAGACTTCGGGGATGTGGCGCATCACGCCTTGACGATTTTGAAGACCTTAGATCCGCAAACCAATCGACCGATCGCCGAGAATTTCCAAGCCGGCTTTGACCAAGTGTTTGTCGATGAATACCAAGACATCAATCCGCTGCAAGAAGCGCTGCTGGATGAAATCAGCCAACCAGACCCAGGCAACCGCTTTATGGTCGGCGATATCAAGCAAAGTATTTACGGTTTCCGCTTGGCTGATCCGACGTTGTTCTTAAACAAATACAAGCGCTTTGGCGACCCCGCTGTCAGCGGCGAACGGTTGGTGTTAGCCGAGAACTTCCGCTCATCGCGCAATGTCTTGGACTTTACGAATTTGGTGTTTTCGCAAATCATGGATGAAGCGGTGGGGGACATGGCATATGACAAAGATGCCCAGCTTAAGCGCGCCACCTTCATGGCCCCGCCTGACTTTGCGCCAACCACCGAATTGCTGTTAAATGTCGCGCCGGACTTGGATCCTGAAGCAGCAGAAGAAAGTGATGATGACCTAGACAAAACCGTGCTTGAAACCCGCTTGGTGATCAAGCGGATCAAAGCACTGTTAGCCGATGAATCAGCATATATTTATACCGGCCAAGATCAAGCTGGCAATTGGCAGAAACACCGCATCCGCTACCGCGATATCACCTTGTTGGTACGCAGCCGCAGTCAAAACATCACCATTCAAAGCGAATTCTCCCGCGCCAATGTGCCCATCAAGGTGTTAGACGCCCAGAATTACTTCAAAACCACCGAACTCATGACCATGTTGGCGTTGTTGCGCTTGATCGACAACCCGCGCCAAGAAGTGGCTTTAGTGGCGGTATTGCGCTCACCGTTAGTGGGGCTGTCTGCAGACAGCTTGGCCTTGATCCGGTTGGCTAAGCCTGAAGCCAGCTTTGATGATGCTTGGCGCGAATTCTTAACGCAGCCTGCCACCACCGATTTGCAAGCAGCCACGCTGCAACAAGCACAGGCTTTTGCTGAACAGTTGGCGCAGTTGCGGGTTTTTGCGCGGGAACATGAATTGGTAGATTTGATTTGGCATATTTATGATGTCTTTGGGTATTTGGATTTTGTCGGCGGCCTGCCTGGTGGCAAGCAGCGTCAAGCCAACTTGCGCGCTTTAGCCAGCCGTGCGGCCAGTTATGAAGCCGGGGGCTTTCAAGGTTTATTTGCCTTCATTCACTTCATTGAACTCATGCAAAAGCGCGACAAAGACCTCGCCACCCCAGTCACTGTCGACCCGGATGCCGATGCGGTGTCCTTGATGACCATTCATGGCAGCAAAGGCTTGGAGTTCCCGGTGGTGTTTCTGGTAGGCGCCGACAAGCGCTTCAACCTGCAAGATCTCAATCAACGCCAGATCCTCAGCCAACAAGGTGCTGGGATCCAGTGGCTGGATCCGCAAACGCAAGTCAATTACGCTTTGCCGCAATACAACCAAGCGCGCGCCTTGAAACAGCGGCAACTGCTGGCAGAAGAAATGCGCTTGTTGTATGTGGCTTTGACGCGGGCGGAACAATATTTGTTTGTGGTCGCTAACGTCCAAGATGTTGACCAAGTCTTCTTGAAGTGGGCCCAGGCCCAAGAAACCAGCGGCCAAGTGCTGCCAGAAAGTCTGCGCGCCAGTGCCCGTTCTTATTTGGATTGGATCGCCATGGCGTTGGTACGCCATCCGGACTTTGAAAGCCAACAAGTGATCCAAAGCTTCGGCGCCAAAGTGGCAGTACATACCACCGTGGCGGATACCCAAACTGCCCAACTTGCTGCTGCGCCAATGACCCAACCGGCGTTAGATTTGGATCTTGATGACTGGTTTGCTTGGCAATATCCTTACCAGCGCGCCACTGCCACCACCGGCTTTCAAAGTGTGACTGAAATCAAGCGCGCCCAGAATGAAGACCCGGACAACACCGAATTGGTCCGTGCCAATCGCTTAGGCAGCCGCTATACCAGCGATTTTGCTCAACCACAATTTCTCACCACAGCCCAAACTGAATCCGCCACCGCCATTGGGACGGCCACGCATTTGGTGTTGCAGCGCATCGATTGGACCTTGCCGGCGCAAGCGGCGATCAGCCAAGCCAAAGCGAAGCTTGTGGCAGGCGGCCAGCTTAGCCAAGCGGTGGCTGAGCGCATTGATGACGCACATTTGGTCGCCTTTTGCACAGGGCCGTTGGGGCAGTTGATCAAGACTTATGCGCCGAGTTTAAAGCGTGAAGTGGCGTTTTCACTGTTGCTGCCGGCTAAGCGGGTGTTTAAAGATATGGACGATCCGGATGCCGACATCTTGGTGCATGGGATCATCGACGGCTACATCGACACGCCTGAAGGGTTAGTGGTGTTTGATTACAAAACCGACCACGTCAGCGATGCCCAAGCGCTGCTTGCGCGCTACACCACGCAGCTGCAATTATACGCAGAAGCGCTGGCGCATTTGCAAAGCCGGCCGATCGCCAAGCGCTACTTGGTGGCCTTGGCAGTCAACGAACTGGCAGAGGTAGCCAAGGGGCCGGATGAATAGTAGAATGAGAAGCAGATTGTAATGAAACGAGTGAGCAAATGAATCCCGACACCATTTACGCGGTGCTAGATCTCGAAACCACTGGCACCAGTGTGACCAATGGTGACCGCATCATCCAAATCGGCTGTGCGTTCTTGCAGCATGGGCAAGTCATTGACACCTACAGCCAACTGATCAACCCCAACCGCGATGTGCCAGCGGCCATCAGCGCGTTGACGCATATCCATGCTGCAGACCTGGTGGCGGCACCATATTTTGAAGCGGTTGCCCCAGCGCTTTATACGCGCTTGCAAGAAACGGTGATCGTCGCACATAACGTGAATTTCGATTATCCTTTTCTCAGTGCGGAATTTGAACGCGTGGGCTTTGCGGCGCTGACCAATCCGGCAGTTGATACAGTCGAACTTGCGCAGATCCTGCTGCCAACGGCTGAAAGCTTTCGCTTGAAAGACTTGACCCAACGCTTGCACATTGACCATGCCCATCCGCATCGCGCCGATTCAGACGCGGTATCCACAGCCAATTTATTAATGGCGTTGACCAAACGTTTCCAGGCTTTGCCTAGTGTAACGCAAGCGCGCTTAGTGCATTTAGGCGACCACTTGACCCGCCAAACTGCGGCATTTCTAACGGCGCATGAACGAAGCGGCGTGCCGGTTGGCCAAGCACAAGTGGTGGTTGACGACTTGGTGCTGCAGCAATTGCCAACGGCGTCTAAAGCCGAAGCCGCCCCGCGCTATTATCCGCTGACAGACAAGGCCAAGCGGGCCTTGCTGGCACCAAATTACACCTTGCGCCGCGGCCAAGCCAAGCTGATGGATGCGTTGTATCACAATGCCACTGTGGCCAAAGCCCCGATGATGATCGAAGCCGGCACCGGCTTGGGCAAGACACTGGCTTATTTGTTGAGTTATGCTTATGTATGCGACGCCGATCACCAATTGGTTGTTGCCACGACCACCACAGTGTTGCAAGCGCAGTTGGTGCAACAGGTGCAAGCCGTGGCTGCGCTAATGGCCAAGCCGCTGCCTTGTGTGGTGGTGCAAAGCCCGCGGCATTATCTCAACCTCGATGCTTTTGTGGCCAGCTTGGCGATGCCAGAAGCCGATCGTCTCACGCGGCTGTTGCAAATGAAATTGGTGGTGTGGCTTTGTGAAACCACCACCGGCGACTTGGCTGAGCTGCATTTGACCAATTATAAAGCCCCGTTATTTGCCCGCATCCGCGCCAGTGAAACGCCAGGGGCATTTGGCGAATATGACTTCATTGCCCGACTCAAACAAGCCAAGCAACAAGCCACGGTGATCATTACCAACCATGCTTATTTGGCCCATCATGCTGAGGCGTTAAGTCAAGGCCGGCCGTATTTGATCGTTGATGAAGCGCATCGCTTCGCCGATAATGTCGCAGGAGCCAATTCGCAAACCTTGCCTTTGGCCAAGCTGCGCCAGCTGTTGCAGCACTTGGTGAAGCTGGTGGCGCATCCGGATAAACATGACCTGACCAAAGCCTATGCTGATAACGCCTTGAAACGCTATCAATTGCAAAGCCTCAAAGCCACCGTCGCCAGTGCGATCGGCACCATTGAAGCCTTGCAGCTGATGGTTTATAAACGCTACATTGGCCATGGTACCAGCGGCCGCATGGCCCAAGCTTTGCCAGCAGGGGATGCAGCCTGGGCCAAGGCCAGCTTGCAAGCGCCAATTGACAAGCTGCGCCGCCAGCTTGATGCTGTCGGCGGGGTTTGTGATCAGCTGATCGCCGATTTTCAAGCGCACAAGGCGCATTTTGGCAAAGCTGATGGGAGCTTGTTTCAAGCCTTGATGGCCATTGTTGCCACCTTGCATCAGCGCAGCAATGACTGTGGGGACTTCGCGACACTGCAGCTCAGCGACCAAGCCGCCGGGATCATGCAGCTGACGCTGAGCAATGGCTTGGATCCTTTGGCCTTGTCTGTGGAGTGGGAACGCTTTGCGGCCCCTAAGCACAGTGCTGCAGTGCTGCAGCGCTTCACAGCACCGGTATTGTTGTCGGCGACTTTGATGGTGCAGCGCAGCTTTGCTTATGCCTTAACGCAAGTCGGCTTGCCGGAAGCTTCTGCCACCTTGCAGATCCGCAGTCCGTTTCATTATAAAGAACAAGCCCAAGTCTTCGTTGATCCGCAAGCGCCGCTGCCCAATGGTGAAAGCGACGTGTATTATGATTATTTGGCCAAAGCCATTCAAGTTTTGGCTGGCGGGCCGCACCAAACCTTGGTGTTGTTTACGTCATTATCAGCGATCCAAGCGGTTTATGCGCGCTTGAATAACACCGCCCTGGCCAATCACAAAGAAGTCCTGGCCCAAGGGGTCAACGGCTCTGCAGCCAAGTTGGCCAAGCGTTTCTTATTAGGGGATAACAGCTTAGTGTTAGGGGCAGCGAGCTTTTTTGAAGGGATCGATTATCCAGCCAAGCTGTTGGAAATGGTGATCTTGACGCGCCTGCCTTTTGCCTCACCGACGCAGCCGCTTAATGCCGCCAAAGCCGCTTATATCACTGCACATGGCGGCGATCCGTTTGCGCAAAGCGCCTTGCCGGAAGCGACTTTGCGCCTGCGGCAAGGCTTTGGCCGCTTGATTCGCACCAGTGAAGACCGCGGGGTGTTTGTGTGCTTGGATCCGCGCTTGGTGTCGACCAAATACGGCCGCCAAATGCAACACGCCTTGCCTAATCTTAAACCCATGCAGCTTGCGTTAAGCGACATCGCCGCGTACAGCCAAGCATGGTTATCGCATCGCCCATTACAATTGAAGAAGGAGGGAGCTCATGCGTCGCGCTAATCGTAATAACTGGCACAAAACCGCTTGGGTCGTGGCTGGATTGGCTTTGATCGTGATCGTGTTAGGCATTTATGCCCGCGCCTTGCGCCCATTGCATCAAGTGCGCACCCAAGCCATCAACATCGCCGAAAAGCAAGCCAAAGTCACGACGGTTTCGCATTTCTATTGGGATCGCCAGCGTGAATCCTACCTGACTGTGGCAGGTACCACCAAAGCCAACAAGCCGGTGTATGTGGTGATCCGCCAAGCCAGCGGCCATGTTTCAGTGGTCGACCAGAAAGCCGGCATTACCGCCCAACAAGCCGCGCAAAAGGCCATTGATACCTATGCACCCAAGAAAATCGTCTCAGTGGGGTTAAGCATTCGGGCAAAGAAATTTGTTTGGGATGTTGGCTACCGCGCAAAGTCTGGTAAACTAGGCTATGTGACCTATGATTTTAAGAGTGGCGATTCAGTGTTCGCTGTTTTTAACCTGTAGTAACTAATTGGGAGTGAGAGAATATGCATTTAGCAAAGCGCATCATCAACGTGGCCCCCAGTGCCACATTAGCCGTATCAAACCTCACCAAGCAAATGAAGGCCCGTGGGGAAGATGTGATCGATTTATCCATTGGCCAGCCGGACTTTGAAACGCCTAAGCACATCGAACAAGCCGCCATTGAAGCGATCAACAATAATTTAACCAGCTTCTACACCCCGGCTTCAGGGATCTTGCCGTTGCGTGAGGCGATTTCCGCCCATATTGAGCAGCAAACGGCGGTGCATTATGATCCCAAGCAAATCGTGGTGACCACCGGGGCGAAATTCGCGTTGTATGCGCTGATGCAAGTGTTGATCGACCCAGGCGAAGAAGTGCTGGTGCCGATCCCAGGGTGGGTCAGCTATGTTGAACAGATCCGCTTAGCCGGCGGGGTACCGCGCGAAGTCGTGGCGCATGCCAACTTCAAGGTGACCGTCGATGAGCTGGAAGCGCAACGCACCAAGAAGACGCGCGCGGTGATCATTAATTCGCCGCAAAATCCTACCGGTGCTGTCTACACTCGCCAAGAGCTGACTTTGATCGGCAATTGGGCATTGAAGCATGATATCTTGGTGATCGCCGATGATATTTACCGCGATTTGATCTATAACGGCACCACTTATGCGTCGATGATCGAAATCGATCCGCAAATCACCGCCAACACCGTGCTGATTTCCGGCGTGTCCAAGACTTACGCCATGACCGGCTGGCGCATTGGCTATATGGCTGGCCCGGATAAGATCATCACCGCTGTGGCGACGATGTTAGGCCATGCCACTGGCAACGCAACTGCCGTGGCGCAATATGCCGCCTTGGCTGCGTTAACGGAAACCCAAGCGCCGGTGGAAACCATGCGCCAAGCCTTTGAAGAACGGCTGAATGCCGTGTACGATCGCTTAGTCAAGATCCCAGGCTTTGTGCTGGACACCAAGCCGCAAGGGGCCTTCTACTTATTCCCGAATGTGCGCCGCGCTGCGCAATTGACCAACTACAGTTCCGTTGACGATTTCGTTGGGGCACTGCTTGAAGAAACCGGCGTTGCGCTGGTGCCAGGCCGCGCCTTTGGCATGCCGGAGCACGCGCGCTTAAGCTATTCCAAAGACATGGCCAGCTTGATGGAAGCGTTAGATCGCATCGAAGCTTTCGTCGGCAACAACTGATTATTTAGACAGGAGAATTTACACCACATGACTACCTCAATTCGTATCAAAGACGCCCGCCAACACGTTGATGAAGAAGTGACCATCAACGCCTGGCTGACTGACAAACGCTCCAGCGGCAAGATCGCCTTCTTGCAGCTGCGTGACGGTTCGGCATATTTTCAAGGCGTGGTCTTGAAAAACGCCGTGTCTGAAGAGATTTTTGCCACTGCCAAAGAATTGCGTCAAGAAACCAGCATGACCATTACTGGTGTGATCCATGAAGATAAGCGCAGCCATTTTGGCTACGAAATCGAAGTTCATGACATCACCGTGATCGGCGATTCTGAAGACTACCCAATCACGCCTAAAGAACACGGCATCGAGTTCTTGTTGGATCACCGTCATTTATGGCTGCGTTCCAAGCGTCAATTTGCGATCCAAAAGATCAGAAACGAAATCATTCGCGCCACTTATGAATTCTTCAACAACGAAGGCTTCATCAAGATGGATGCGCCGATCTTGACTGGTTCGGCTCCTGAAGGCACTACCGAATTGTTCGAAACTGAATATTTCGATAAACCCGCTTACCTCAGTCAATCTGGCCAGTTATACGCTGAAGCCGGCGCCATGGCTTATGGCAAAGTCTTCACCTTCGGCCCGGTATTCCGTGCTGAAAAAAGTAAGACCCGCCGCCATTTGACGGAATTCTGGATGATCGAACCAGAAATGGCCTTCACCCATCAAGCCGAAAGCCTAGAAGTGCAAGAACGCTACATCGCTTTCTTGGTTCAAAACGTGATCGACCACTGCGAATACGAATTGAAGCTGATCGATCGTGATGTGGATCAACTTAAGAAGTACACCAAGCTGCCTTATCCGCGCATTCGCTACGATGAAGCCATTGACATGTTGCAAAAAGCCGACTTTGATGTAAAGTGGGGCGATGACTTCGGTTCACCGGAAGAAACATACTTATCCGATCAATTCGAACAACCTGTCTTCATCTTAAACTACCCCAAGAGCATCAAGCCTTTCTACATGCTGCCAGAAGAAGGCCGCGACGATACTTATGTCTGCGCCGACTTGTTGGCGCCTGAAGGTTATGGCGAAATCATCGGCGGGTCTGAGCGTGAAGTCGACTATGCCAAGCTTAAAGCGGCCATTGAGAAGAAGGGCCTGGATCTAAGCGAATACGAATGGTACTTGGATCTGCGCAAATACGGCAGTGTGCCGCATTCAGGCTTTGGTTTAGGCTTAGAGCGCGCGTTAACTTGGATCTGTCATTTGGATCATTTGCGTGAAACCATTCCGTTCCCACGCATGATCAACCGCATCAAGCCGTAATGGCATAAGGCCTGCGAAACCTCTGGTTTCACAGGCCTTTGGTCTAGGGAGGAAGTTATGTCTGACGCATTGAACAGTTTCATGCAAACGTCGCAAATCAGCTTCAGCGACGCGGTGTTTGCCCATTATGCCCAAAGCGATTTGACGCACAGCGAATTGATCGTTTACTTATTCTTATCGCGCTGGGGCCAACAACACCAAGAAGCCCCAGCGCCAGATGCCTTAGCCCAAGCCGTCAAAATGACCCCGGCAGCGGTATATCAAACCATCAACAGCCTGCTAAAGAAACAAGCCGTGGCATTGGTTTCCGTGCAAGATAACGCCGGGCACAGTGTTGATCAATATGACGTGACGCCGCTGTTGCGCCGGCTGTTGGCAGCGCCGCAAACGACGGTGGTCAACACGCAGCAGCCTGATGATGATGTCACGGTGTTTAATCAAATCGAAATCGAATTTGGCCGGCCGCTGTCGCCAATCGAACAACAAACGATCAGCGACTGGTTGAACATTGACCACTATGACCCGGCCATCATCTTGTTGGCGTTGCGCGAAGCGGTGATCAATCAGAAATATTCGCTGCGCTATATCGACCGCATCCTGATTGCTTGGGAGAAGCAGCACCTGACCACGCCGCAACAAGTGCGCGATTATCAAGAACGCCGCAACCGACTGTAGGAGGGGGACTGGATGACAGACGAGCAAGCCCGCGAATTCTTATTTGCCGTGGTGGCCAAGTATCCCAACGCCCAACCGACTTTGGTGGCGCATAATCCTTTTGAGATCTTGGTGGCAGTGATGTTATCAGCCCAAACTACTGATGTGGCAGTCAATGCCGTCACGCCGGCGCTTTTTGCCGCATATCCAGACGCGGCCCACATGGCCCAAGCCACGCCGGAAACCTTGGCGACATACATCGACCGCTTGGGCTTATATCGCAACAAGGCCCGCTATTTGCAAGCCTTAAGTGCCAAATTGGTGGCTGACTTCAACGGCGTGGTGCCTAAGACTTATCCAGAATTATGCAGCCTGCCTGGCGTGGGTCGCAAAACCGCCACAGTGGTGCGCACCGATGCTTTCAACATTCCAGGCATCGCCGTAGACACCCATGTCAGCCGCATCATTAAAGGTTTCGGCATTGCAGCGGCTACAGCCACGCCAGATCAGATCCAAGCGCGCCTGCAAGCGTTGATGCCGCCGGAAACTTGGATCACCTTGCATCGCGCTTTGATCCAAGTTGGCCGCCAGTGGCTCACTGCCAGAAACCCACAACTGCCGCCAGAGTGGCAGCGTTTTGCGCCGTATTACGCGCCGCTGCATCATTGAGAAAATTAACGATGCTCGGCAAGACCCATCAAGCTGCCTTTGAAAGGAGAATTTCTGATGACAGATCAAATCGTTGCTTCAACGCGCCATGCCAAGCGCGAATCGTGGGACCATTATTTCATGAAGCTGGCTGGCAACGTCGCCGAACGCTCCACCTGCGAACGCGCCACGGTTGGCGCAGTGTTGGTCAAAGACCACCGCATCATCGCCACTGGCTATAACGGCAGCATCTCAGGCGACCCGCATTGCGATGATGCCGGGCATTTAATGCGCGACGGCCACTGCATTCGCACCTTGCATGCGGAAATGAACGCCATTTTGCAATGTGCCTTAAACGGCGTCTCAACCCGCGACGCCACGGTATATGTGACTTTCTTTCCGTGTTTGAACTGCACCAAGGCCTTGATCCAAGCCGGCGTCAGTCAAATCTTCTATCGCAATGACTACCGCAATGATGAATACGCGGTGAGTTTGTTGCAGAATCATCATGTGCCAGTGACCAAACTGGCTGACTAAATGACGTGAAATAACGGCCAAGGATCGTGGTGAAATCCACTATTCTTGGCCGTCATTTCAGTTAACGAAGGACTAGTGAGGCAAAGCCGCGAGGGGCAAGCGGCGGCAAATTCAAAGACAGGCAAGGTGAGCAAAGCGAGCGCCTGGCTGTGAATTTAGGCGTAAACCACGCGTACTTTGCGTGGTTGAAGCCGGCCGCACAGCCTGCGCCGCCGCTTGCCCCACACGGCGCATCACTAGTCCGGCAGCAGCGCACACAAAGAAGCCTCGGTTTGTCACCGAGGCTTCTTTGTGTGCAAGTTTATTGTTTCTGGCTGGTTGATGCTGCGCTGCTTTGCGGCGGGGCACTTGAGGCGCTTGCCGCAGAGCTTTGGGCGGCACTAGACTCCGTGGCGGCACTTGAGCTTTGCGAGAAGCTTTCAATGCTGCTGGAACTTGCACTGGAAGCACTGCTGCTTTGGCTTTCGCTGCTTGCACTGCTGGATGAGCTTTCAACACTGCTGCTGGAACTTGCGCTGGACGAAGCAGCCACTGACGTCTTAGACGATGGGCCATAGCCTTTGACATATAACTCGCGGGTGGTGC
Source organism: Lacticaseibacillus jixiensis (assembly GCF_042847315.1). NCBI lineage: Bacteria > Bacillati > Bacillota > Bacilli > Lactobacillales > Lactobacillaceae > Lacticaseibacillus > Lacticaseibacillus jixiensis. The sequence continues at coordinate 29,506 of NZ_BAAFPR010000022.1, forward strand.
CGCTGGTATTGCCAGTCACGGCAGTCCCTGGGTTGGTGCCTTTGAGGATATGCTCCACTAAGACGGAGCTTGGCTTAGTCCAATCTGTGTTTTTCAAGTTGGCGTGTTCGTATTCATAAGTCATCAGATCTTTGTAGATCTTCTGGGCAATTTCTTGTTCGGTGTAATTCAACCCGGCATAAGTTGGGGTATCATAGCCGGTCCATACCGAGATCACGCGATGCTTGGTGTAGCCGGTGAACCAAGAGTCCTTGGAGATCCCTTTGGCAGATAACGCCGGGTTCTTGGCTAATTCCGCATCGGTGTAATCAGTCGTCCCGGTTTTGCCGGCTTCGTGCAAGCCGGTTGCCGCAGCACTACCGGTACCGTCAGGATCCGTCAATACGCCTTTAAGCATGTCGGTGATCATATAAGCGGTGCTGGACTTCATGGCGCGGCTGCCAGTGGCGTCAAACGCTGTGGTGGTCCCGTCAGGCTGGACGACTTTAGAGACATAATACGGCTTGTAATAAGTCCCGCCATTGGCAAAGGCCCCATACGCGCCGGCCTCTTCTTCGGTGGTGACAGAAGCGCCGATCCCAGAAGACAAGAACTGCTCATTCTTGGCTAAGGTGATGCCTAAGCCTTTCAAGAAATTGGTGGCACGGGTCATCCCCACCGCTTCCAAGGTGCGCACCGCCGGAATGTTACGCGAGCCGACCAGCGCCTTGCGCATGGTGATGGTGCCTTGATATTGCTTGTCCCAATCGTACAGCTGCTTATTGGTCCCGGCGTAAGTGTAAGGCGTGTCGTTTTGCAATTGATAGGTGGAATAGTTCAAATATTCAATGGCTGGACCATAATCCATCATCGGCTTCATTGTCGACCCGTTAGAGCGGGCGTTGCGCGTGGCGCGGTTGAAGCCTAACTGGACATTGCCAGTCTTGCGGCCGCCGATTTGGGCGATGACCTTACCGGAATTCGGATCAGTCATGGTGACAGCTGTTTGCAGCTTGTCAGAAGGGAAGTTGATGTAATCACTGGTGTTGACGATGTTATACAGGCGCTTTTGCGCGTCAAGGTCGATATTGGTGTACACCTTGAGATTTGCCGTGTAAGGGTTGACGTGAAGCTTTTGTTTGATTTCTGCCACGACGCTGGTGATGTAAGAATCAACCATCTTGTTGTTGCTGTTGGAAATCGTCGGCGACTTCTGTTTGACCAAGCCGCTGGTGACTGGTGTGGCTTTAGCCGTTGCGGCTTGTGCTTTGGTGATCTTCTTGTTGGCCACCATGGCGTCTAAGACGGTATCGCGCCGCGCTTTGGCCGCTTCTGGGTGGGTGTAAGGGTTGTAGGCGGCAGGCAGCTGCAGCATGCCGGCTAACAAGGCCGTTTGCGGCAGGGTCAATTGGCTCAAGGACTTGCTGTAGTAATATTTCGCAGCGGTACCGATGCCGTATTGGTTGTTATCCATCCAAACGATGTTGACATAGTATTCCAAGATCTGTGATTTGGAATACTTCTGGGCCACTTGCATGGCCAGCCACGCTTCTTGTGCCTTGCGCTTTAAGGTTTGATCGCTGGCTTTAGTAGAGAACATCGCCAGCTTGATCAATTCTTGCGTCAAGGTAGAGCCGCCTTGCAAACCGTCAGAACGACCGGTGACGTTGTTAACGAAGGCACCGGCAATGCGGATCGGGTCGATCCCGAACTTTTCTTGATAGAAGCGGCGGTCTTCGATTGAGATGACCGCGTCTTTAAGGGTTTGCGGGATTTCTTTGTCGGTGACATAGGTGCGATTCTCAACGCCAAGCGTGGCGAATTCCTTACCACTGGCAGTCAATAAACTGGTGCTGCCGCCGGTTTTGAGGTCGTTTTCCGTAACCGTTGGGGCGTCTTTGGCGTACCAAGCAAATAGCGCTAAGCCCGCCAACAAAACTGTGACAAAAGCGATCGCCAACCATTTTAAGATGCGCACCCAGAGTTTGGCATGCCGCTTGGGCGAGCGTTTCTTCGCCTGCTTGCGGTTCGCCATCCGTGATGGGGCTTGTTTACTCATGCGAGATTCCTACCTTTGTTTGAATTAGCCAATCGACGCCTTTGAGATAAGGGATCGGCGGTTGTAATTTGGGGTGCAGTTCAAAGCCATTGGCGCTGATCTCGCTTAACGGGATCGATTTGCGCCCGCCATTTTGGGCGACTTGCCAGTAAGTAATTAAATTGCTGGCAGGGTAAACGAACAAGCGCTGCAAAGTCACGAAGCGCATCACCACAAAGCAGATCCCAGCTTGATTCAGGCATTCGCCAAAATGGCGGATCTGGTGCGGGTGAAAGTTCTTCAAGGGAAAGCTTTGCTTGTTCTTGGTTTCCTTGGCTTCAAAATCCAAGTAATACCCGCGATACACGCCGTTATAGTCGGTGGTGGAAGGCGTCTTGAAATAGGCTTCTTTGATCACGGCTTGGCTGCGCTGAGGATAATCGACTTTCACGATTTGAATCGGCGTAGGTTTCTTATACACCACTGCCGTATTCGTCTGGCGATAATAATCGTTTGACACATTGAGCTCTTGTTCCAGCGTCATCCCGCGCCCGCCATATGTGACTGGGGCGCTTTGAGATTGCGCAACTTGCATGTAGGGCTTACCATTAGGGTAATGAATTGCCATGCGATCACACTCCTAGGCAACATTATACAACATTTACTGGCGATCCCGAACCCAGGCGGAGGTATTATGCTAGAACGGATCTGGATAAGCGGTTATCGCGCTTATGAACTCAGTGTCTTCGGCGATCAAGACCCGAAGTTAACAGTGATTAAATATAGTTTAAAAAATGCGCTCTTGCCCATGCTTGATGCTGGTTTGCAATGGATAATCACCGGCGGGCAGCTTGGCGTGGAGCAATGGGCGGCAGAAGTGGCGCTTCTTCTTAAAGCTGATTACCCGGCGTTGCAAGTGGCAATGATGGTGCCTTATGCTGATTTTGGGCAGCAATGGAATGAAGCCAATCAAGCCAAACTGGCAAAATTGAAAACCAGTGTGGATTTCTTTGCGGCAACTTCCAACACCCCATATCAGTCGCCTAGTCAATTATCAGGATACAACCGTTTCATGAGTCAGCATACTGACGGGGCGTTATTTTTATATGATGATGAGTTCCCCGGCAAAGCCGAATTCGGTTATCGCCAAGCGCTTGCAGAAGGTCAGCGCCGCGAATATTCGGTGTCGACAATCGGCATGGATGACTTGCAGGACGCGGCGCGCGAGCTGCAAGATGACCAAGATTGACCTAGAATAATCAAAAAAAGATGCACAACGCAATCAGCTATGGTATGCTTATTACATCCTGTGCTGTAATGATGAGGTGTTCGATAATGGATAACAAGAACGAGTCTACTTTCAAGATCCAATATGGCCCGAAAGATATCTTGGACAAGAATTTCAAGAACAAGGTTCGTGGCTATGACCCAGATGAGGTCGATGAATTTCTCGATGGCATCATCCGGGACTATGAAAGTTTCGTTGCCGAGATCGATCGCTTAAACGAAGAAAACAGCCGCCTGTTCAGCCGTGTTGACGAGCTGACCAAGCAGTTGTCCGTTTCCAAGAATGTCGCGGCCCAAACGCCGCAGCAACCAAGCGGCAATGTCACTAACTATGACATTTTGAAGCGCTTGTCGAACTTGGAGCGGCATGTCTTTGGCAGCAAGTTGTCTGATGGGACGGATACGACCCCTAAGAACAACAACAACGGGATCGACCAATATTAGTTAATCACTTGTAAACCTTGAGTAATCGCGCCAGGCCTATGTCTGGTGAGGAAAGTCCATGCCCGCACAAGCTGCGATGCTTGTAGTGTTCGTGCCAGGCCCAATAAGCCTGGGTACCATTAATTTGGTAACGGCGGTGGCAACTGCTAAAGCTTCGGCCATGCAGTTGCGCCTGAAAGTGCCACAGAGACGACGCCGACTGGAAACAGCCGGATTGGAACGGGTAAACCCCGCGAGCGAGTAACCCAAACTTTGGTAGGGGCGCAGGAGCTAGGTAACTGAACTGATGCTCCCAACAGCGAAAGCTGAGATAGATGATTACTGAAGGGCTGCTTGCCTGAAAGCAGTCTGGAACAAAACATGGCTTATAGAGGTTTACAAGCAGGCACGACCCGGAGCAATCCGGGTCGTTTTTTGTATACCAGAGCGGAGCAAAGCGCACTTAGCGATGTGTATAAGACAGCCTGAGTCGATGGCGTTCTTTGCCATTGGCTCGGGATGGCTTATACGCGATCGCGTTGCTTTGCGCAGCTCGACGAAGACCACAGCGTAAGATGCTTGGTTTTAGGCAAGGCTCCGGCCTGGTGAGGCTTCGGTGGGTGGGGACCGCGAGACGGTGCAGGCGGTGCGGCCGGCTTCAACCGCGCTGAAATTCGCGCGTTTTACGCCTAAATTCAAAGCCAGGCGCTCGCTGCGCTCACCTTGCCTGTCTTTGAATTTGCCGCGATCAGCACAAGAAGCCAAGCACAACCCGCATGTCTTCTTGTGCTGATCGTTTCACGGCCTGACCGTCTCGCGGTCCCCGCCCACCTGCGCCTCACCAGGCCTACTGTATTCGAGTTAGGATAATTCATTGGCTAGGTCAAATAATCCCGTGCCAAAGTTTCTGTGATTCATGAAGTATCCGATAAATCGTCAGCTCGGTCTTCAAGTCCAGGACAGCCACAAGGTTAGAAGGTTTGTGGTACATCTTCATGAACGCAGTAATCGCGTACGCAATCCGGTTTGATAGAGACTGCGTACATTTGCAACGCACAATCACACTATTTTTCTCGTTGCTGTCGTCAAACACTTGCGACATGCGTATAATGGAAGTATCAAACATTCAAGGGAGTTTTTATGCAATATCAATTAGTCGCGCACATGGCCGCTGGATTAGAAGCGCTAGTGGCGCGGGAATTACAGAATTTGGGTTATGAAACCCGCAATGAAAACGGGAAGGTTTATTTTCAAGGCGATGAAACCGCGATCGCTAAGGCCAATGTCTGGCTGCGCACTGCCGATCGGGTGAAGATCGTGTTGGGCCAGTTCAAGGCCACCACCTTCGATGACTTGTTCGAAGGGGTCAAGGCCTTGCCTTGGGATCATTATTTGCCAATGGACGCTGCTTTCCCAGTTGCTGGGCGGGCAGTGCGTTCGGTGCTGCATTCTGAACCAGACGTGCAATCCATCACCAAAAAGGCGATTGTCGAAAAACTTGCGACGGTTTATCATCGCCATGGCCGCCTGCCAGAAACCGGCGCCACTTATCCGCTGGAAGTGTCGATCTTAAAAGATATCGCCACATTGACCATCGATACCACCGGGCAGAGTTTATTTAAGCGCGGCTATCGGGTGGCTAAAGGGGACGCGCCGCTGAAGGAAAACTTTGCCGCAGCCTTGGTGATGTTGACCAACTGGCATCCAGACATGCCTTTTGTCGACCCAACCACTGGTTCTGGGACCTTGCCGATCGAAGCGGCGTTGATCGGGCATAACATTGCGCCTGGGCTGCAGCGGCATTTTGCTTTCGAAGAATTCCGCTTCATCGATGCGGCTGTGTTGCAGCAAGTTAAAGACGAAGCGATGGATCAAGCGGATTGGGATGTGGAGCTCGATATCTCCGGCTACGATATCAATCAGGAAATGATCGAAATCGCCCGCGAGAACGCCAAGCAAGCCGGGTTGTTAAACGATATCACCTTCAAGCAGCTGGCAGTTAAAGATTTCACCACCGACAAGCCGCGCGGGGTGCTGGTGGCCAACCCGCCTTATGGTAAGCGATTAGGCGAACTTGACGCTGCACGCAAGCTGTATCGGGAAATGGGCCAAACCTACGCCGCCATGCCTGGCTGGAGCAAGTATATCTTAACTGCCGACCTGGGCTTTGAGAAAGCCTATGGCAGCAAAGCCACGAAGCGCCGCAAGCTGTATAACGGGGCATTACGGACGGACTTCTTCCAATATTGGGCAAGCCGGTCCGGAAAGTAGGACTTATAAACGTTGATATACCGGCATTCGTAGCACTACAAATTTGTAAATTCATGAATTAGCCCCGAATTAGCCCCCGGTAGCAAGAGCAAACAAAAGCTAGCCCCAAAAAGAGACCCTCACCAACGATATTTCATGTTGGTGAGGGTCTTTGGCTTGTTATTTATAAGTGCCGTCGGGATGACGCTCACGACCGCGCTTTTTAACTTTGGTCAAACCGTTTAGCGCATCTACGGCTTTCTCAGCCTGTGCTTGCTCGTAGTTCTTGAGCAAGTGGGAATAGACGTTCAACGTCGTCGTGATATTTTTATGACCAAGGCGACGGGAGATGTACGGCACTGCTACACCAGAGGCCAGCAAAAAGCTTGCGTGTGTGTGGCGTAGACCGTGAAAGGAGATCTGGTCATCAGGATCGATTGCAACTCGGCTTTGAAGACGATGTAGCGACTTGTTGACCATGCTGTTGGTAGGCACCAGCAGATGATAGTCACGAAAGACTAAGTTCAGCGGATCGGTGTAGCCGCACTCTTTATAGAAGGCGGCTTGCTCTTTTTGCCACTTATGGAGGATCTTTACCAGCTCAAGACTGATGTCGATGGTACGGACAGACTGGTCAGTTTTGGTCTTGGTGAAAGTCTTCTTCGTACCACTCCAACACCTGTCAATCGTCAGAAGGCGGTCTTTGAAGTTGATACGGTCCCAAGTCAGACCGGCTACCTCAGAGAAACGTGCACCAGTCATCAGACCCGTCAAAATCATGTACTTGTAGTTAGACGGCTTGAAGGTTGCATCCCGATTGGAATCCCGCAGACAGGCCTGGATGACCAGCTGCATGTCGGCGGTATCAAGAAACTTCTTCATCGTCTCTGCACGCGTCTGACGATAGCCGGGATTGGTCACATCATGGGTCCAGTCGTAAAAGATGATCTGCTCTTCCATCGCGTGTACAACCATCATGCGAACTCGAATAATCAGATGTAAGACGGAATCGAAAGACCTGGGTTTTTGAGTTCCATCTTTAAGCACTCGTCCTTCTGCGTATGCGTTCAAGAACCTTTGGAAGTCGTCTTTTGTCATGTCGGCAAGCTTCTTGTTAGTGCCGAAATATGATTCCAAGTTGTCGATGATGTAGTCGTAGCCAGCGCGTGTGTGTTCAGTGAGGTATGGCTGCTTATATAAGTCGAACCACTCGTGCCAAAAGTCAACCAAGGTGACATTCAGTTTAGAACCGTCAGCACCACGGGTAAACTTCCGTTTCACTTCGGCCATAGCATTGGCTGCGGCTTTTTGTGAGATGAAACCTCCCTTAGTCAGCTCACGTCTCTTACCATCTTTGTCCGTGTATCGAAAGCGATATTCCCATTTGCCATAGCGCTGTCTCACGCCTTGAATTTTTCTTGCCATTCAGAAAACTTCTTTCTTGTCGAGCACAAAAGCCCGTTACTTGGGTTACCCCCACGTAGGAGTCTTGCAGCGGGCCGATGAAAGATTTCCGCCCGTAGCAAGATGACGACAAGAATAAGAATGGTAAGAAGAATGATCCGAGGCTCGCCCGGTGCCAGCGGCAGCGCCGCGGGTTGAGGTTTGAGATTCGAATTAGTTCAGCATCGAGGTGACAAGAGAACGTAGCGTTCGTCGTTGCTCTGGGTCTAGTTGCTGGATCAAGTCGGCTAGTTCTTCAACGTCTGGATCACGTTTGCCGCGTTTCTGGGGCTTTGGGCGGGCGAGTTGGTCAGCGAGGCGAGTGGCTTGAGCTAGGCTCTTTTGGAGTGCTTCAAACTGATCCCGTCGCGATAGTGGCTTCGTCTTAAAATACCCAGGGTCGTCGAGGCTACCCAATAGGTAGTCGGTATTGACGTCCAGCGCTTTGGCGATAGCCGCAACGGAAGAGTGACGCGGCTTTGCATCAGGTTTATCCCAAGCGTAGATCGCGCTGCGGGATAGGCCCGCGGCCTCCGCCAGATCCTGTAAGGATATGCGTTTGGCTTTGGCCTGTTTACTGATACGATCAAATACAAGTGACACTGGATCACCTCCTTTCATGTTGCAAGTATGCAGCACACATTCCATTTTGTCAATTAAAAATGTACATTTACTTGAATATTAGTGTTTATTAGTGTACATTATAGACACAGATAAGCCGCTACGACCGATCTAAGGCGCATCTGCTTCTGAATACACGTATAAGAGGTGTCAGAAATGGACACGATCGAGATTCAACCCAAAATCACTATTGAGTTACCAGCTGACAAAATTTTGGTAGACCGTAAGGAATACGATGAGCTTAAAGCACAGGCCGATATGCAAGGCTGGTGGACGCTTGCGGATGTTAGTGAGCGCTACAAACGGCGAAAAAGCTGGTTCGTAGACAATATCCTGACTAAGCCAACTTTTGAGGCACAACTCCGCCGTAAAATCGTCATGTACGATGGCGATGGTGGCAGAGGCTATTTGTTCGAACCACATTCTTTTTCTGAGTGGATGCAGGCGCATTTTAAGGACATTGCCGATGAGGTCGGGCGATAAATCAAAAAAAATAAGCCCGTCAGTCAACATGCTGATGGGCTTACTATCTTATGCTGAGATCGGTTTAGCGTGAAATTGAATTAGTCTTTCAGCCTCGTGAGGGTTCACCAAGAAGCGCCAATCAACCAGATCGAATTCAAAGTACCAGCGAATAATGGCTTTATTATGACGTTCGACAAAAGTCCTTGCATCAGTGATGAGCTGGTCGTGCTGCCACTGAGACACAATCAGCAAACAGGCCATTAAATTGAAATTGGGTGGGATCGACACTACGACTTTAGGTAGTGGAATCATCCGATCAGGTACCGGCCATGTAGCTGAGGGTGTGAGGTTATACGTACTTAGAGCCTCATCCAGTTTCTTGCAAGCTAGCGGCGTCGTTATACGCGAATCGTCAGTTGTCTTAAAATAGCGCATGAGGGCAGGTTCTGAGTAGTTCTGGGCCAAGTAGTCAGTTAGATCTTTAGCAGAAACACCTGCGTCAATTGTTCGGTGGCGGGATTCATGATTCATGAGTGTACCTCCTATTCTACAGTTGGAAACATGTTTGACGGTAAATTCAAATGCAACATCGAGAGAAAGGCTATCCAACAGTAGGATAGGGAAAATATCAACGAAAAGTCTTTCCTACTGTTGGAAAGAGACGCACCAGAATGCAAGAAATAGTATGTGGACGGAGGTTTTGCCCTATGGCAGATGAAGAACTAACATTAAAGCAAGCAGTCGAGTACCTCATGGAGCACAAAATTAGTACCTCATATGAAGTGACCAGACGATCCATGACGGAAGACAAACCAATCAAACTCACACCGGACGTGCATGGTGAGTTGCCTAAAGGGCAAAAGCCGCAACTTCACGGTACGTTTCTATCGCGTGCTCAGGGTTGGCGCGTCACTAAGGCTGATTTGGACGCCTATATAAGGCTATATGAAACAGTTCCGGCACTTAGGCGGCGGCTGCATCACTCGCCGCTCTACACCCAGGAGAAAACGTATTTAAAGGCTACGCGCAAGGTTGATGGTGCCAAAACAGTCGGTTTGATGTATGAAGCTCGGTTATTCCGGGTGCTCCAGCACGACGGTTTTGAAGCCGCTACGACGTTGCAGGCTACCTCGCTTAGTGACCCTCAGAAGGTCTGCAACGCCTCAGGGAAGGCCTCAGTGCGCGCGTGTGGCCGTTGGCTGTACTTAATGGAGGCCGGTGTGATCATCGACGCCGTTGCGTTTGGCGGGCCGCTGGTTTCCAGTAATCTGATGGTTGATGGCAAGGAAAAAGCGCTTATTAAGGTACTGAACGCGTACAGCAAAGACAAACGCAAGGTTAAGTCGGATATCAGCTATCTTGATTCTGCCAGTGGCAACTGGACGCTACCGGAGGCTGTTAACCGTATTAATGGCGGCGAAAAGGCTATCCAACAGTAGGATAGGGAAATCATCGTCAAAAAGTGTATCCTACTGTTGGATAGGGAACACATCAGCGAAAAGTGTATCCTACTGTTGGATAGCCTCCACGCCAGAAAAGAAGCCCTCAGCCGTGATTTTACGCGGTTGGGGGCTTTGGCTTAGAAGTAGGTGACCTCGATTAGATCCTCGGCCGGGTCTGTGGCTTGGTTGGTGCTGGTCATCAAGACGATGCCAAAGGATCTATGCGCCCATTCTTGCAGGGCATCACGATCGGCAACGTCCGCTTCGGTCAGCTCTTTACCAGATTGTGGCTCCGTGATGCCCTTGGCAAAATATTCGCGGCATTCTTTAAGGCTCAATGTGGCTTTTTTCATGGTTAAATCCTCCTCGTATAGTAAAAGTGTCTATCCAACAGTAGGATACGAAATAATGCGGCAAAAAGCGTATCCTACTGTTGGATAGGAAATGTGGTGTTACTGGCGATTAAAACGCGTCGTCAAGCAATCAAGACGACAGCCGGGGTAGATTTCACGCGGGCAGTAGGGCCTATGAAGCTCGCGATGCGAATGGCCTCTTGTTGGGAAGTGAAGGTGAGGCGCGTTGTGGCGTCAGTTGTCCACTCAGGTACCGCGTGTCCGATACCCCGCGAATCATCTTGCTTGATGACGGCGGCCAAAAAGTCGCTCGTAGAATAGTTTTGAATGTAAAACTTTAGATCTTTGATTGTTTGCATAGGCATTTCCTCCTTTACACGTATGGGTCTCGGCGGTAGCCCGGCGGCAGCGCCGCTACCCGCCGTAGCAGCCTGTGCAGCCTATGCATATGTCAGTTTGAAATTTGCAATATGGTATCTGCTCAATATGAAAACACAACCCAATTTAGCGAAATTATGTTAAGAAGTGAGCATTCTCATTTTCAGCCCGATTATTGCAAATCGTTCTTGCGATTTTGGCGTTTGTTCTTGCGATTTAGCCGTTTGTTCTTGCGATTTAGCCGTTTGTTCTTGCGATTTTGGGCACTTTTAAGCATTCGTTCTTGCGATTTTTCAATTCGTTCTTGCGATTTTTTGAAAAGTGAATGAATGAGCAATCACACGTTTTTGCCTAAATAGCGCAATGTACTGTGCAAGACGTAATTTTAGGGGAACCACAAATCGCAATAACGAATGCTCAAAAAATCGCAAGAACGAGGACCGATGGGGAGCTTCCAAAAATGTGTATCCCAGAGGTGCCAAGGGTTTCGCGTACGCATACGTGTATAAGAAGTACCAGTGGTATCATTGAACAGTAATCGTAAATCGTTATTGCGATTTAGGTAAATAATTAGTTATTTTGCCCTATACGCAACTTTGGCCGTGCACACGGGAGTACACTTGCAATTCGTTCTTGCGATTTGATGAGAAAAATTTTGATTACATACACAATAGTCGTTGTCAAAATTGTATAATGTGTGTAATGAAAACGAGGTGATCAGGTATGAGTCTATCTAGAAGAAACCTCTTCCTTGACGACGAAGACTATGGAAAGCTTAAAGCTGAGGCTAAGAAACGTAAGACCAGTTTGGGCATTTATGTACGTTTCGTTCTTGCTTGTGTGCTACATGACGATGCGGTGAAGCAGTTGGTTGCGGATCGGTGGCAGCAGTACGACGTTTGGCGCAAGGACCAGCCACACAGGTCAAATGCGGCTGATTTTTATCGGATTGAAGGTGATCGTAATGGCAAAGCGCAAAATTCTTAAGCGGTGTATCTTTTCCGTAAATATAAAGGCAGGCGGGATTAGCCGGGAGGACTTAACTACTCGACTTGTTAATGCTCGTCATATCAAAGATTGGATTTTTATTCTCCATGACCGTGATATCAACGCATTAGACGAGGATGTGCCCGCTCATTACTACGTTGCGATTAGGCTTGATGGCGCCTATCCTCCAACTTCGGTTGCCAATTGGCTGCAGTGTGATGTGACAGCAGTTCAAAAGAGTGTTTCAAGTGTTGCTGGACATAGTCTGCACAATGAGCAAATCGCGAAAACTTGGCAGTTTCCACTCATGCTGGCTTATGCAACCCACGGTAATGATAGGGCCAAGACGCCGTATGATGATTCAGAGGTCGTCGCCAGCCCTGGTTTTGGCTGGCAAGGATGTCGAAAAGCTGTTGATATATATGTAGAAAAGCTATCAGCCAAGAAAGATACTATCCTTGAAGATCTACGAGCCGGCAAAACAACACTCGGTGAAGTTCTTGAACACCAACGTGCGGGGTGGATCAAAAGTAACGCACGAAATCTCATGCCTTACACTGATGACCTACCAGTACTGTATGTCACGGGTAGCAACGCAACGGAACCAATACTGCCGGGCTCTAATATCAAAGCAATTGACAGTTTGTATAGCTTGAGTGGTGTTTTAAGGCAAACAGACCGTAGTTTAAAACTTGCAGACCAAATCGATGATGCTAAAACTGCCGTTTTTCACGCGCAAGACAAAGAGGCAAAAGAACAAGCGCATTCGGTTTTAGTCGGTTTAGAGGTCGAGCGAACCGCACTTTTTGATGGCCAAGGGGTCAGCGTTACGCGAATCCAGGCCGCACAAAAAGCGACGCTAGATAGATTGCACGATCTATCTACAGAAGCCGCTACCCGTGGTTTTGCGCATCGCCTGGCGGAACAAGTAGGAACTACGTACGTTGTCAACCAACCTGAAGATTTTGGTAGTTATAATTTGGAACCTGTTCTGCTGGTAAATCTGGATCAGCTTTGGATGACGAAAGCCGACATCGATGCACTGTGTCAACGCGTTTATAGAGGTCGAGCTTTTCCATGGCTAAAGCTTGTCGTCTTTTACACGTCATGTGCAATGTCATGGTCACTGCTAAATGCGACTTTAAGGCTTACCAAGCTTACGACAAAGACAATCAAACGGACGGAATTCGCCAGCTTTCTTAAGCCGGATTTCAAAGTTGTTGAAGTCTGGTTGCACCCAATTATCAACGATGATAGCGGGTCGCCAACAGTCAAGAATACAAATTGGTTTGCAGGGCTTGAGCCGCTAGATGATGATGCATCAGAGTCACTGCGGAGTTTATACCAATCGCTTGAGCCACTCACTGATTCAGCCAGCTTTAATGATGAAGTGTGGGAACAACTTGGGGTAACTACTACGCCGGCATGCGTTGCGTATCTAAAGCATCTGGGTGATCAAGAACTGAGCTTCAAAAACTTTAGAGAGATTAGTGACTCTGCCAATAAGTCAACAGGCGAGGGCAGCGTAACAGCCATCAGCGCTTTCTTGCATTCCCTGGTCGGTGGTATTGAAATCGGCGATGACGATTTTGAAGAAGATGTAGAAGACGAGGAGTCCATCTTTGAGAAGTTGTCCTCAGAAGATAAGCCTGTGTCAATGGCTGAAGTCCAAGATAAAAAAGCAGAGCAAGCCAAGCCGAGTGAAGTTGAAGATCCGCCAATTGTGAAATTTAATCGTTTGTTAGCGGAATTTAATGATGAGGCTTTGAAGTTGGATGGTCTGCAACTTGATGATGACATGTTTAGCTCCATTGTCGCCGTCATGAATGAGACGGTATTATCAATCTGGACCGTCTTTCGGGGCAACCCAACTATCGGTTTTATGAGCTATGGTGACTTACCGCGTGAGACCGTTTGCGATCGATTACAGCGCGGCACCGATAATCCAATGGCTCATCAAGAGGTTGAAAGTACCGTTCGGACACTTATTGCCCAAGCTAAGGTCTATCATCTGGCCGAAGAAGATGGCCGGTCAAAGTATTTGTTGGATAGGTATGGATATCAGATGTCAGATGACTACTGGCAAGGCGAGCTGTGGCTTGACTTTAAGGTGCTGGATTTGACGCATCGGGGAACCACTCATGATGATAAGCTGGCAGAAATCCAGCGGCGAAAAGCGCAAGGCCACGATATCGAAAAATGGTTGGGCGAGACGTACGAGGAGCTACGAGATCGACTCGCTTTACAAAAAAACACGGCGTCTGAAGTGTCACAGCCCGTTGTGACTGACGCCTCTAGCACTAAGGATGAGGTGTTTGCTAGTGCGGTGCATGAAGACCCCGTGGACAAAATAATTAGTTCAGCGGCCAAGAAGCTTCATGCACCAATTGATACAAATGGCGTTGACGAGCTAAAGCAAACTTATCAGAGTCAAATGGATCTAGATACAAAAATTGATAGACTACGTCGAACAGGGTTGACTCATAATCAATTGTCTGACGAGACTGATGATCCACTGGAGAAGAAAAAGCTCAAGGTAGTGTACCTTGTATCTCGAGATCTGGTAAAGCTATTGCAAGACGAAAGCGAACATTAAGGGATTGAGAAAGCGGCAGTGCGGTCTGCCGCTATTTTTGTGCGAAAAAAAACCAGACAGGGCGTCTGGCTGATGATTGAGATAGCGGTATATTAGTGCCTAAGCACTAGCGGTTAAGTTCATTATACCAAAAAATTGATACCATTAGGGTATTTCGCCAACGATTGCGCAAACAAAATGAGTTAGTTGGTCTCTTATTCTTTAACAATGCTGCCAAATGGATCGACGACATTTCCGTCATCATTGAAGGCCTCACCGTCTTGCAGTCGATAGCCGTCTGCTTGTGGGGTGCCAGCTTTTGGGTGCTCTTCATAAAGGCGTTGCAAGTCACCGTCTGCATCGTGGATTTCGCCGCCATGCTGTGTCCAGCCATTGGCAACTTCACTAGGTGAGAGTGCTGAAGTATCTGATTCTGCATGATCTACGGCTTCATCTTCACTGGCGGTATTTCCAGAAGTTGTGTCGGCTTGTGATGCCTCGGAATTAGTGATGCTATCACTTGATTGGTCATCTTGGTCGTCTTCAGTATTCACATTTTGCGTATCCGCGACTTCATTGGCCGCCGGCGCATTATCAGAAGCAACATCTGATTCAGACTTTTCAGTTTTGGCTTGAAAGTCGTGTGTTGCGAAATCCTTAATTGTAACTAGTGGGAAGTGCTCGTTAACCATCTCGTTAAAGTCTTTTATATCTTGTTCACTGGTCAAGGCCATACGTGCACCTTTTAGCATCATGCTAAAGTTACTGACACGTGCTTCGAGTGCTTCCCGTGCTTTCTTGTCGGCGCGCTTGATGGGCTCACGATCTTTACGGAATTTCTTGAGCTTTTTTTGTAGGTCATCGATGGCTTTGTCGGCATGACTTAGCTTACTGCCGATGGTGATGACCGCATCCGCTTCTGGTGCAAATTCGTTATAGCCTTTACTGTACATCTTTGCGATCTTTTCTAATTTTTGCTTATCCACTGATATTCACTCCAATCGTTATTCTTACAGCACTGATTATACTATGTGAGAACGATCAATGGGTGCTTTCAATGTAAAAATATGCAAAATACTCCAATGATATTCATAATTTGGGTAAGTGGGGCATTTGGTGTGACTTGCCTTGTGTTTTGTTGCTGTATATCTTGGTGTGCTTTGGACTTTGCACTTTAAACCCAGATTTGTGTTTTGCTGTTTTGTTGGCGTAAATAGCATTTGTCTAGTCTGATGTGCATAAATATACGTAATTTTCTGGCGTTTTACCCAATTTACTGTTTTATCACTTGGGGTTTTGCTTTTGGGTGTTTTGTGTTTCTTTATTTTGGCCGTGCCGGTGTCGCAAGGCGGCATCCGGGAAGCTGTGACGGGAGGCGAATGCAGTTCATCAGGCGGTGTTAGTGGCCGGTGATAGTCGCTCGTGGTCTCACAAGGCTTAGATTTCGATTTCTGGTTTTGGCACCTTGTCATTTCCACGGGCCAGATACACCGGCAGACATCACCGCCGCTCTTTCTGCATTTGGGGCACCGTCACATGGTTGACGATGCCTTCATTTGACCTTGTTGGCATACCAGTCAAGGAATCTTGATTGGTTGCCCTGATGGTTTTGACTTTAATGGGTTTCATAATTGAACGCGAGTAATTCGAGTGATCAATTATGAAATTCAGGGCAGGCGCATTTTGACTGCCAGCGATGAAGATGGTACCGGCGAAAGTCCGGTATCAGCTGAGTCGTGCAGCCGGCGTGCTGTGAGCTTGCGAGCAGCGACGGAGGCTGACGGGTAAGCTCACCTACAGCGGCGATTTTGCCGCGTGGTGAGGTTGCCCGAGCGCCCAGGTTTTCCGGGCGGCGTGATCTGGTGAAGCCAGATCACCAGGAGGCCTAAACCGCTGTGAGCGGTAGGCCGGGCGACGTCGCAAAGCGGCGCATCGCCGAAAGAGTCCAGAGAAAACAGGGAGGCGGAGCCGAGCTGTTGTCTTTGGGGACCCGCCCGGAGGACGTGAGCGGAGCGAAACGTCTGACAGGGGGACGGGTTCGCTCACTTTTCTTTTTTTCTGATGCTGTGATGGAGTGAACCCGTGTTTACTTGTATTGGGATGTTTTTGACTTTTGCACCGCCGGATTGCCACTTATGGTCATTGTTGATCTGATATACTGAAGTTGTTGAGTAGTAATGTGAATAATTTGAACATTACTTCTGTGATTTGAAATGTAAAAAGTATATATGCTGAGAATGTTTTGGCACTGTTCTTTGATCACAAGTGTAAGGGCGAGTAATTCGAGCGCTTACGCCAAGTCATGAATGCAGATGTGTAAGGTCTTGAATTGGTTTTTGAGTATTTGGGTGTAAGGGCGAGTAATTTGAGCGCTTACGCTGTACTGTGATTTGGAATTTGATGTTTGCCAAGTGAAGTGCTTGTCACGAAAGATTTTGAATTGGAAGTGTTTAATGTGGACGTTTTAGATGAACAGACAACTGACAAAGCTGTTAGTGAAATTAAAGTGGTTAGTGTGGTGAGCACCCCGGCAAAGCCAAGGCGTGAACATCTTCCTTTTAGTCTTGAGGGTTTTAATCACTGTTGGCGCACTGACCGCGTGGAAATGCCTTTAGGGGCTCTCCCAAAGCCCGGTACGCATGCTGTACTGCCTGGTAAGCGGATCACGATTCGGATTGATGCCGCGGACAGGGCGGTTTTGGAGGCAAATGCGGAACTTTATGGACTGAGTTTGGGTGCTTATGTAAAGGCGAAAGCACGCGGTGTGCACCTCCAACAGCCACTGCTAACGGCCGCTGAGCGTAATCGTCTAGCTTTGCAAATTAGCCACTTGCAAGGCGATTCGCGCCAACTGGCGCATGCCATCAACTCATTGCAATACGCTCGAGGCCCCATTGATGCCGCCACGCAAGAACAGCTCATTGCCGGTTTTGAAGAAATGCGTGAAGGATACTTGCAATTGAAACATTTTTTGATGACGAATGGCGATACAAAACCGGTTTCCAAGGATTAAGGGTGATTTATCGCTTTTTTTGAAAGAATGTGATCACTATGGCCGTATGGGCACTACCACAAAATACGGACTCACTTGCGCGGGTCGTTCGATACGTCAAGCGCAAGAAGCTTAAAAACGACACGGTTGACTGGTTGATTGAGCATCACGCTGACCCTGAAGTCATTGAGTCAGCCAAAGGCTCGCGCGCTATTTTTATAGAAGGTATTAATTGCGATCCAGCTTACGCGTTGCAGGAAATGAACGACTTGAATAAGATGTACGGCCAGGTCAAAGCCAAAAATCAGGGCTTGATCACGATTTTGTCTTTCGATCTTGGCGAGTCCTCTGCACTACGAGCCGCCGATATCCGAAAGTCCTTGTTGTACGCCAAACATCTTTTGGCGATGGCCTTTCCAGACAATCAGACTTTGCTGGTTGCGCAAGTCGATGGTAAAACGCATCATGTTCACGTGCATGGCGTCACCAACAAGACGCTCATGTCCACTGGCAAAAAAATCCATTTTGAGCGTGGCGGCGTGCTTGAGAAGCTTAAAGAGCTCAACGATAGCGAATGCCAAGTCGGTGATTATAATTACAATTTCGATTACAAGCATTCGGTTTACTCTGATGATCGTGTAACCGGTCGCGAGGAGCGCGCCAAGGCTAACGGCCAGTGGAACACTAGGCTATATGTAAAGAGCCGTATCGACGACGCGATGATGGCTGATGATATTACTTCTATGGAAGACTTGCAAGAATTCCTTGGTAAAGTCGACGAAGATGGCTACACCATCACGATGAAAACCGGTAAGGATAAGCATGTCACGTATGTTGTGACGGATACCACTACTGGTAAAGATCGCATCAGCAAGCGTGGTCAGCGGATCATCGATCCCAAGACGGGCAAGCCTAAGCGGTCGTACACAACGTTCCGTGCCAAGGAGACTGCACTCGGTGTGGATTTCTGGGCCGAGACGATGAACACATACTTGAAGAAAAAGGAGCGAAACTATGAGTTACAAGCAAAAAATCGACTCAGACAGCAAGACCTTGCAGAACGAATCATCGAGCGAGCCGTTGCCGACAGTGCACCTCAACAAAACACAATTGACTCAGATCGTGACCCAAGTGACGACCCAGTTGCTCAAGAGCCCGGCCATGACGAAACTGATTACAGCGCAAGTGATGGATCAATTGAACTCCGAGGCGATGACGGAGAAGATCCAGTCAACGATTCAGAAGACGGTGAACCACTCACTATCGCAGCCGCAATTGAGGCAAGCGATGAGCAAGAGCGTGCAGACCGAGATCGCCAACAAACTCAGACTAGACGACATCAAGACCCTGACACAACACTTACGGACACAGCGCGAGGGTCTGATCAAGGAGCTGGACGGGCAGAGCGTCGGTCTGAGCCAGGATATCGATCGGCTGGCAATGATCCGGACTGGCGCTCAGACGACCATCAGCTCACTCAGACAAGCACTGGATCGGTTCGAACCGCTGGACGCGGAGATCAAGCAGATGATGACGTATGGCCCGCTGTTGAACCAGACCGTGGAAGACGCAAAGTCGGTCTTGGAGCAGATGTCTTCTCAAGCGGACACGCTAGAAAAGCTCATTGGCCAGCTCCAGAACACAGATCTGCCTTCTCAAAGTTGATTGCGCCAGCAAAGCAGGTTACTGCAAAACTAAAAACTGCACTTCATAGTTTTGAAGAAGGTCTTGCCAGAGCCCGTGAGCGTGCAGCACAAGTTGCACAACAAGCCATGCAGCTCATCAAGCACAAGCAACAACGTGATGAGAAAATGCGTTATCGTGATACCGAGGTTCCCGATTCGGAGCGTGATGCTGTTGATGAAGAGATAGCGTATTATACGCGCCAAGATAGCTGGCAAGTCTTGAGCGACAAGCGTAAATCTCTACGTGAGCGCTATGACGTGATTCGTGATGCACACGGGCAACCACCCGTTACTGATGAGGAGTATCAACAAGTTTATGCAAAGCACGTTGCATGGAGCAGGACGAAACGGCCTTTTAAGCTAACTACGAAACCCGACGAGCTTGGGCCTGTGCCCACAGGTGAGTATGCAAAAATTACTGTCCAGTACCGAGTTACACATGGCGCATGCCCTGATGTGAGCGACGAACAGATTGCCAAAGAAGAGAATACCAAACGTCGCGCAGCGCGATTTGCAGCTCAAAAAGCCTTCCAAGAAGCCCTTGTTGGTCCGGATGCCATGGCCGGCGGGGGTTCAACCGGCGGTCAGCCCGCGCGTGTCCCTGGTGCCAAGGATTCACCGGCCAAGGCCGCGGCATCGCCTGAAAAAAGCGGTGTGGAGCCTGCACCGGAGCATAGCGCCGTGAAGACTCCGGAACAACGTGCGCCGTCTGAAATTCCGGGCGAGTAACAAAAAAATAATCCCGACCAATGACGCTTATGTTATGGGGTACTATCCAAAATCTGGCTCTATTTCAAAAGCATCAATCGGCTTGGTTGGGCTAATTGCATTAGCTATCAGCGGCTTTGCCATGACATACAAACGCAAGCATAGTTAGAAAAAAAAGACGTCTCCACCTGTGGTCGGTGGGGGCGCCTTTTACTATTAAACTGACGGTAGTTCTGTGGTCGGTGGGGGCGCCTTTTACTATTAAACTGACGGTAGTTGCCGGAACAGCTTATCGAGGGGTTCACGTATTGCATCTTGAGTCCCTACCATTTGCACGGAAATGGTCGAATACAGATCAATGATGGGTAAGCTAATTCTCGGCGAGAAGTAGTCCGTGTCAGAAGGAAATCTTCTGGTGATCGATTCTAAAGTCTGTAAGGTGTTCGTCTTCTCAGGGTTATCTCCTAAAATGGTAGCCTGCATCATAAGAAGTCGCCTAATAAGCGTTGTCGCTTGCTTTTTTGATAGGACATCTTGTTTTCGCAATTTTGGAACCCACAGCTTTGCTTCTAATCGGAGAATCACGCGTAACGCGATAAAATCAGGAGATTTCTTGTGGGTACCCCTTTTACCACGGACATTGATACTTCGTGTTGTGTTGAATGCGTTGTAAACATATAGCCATTGTTTATCATAATCATGGGACTTAGCCAAGTTCGGATCCGAGTTCGTCAGGTCGAGGATGTGGCCGCCAACATGCTTGATTTTGTAACGCTCTTCTCGGCCGCGTTTGGCTGTCCTCGACGTATATTTTTCCAGCTGTTCGTCAAAATGGTTCTTGATCAGGTCGATATGCGTTTTTTCCTCATCTGAGAGCGTCGTCTTTGGTTTTGGCATCCCGGCTTTTATCACGGACATGTTATTTCCATTTTTGTGCGTTGTAGCCGTTATCTGCTTAAAGCTTGCATTCAGTGACAACAAATGGTTTTTGTCAGTATGAAATAATGGCAAGTCGGATTGTTGAAAATCGGCTAGTTTTGTCCCAAAATGGCTCGTTGGATCTACCAGTTGGTGTCGAATCGCAAAGTTGTAACTGTCTTGGGGGAATCGTTCGCCGCGTTTGTATCGGTATAGAATCTCGTCCATGTAGATCTGAATTTCGTTGACATGATCTTGAATTTCTAGAGCAATTGCTAACGGAATACCTGCATATTCAGCAAAATGTGTCGATCCCAGTAGCAAGTGTTGCTTAGGATTTATTACTGATTCAAGCTCGAATTGATATTTTAACTTGCGACCGCACTCACAGTACTGGTAGCCATGATGATTGCCGGTTTTTTTGCGCATTTCCCATCCGTAGTCGATGTTCACGCTAATTAGTCGCCATTTACTGGACATTTGAAATGATCGTGTCAGCAATTCGGAGCTAACGCGGGCCATTGTATAGGTATTGAAGACTTCTTTTTGTTTAGGTGTAAGTTGCGTCCAGACCTGTGATCGTTCAAGTGCAGGCAGTGTATAAATTTGCATTTGCGGCATCCTTATTGTTTAAGTAGTTGAATATAAGTATGCCTGAATATTGTAAACGCTGCAACGGGTAAGTTTTGGGTTTTGACGATTGCCGAAATAATCTAATACAATTGCCGTAATATCGCGGTTTATCGCGTATAGCCAACAGTCATTTGGTATAATATATTTCGACGAGTGTGTTTGTTCAATAGGCCACACATCCAGCTAGATAAACCATCCTGGATTATTCATAGAATTTCAAAAAAGCAGCGCAATCCCATGATTCACACGGGACTGCGCTGCTTTGGTGTTTCACCCATTGGGTGCGCCTATATGCTAAGGTTAAGTCGACAAAAACCATCACGAAAGCGAGGCTTCACACCATCTCAACTTTAACCAGCTTATCCCTGCAATGCAATACCAATGTGACTGTGACCGCCGACGGCGGTCAACTTTCAAATGACGCCGGGCTCGTTTTGTTCCAAGAGTTTCTTCATCGTATCAACTTTAGGCAACTTGCCAATCAGTGCCTCAAGTTACCAGACCAACGACGATTCTG
>NZ_BAAFPR010000023.1:0-49349 GCF_042847315.1 Lacticaseibacillus jixiensis
TTCAAACCACCACATTTTTAAAGTGATCAGGCGAAGCGTATTTAGCTTACCAAAAAAGTGACGACCGTTTTCGGCCCCTCCCTCTTTGATACAGAGTCCACAAAACCTAAAACATAAAACATAAAACATAAGACCAGGATCACAAGTTCAAGACCTAAAACCTAGTTCAAAACCCTTGACTAATCGTAGGAATCGGAGGCTGAGACATAAAGCGCTTTTAGCCAATAACGCAAGCTGCTCTGCACCACGATTCGCACTATGAATCGCGGTGCAGAGCAGTTTGCGTTATTTGGCGTTGCTTTGTGGAACGCGACTAAGTGACTGATGTCTTGGTCACTGGCCTTAAATGCCATAGTTTGGCAACGAAGACCCATAATTTGGCAACTGAACATAATTGTAAGCGCTTATATAATGAACCTATATCATGAATAAAGGAGGAATGGTGATGCAGACTTCGCAATCTGCCGTTTCGGGAACTCGAAAAAAAGGGCTTTTTGCAAAACTATACAAAAATCGTATTTTCTTCTTATTGGTCGCACCAGGGGTATTGTATTTGATCTTCTTCTTCTACATTCCGGTGCTTGCTAATGTGGTCGCGTTTCAGAATTTCCAGTATTCCGATCAAGGGTTCTTGTATAGCTTGTTTCACAGCCCTTCGGTTGGCTTCAAGAACTTTGAATTCTTCTTTAAGTCGCAGGATTTCTGGATCGTCTTGCGCAATACAGTTGGGTATAATCTGACCTTCTTGTTGTTGAATTTCTTCTTTGCGATCTTCTTTGGCATCGTGATGAGTCAAATGCGCAACGTGCGACTGTTGCGGGTATTTCAGACGTCAATGCTGTTTCCGTATTTCCTGTCTTGGGCGATTTTGGCCTATTTCTTGTATGCCTTCTTGTCTGCGGATAAAGGGATCATCAATCACTTGATTACCGCTTCCGGCGGCAAGGCGATCGATTTCTATAACACCCCTGCGGTATGGCCGTTCATCATCGTCTTTATGGGGGTTTGGAAAGGAATCGGGTATAACAGTATCTTGTATTTCGCCACGGCTTCTGGGATCGATCCGTCTTATTACGATGCGGCAATGATCGATGGCGCCAACAAGTGGCAGCAAATTAAGAACGTCACCTTGCCGCATGTGCTGCCGATTGCGACGTTGATGTTGATCATCAACATCGGCGGGATCTTTCGTTCAGACTTCGGGTTGTTCTACTTAATGCCGCGGGCGTCTGGCACATTGATCAATGTGACGCAGACTTTTGACACGTATATTTATCGCGCCTTGACGACAACCAATGACATCGGCATGTCGACGGCCGCGGGTTTGATCCAATCAGTGGTCGGCTCGATCATGATCTTAGGCAGCAATGCCATTGTGCGAAAATTGCAACCTGATTCTGCATTGTTTTAGGAGGGGGAAGTCTTGGCTAAGAAGAAAAAGCACATTAGCGCGGTGGAGATCCGCAAATTTAGCGCTGGGACGAACCTGTTTTTCAATATCTTTCTGGGCATCTTTGCCTTGAGTTGTGTCTTGCCGTTCGTCTTTATCGTGATCCTGTCTTTGACCAAGGAAAGTGATATGGCGATCTACGGCTACCAATTCTGGCCGAAGCATTGGACGTTTGCCAGTTATGAATACCTGACAGGGATGGGCGGTCAAGTGATCCGCTCCTTCGGGGTCACGGTGGTGGTTACGGTCATTGGGACGTGCATGAACAGTTTGTTTTGCTCGACTTATGCTTATGCGATTTCTCGGCGGGACTTTGATTATAAGAAGTTCTTTACGATCTTCGCCTTGATCTCGATGCTGTTTACTCCAGGCATGGTGCCGCATTATTTGGTGGTTACCCAGTTATTAAATCTGAAAAACAGTATCTGGGCGTTGATCTTGCCGCCGGCCTTTGGGGTGTTCAATGTGTTGATCATGCGGACCTTCTTCTTGACGCAGATTCCAGAGTCGATCATTGAATCAGCACGGATCGACGGGGCCAGTGAATTGCGGATCTTCAAAAGCATTGTGGTGCCCATGGCGGTACCAGGGATTGCCACAATCGCTTTGTTTTCGGCATTAGGTTATTGGAACGAATGGTTCAATGCGATGCTTTATACCGATGATCCAAGTGTCACGCCGTTACAATATTTATTAGTGAAGATCCAGAATAATATCGAGATGTTGACCCAACAAGCCGCCCAAGGGGGATCCACAATGGCAGCAGGTACCGAGATCCCCACTGAAGGAATGCGCTTTGCAGTTGTTGTGGTGGCCACATTACCAATTGCGATGACTTATCCATTCTTCCAGAAATATTTCGTCAAGGGGATGACGATTGGCGGGGTCAAAGGTTGATTCAAGCGGACTTGGATTTGTTACAACTCACAACTAACAGGAGGGATTTCTGATGAATAAGTGGCACAAAGGGTTTGCGCTAGTTGGCTTTGCTGCTGCCGCCTTGTTCTTGGTCGGGTGTGGCAACAAGAGCAGTTCCAGTAGTGAGAGTGGTGGGAAAACTGTCGTGACAATGTATCGTCCAGGCGATGAGTTGACGAATTCCAAAGAAATGATGAAGATCGTCAACAAAGAGATCCAGAAGAAATATCCCAAAATCGAATTACAAATCAAGCCAATTGCCTGGGGGGACTATCTTCAAAAATATAACGTGATGTTGACTTCTGGTGAAGGTTTTGATTTGGCCTTCTCGCAAGGCAGCTATGTGGATAACGCCCACAAAGGGGCTTTTGCAGATCTGACCAGTTTGATCAAGCAATATGCGCCGAAAGCTTATGCTTCGGTTAATGATGCGTATTGGAAAGGGGTCAAAGTCGATGGCAAGATCTTCGGCTTCCCAACCAATGCCAATGTCTTTTCTTCCGAAAAACTGGTGTTTAACGGCACGTATTTGAAGTCAGACAACATTAATGTTGATGCCGTGAAAACATTAAATGACGCCACCCCGGCATTGGCGGCTTTCCATAAAGCCAACCCAAGCAAGGCGGCCTTTGCCATCGTTAAAGGGTACCACGCGCCGGTATATGATGCGACGCACACTTATGAATACCCATTAGGCAACTCGGTGCCGTTGGTTTTAGATGCGGCAGGCAAGTCCACTAAGATTGTTAACCCGTACGACACCGAAACCATGCGCAATAACCTGGCGATTTTGCACAAATGGTATCAAGCCGGCTACATTCCCAAGGACGCCGCCACTTCAACAACGCAATACACCTTGCCTGAGGACACTTGGTTTATGCGCATCGAAACCAACGGCCCATTCGACTATGGCAACACGGCTTTAGAGAATGCCCGGATCGGCAAAACTGTTGTGACCAAAGGGATCTCGACGCCGTACAAGTCCACTGCCGATGCCCAAATGGCGGTATACGTGGTGTCTAAGGCTTCCAAGCATAAGAAAGAAGCCGTCCAAGTGCTTAACGAATTGAACACCAACAAGAAGATCCTCAACACAATGGTTTGGGGGATCGAAGGCAAGCAATGGGAATTCACTGACAAGCAAAAAGGCAAGATCAAGACCCTTAAAGGTTACCAAGCCAAGACTTATTACGGGGCTTGGATGACTGGCAATAACAAATTGTTGTATACAAAAGACAGCGTCACCGATGCGCAAATCGCCGAACGTGACCAGTCCATCAAGGATACGAAAGAATCTGCTGGTTTAGGCTTTGTGCCAAACACCGAATCGGTGAAGACAGAAATGACTAACATTGCCAATGTGATGAGCAAGTATTCTGATATTATCAACACCGGTACCGTAGATCCAGTACCAACCATTGAGAAGATGGATAAGGAACTGGCGGCAGCCGGTTACGCTAAGGTGCAAAAAACGGTGCAGGCGCAATACGATAAATTCTTGGCAGCCAAGAATTAGACGCGCAAAAATTGGGCTGAGCGGCGAAATTAGGCGCTCAGCCTTTTTGTATCCAGAGCGGAACAAAGCGATTTTAGCGGGTCGGATAGCCTAGCCAAGCTGTTTGAGGCGCACTTTGCCTCGTGCAGCTTGGCGTAGCTAGCCGCACCCGCGTTGCTTTGCGCAGCTCGACGAAAATGAGAGGGATAATAACGTGAAGCTTAAATATTTAGGCACCGCCGCTGCCGAGCGGGTGCCGGCGTTATTCTGCCAATGCGCCGTGTGCCAACATGCCTGGCAAGTCGGCGGCCGGGATCGGCGGACTCAGCAGCAAGCCTTGTTGGATGATCACCTGTTACTCGATTTTTCTGGCGATAGTTATTTACACATGCTGCAATATCAACTTGATTTGGGTCAGATCACGACATTACTTATCACCCATTGGCATGCCGATCACTTCTATGGTGAAGACCTCACACTGAGAATGCATGGTTATGCAAAAGGCCCCTTGGCGCCATTGACCGTGTATGGCAATGCATACGTTGAAGATTTCTATGCGCGCGCCTTTGCCTTGGAAGACCGCAGTGATCCGACACGCATTCAATATCAGGTATTGCACATTCACGAGCCAGTGGTGATCAGTCATTATCGTGTTTATCCGCTGCCAGCCCAACATGGGCATTTTGAAGGTGACTGTTTCATCTATGCAATTCAAGATCTGCACGATGGGCATACCTTGTTGTATGCCCATGATACCGGGATGCTGCCTGAAGCAGAGTTTGCATGGCTGGCGGCGCAAGGGTTGCGCTTTGATTTGTTGTCGCTGGATTGTACCGGCCAAGGATTGCCAAGTGCCGGGCCGATGCACATGTCATTGACAGAAGATGTGGCGTTTGTTGCAGCGCTGGCTAAGCATGGGCTGTTAGCTGAAACGCCGGTAATTGTGACCAGCCATTATTCGCATAATTCCGGGGCAACTTATGCGCAAATGCAGGTGTTAGCTGATGCAGTGGGGTATGTGACAGCATATGATGGCCTGGAGGTAACGGTGTGAATTTAACGCGGTCGTTGGCAAAAATTGCACTTGGTGATTTTGTGATGGCCTTGGCTTATGCACAGTGGGTGGTACCGCAACGCTTGATCAATGGCGGCGTGACAAGCTTGGCTTTGATCTTGACGCAATCGGGTTATGGCAATGTGCCCTTATGGACTAACGTGTTGACCATCGGGTTGCTGATTGCATGCTGGAAGTGGCTTGGCCGAGAAAACTTGCTCAAATCGGCATTCTCCAGTATTGCCTATATTCTGAGCTTTGATTTGTGCGCGATGTTTCATTTGCAGTACCCCGCTATATTGTGGTTGGATCTGCCGCTGGCGAGTTTGGCGATCGCCTTTGGCTATTATTGTTGCTTATCTGAAGGGGCCTCAACAGTTGGCGTCGATGTGATCGCGTTGATTTGGGTGAAGTTTCATCCCCACATGTCAGTCGCCGCCTTGATCCGCGACTTAAACCTCATCGTATTAATGCTGGGCGCATTGGTTTTGGGTTGGCGCAGTGTGTTGCTGGGAGTCGTCTTCAGTGTGCTGTATACGGTGATACTAAATCGTTTATTAAAGGAGCAACGCTTGTGCGCGTGAATATTGCAACGTTTAATGTGGCTGGCGGCCGCCAGCCGGATTGTGAGGCAATCAACCGCTTGTGCCGGCGCAAGCAGGTGAATATCCTTGGGGCCCAAGAAGTCGACGTGAACACAACACGGATGCCTTTGGACATGCCCAAGCGGATCGCCGGCGCTGATTATCAATATGAATTTGCTGCCAGTATGCCGTTGTTAGGCGGCGCATACGGGCTGGCCTTGTTTGCCGATCAAGCCCTCACTGATTCTTCTGTTTATCGCTACGCTGCGCATGGTGATGAACCGCGAATCTGCCAACATGCCGTGTATAACCAGACGCTGTCGCTTTATCACACGCATCTTTCGTTTGAAAGCGAAGCGATCCGCCGCCAACAAGTCGCCGCGCTCAAGCAGCTGATCGCCACGGATCCCCTACCAGCAAAGGTGGTTTTGGGAGATTTTAACATGGATCAAAGTCACGCCGAATGGCAGGCGTTCCAACCAGATTGGTGCCTGCTGAATGGTGATGGCGGTCAATGGTTTGAGACTTTCTCTTGGCGTGACCCAACGATGCGTGTATTTGCAATCGATAATATCTTGCTGTCGCCTGCTGTGCATTATCACAAGCGCTGGGTGGCAGACACCATCTTGTCAGACCATCAGATGTTGATTGGCGAAATCGACTATTAAGCTGCTGGATACCAAAGCGGAGCAAGCGCTCTTAGCGGCTGATATAAGATGGGATGACGCAAAGGCGCTCTTTGCCTTGGCGGCGTCACAGCTTATATCACTGCCGCGTCGCTTTGCGCAGCTGGACGATACCAAAGCGGAGTGGCGCGTCTTTAGCGATGTGTGTAAGGCAGGATGACGTTTGGGCGCTTTTGGCCCAAGCGGCGTCACGACTTACACGCAATCGCGTTGCGCCACGCAGCTCGACGATACCAAAGCAGATCAGATACGAAGGATGTTTTATAACACAAAGCAGTGCGTATCGCGAGACGAATGCTAAATCGCGATACGCTGTTTTGTGCCGTTTCAGCTGGCTAAAGCACTAACCAGCTGCTAGGGATGAGGCTGCACACGACAGCAGCCAATGCCAAGTGCGGCAGCCAAGGCAAATCATGATGATGGCTGATCAAGCCGTACGCCAAGCCGGTGATACACGCGCACAACAGCAGCCACAGCATGGCAGCGGTGGGAAAGCGACTGGCCAAGACGGCCAACAGCCAAGCATCGGCAGAGCCTAGCCAGTGTTGCCACACCAGCAGGTAGGCACCAATGAACCAAACTACAGGCGGCCACCATAAGCTGCCTGTGGCCAATTGAGCGATGATGGTTAACCCGCACCATACTTCAAAAGGGCAGGCAGGAACGCTTTGGCTGCGCCAATCACAGACAGACCAAATGCCCAGTCCAATGAAAAAATCGAGTGTAAGCAGCATGAGCTCACCTCCTTGGGGTGAAAAGGTGCTATGCTTGGTATACGCGGTGATGGTTTGCTTTTCGCCGCAGTTCAGCAAAAAATTTCTCGCAGTTGCCAAGAGAAGTGCTTGACACTCGACGTGAAAACTTAGTATACTATCAAAGGTGCTTTTTTCCAGTTATTCGGGTTTCCCGGACGTGCGAACTGGTCAATTGCCACTTCGCCGTCCAGTAGGCCATTTTTTTATGATTAAAAATGAACCGCCTGGATGTGTGGACTTGAAAAGTTAAACCAGAATCGAAAGGAGGAACCTTGAAATGCCTACTATTAACCAATTAGTACGTCAAGGTCGCAAGTCTCAGGTAACCAAGTCCAACTCTCCTGCGTTGAACTTCGGTTATAACAGCAAGAAGAAGTCTCTTACTAACACGCCAGCTCCGCAAAAACGTGGGGTGGCTACTCGTGTCGGCACCATGACACCAAAGAAGCCAAACTCAGCTTTGCGTAAGTATGCCCGTGTGCGTCTGTCCAACTTGATCGAAGTGACAGCCTACATCCCAGGGATCGGCCACAACCTGCAAGAACATAGTGTTGTGTTGATCCGTGGGGGCCGTGTTAAGGACTTGCCAGGGGTCCGTTACCACATCATCCGTGGGACGCTTGATACTGCCGGTGTTGACGGCCGTATGCAATCTCGTTCCAAGTACGGTGCAAAGCGCCCTAAGGCCAAGAAGTAATCAACTGATTACAACGTTTCAATAACTAACACGACTATAAGAGGAGGCAATCAGCATGCCACGTAGAGGTACTGTTTCAAAGCGTGACGTCTTACCTGATCCAGTTTACAATTCTAAGCTGGTTACCCGCCTGATCAACCATTTGATGATCGACGGTAAGCGCGGTAAGGCCCAAACGATTTTATATTCTGCATTTGATATCATTAAGAAGGAAACTGGCAACGAACCAGTCGACGTCTTCGAAGAAGCAATGAAGAACGTTATGCCAGTGCTTGAAGTTAAGGCTCGCCGTATCGGTGGTTCTAACTATCAAGTGCCGATCGAAGTCCGTCCAGATCGTCGGACGACTCTCGGCCTTCGTTGGCTTACGCAATACTCCCGTGCTCGCGGTGAACACACTATGGACGAACGCCTTGCGCGCGAAATCATGGATGCGGCTAACAACACCGGTGCGGCTGTTAAGAAGCGTGAAGACACCCATAAAATGGCAGACGCTAACCGCGCCTTTGCACATTATCGTTGGTAAGACAGTTTGGCTATTATATCCTTCCTTTGTTGGCATATAGTAGCCAATTGTTTTATCCATAGAAACTCGCAAGTGTATTTAGTATGCTTGCAAACGTACACCTTAAATTTGAGAGGAGAACTACTTTCACATGGCCAACAAGCGTGAATTTCCGTTAGACCGGACCCGCAACATCGGGATCATGGCCCACATCGATGCTGGTAAGACCACTACTACCGAACGTATCTTGTATTACACCGGTAAGATCCACAAGATCGGTGAAACTCATGATGGCGCGTCCCAGATGGACTGGATGGCACAAGAACAAGAACGTGGGATCACGATCACGTCCGCTGCCACTACAGCCTTCTGGAAGGATCACCGGGTCAACATCATCGACACCCCAGGGCACGTGGACTTCACTATCGAAGTTGAACGTTCCTTGCGTGTGCTTGATGGTGCCGTGACTGTCTTAGACGCCCAGGCTGGGGTTGAACCTCAGACTGAAAACGTCTGGCGTCAGGCTTCCACGTATTCCGTTCCGCGGATCGTGTTCGTTAACAAGATGGACAAGATCGGCGCAAACTTCAAGTATTCCGTTGAGACTTTGCATGATCGTTTAGGCGCTAATGCCCACGCCATGCAATTGCCAATCGGTGCTGAAGACAACTTCGAAGGTATCATCGACTTGATCGAAATGAAAGCCGATTTATACGACGAAGATGCTTTGGGTTCCGAATGGGATGTTGTTGACATTCCGGACGATTACAAAGAAGAAGCTGAACAAGCCCACACTGACTTGATCGAAGCCGTTGCCGACGTCGATGAAGGCATCATGGACAAGTACTTGAACGGCGAAGAAATCAGCAAAGAAGAATTAAAGGCTGCGATCCGTAAAGCAACCTTGAACTTGGAATTCTTCCCAGTTTTTGCTGGCTCTGCCTTCAAGAACAAGGGTGTTCAGATGATGCTTGATGGTGTTGTTGACTACTTGCCATCCCCATTGGATGTTAAGCCTTACAACGCCACTGATCCTGAAACTGAAGAACCAGTTGAATTGACTGCCGGCGACGACAAGCCATTCGCTGCCTTGGCCTTCAAGATCGCCACTGATCCTTTCGTTGGCCGTTTGACTTTCATCCGGGTTTACACTGGGACGCTTGAAGCCGGTTCTTACGTGCTTAACGCTTCCAAGAACAACCGTGAACGTGTTGGTCGTCTGTTGCAGATGCACTCCAATCACCGTGAAGAAATTCCTGAAGTCTTCTCTGGTGATATCGCTGCTGCTATCGGCTTGAAGAACACCACCACTGGTGATTCTTTGACTGACGTTGATCACCCATTGATCCTTGAATCTCTGGAGATCCCAGCCCCAGTTATCCAAGTTTCCATCGAACCTGATTCTAAAGAAGACCGTGATAAGCTGGATGTTGCCATCCAGAAGCTTTCTGAAGAAGACCCGACTTTCCAAGCTGAAACTAACCCTGAAACTGGCGAAACTTTGATCGCCGGCATGGGCGAACTGCATTTGGATATCATGGTTGACCGGATGAAGCGTGAATTCAAGGTCGGCGCCAAAGTTGGCGAACCTCAAGTTGCCTATCGTGAAACCTTCACCAAGCAAGCAAGCGCACAAGGTAAGTTTGTTCGCCAGTCTGGTGGTAAAGGTCAATATGGTGATGTTTGGATCGAATTCACCCCTAATGAAGAAGGCAAAGGCTTCGAATTTGAAGATGCCATTGTCGGTGGTGTGGTTCCTCGTGAATACATCCCGTCTGTTGAACAAGGCTTGAAGGAAGCAATGGCTAACGGTGTCCTCGCCGGTTACCCATTGATCGACGTTAAGGCTAAGCTTTATGATGGTTCTTATCATGAAGTCGATTCTTCTGAAGCGGCCTTCAAGGTTGCGGCTTCTATCGCGTTGAAGAACGCTGCTTCTAAGGCTGGTGCCGTGATCCTCGAACCGATCATGCACGTTGAAGTCGTTGTCCCAGAAGATTACCTTGGTGATGTGATGGGTCAAATTACCGCTCGTCGCGGCCGTGTCGAAGGCATGGAAGCACGTGGTAACGCCCAGATCGTCAACTCCATGGTACCGCTGGCTGAAATGTTCGGTTACGCAACGACTTTGCGTTCCGCAACTCAAGGCCGTGGGACTTTCACCATGACTTTCGATCACTACGAACCAACGCCAAAGTCTATTCAAGAAGAAATCATCAAGAAGAACGGCGGCAATTAATGCTGGAAGTGTCTCACCATTATGGTGAGGCACTTTTTTTGTAACCAGAGCGGAGCAAAGCGGGTTTAGGGCGGAGTGTAAGGCAGGATGACGTTTGGGCGCTCTTTGCCCAAGCGGCGTCATGACTTACACGCAAGCCCGTTGCTTTGCGCAGCTCGACGAAGACCCCAGAGCGGAGCAAAGCGGGTTTAGGGCGGAGTGTAAGGCCCGGAAACGGTGAGCGGAGGCGGCTGGAGCTTCGGCCAAATGGCGTGGAACGTGGTGGGCGGCGGGCGAGCTAACTCGACAACTCCGCTGCGCTGCGCCTGTCGAGTGGATCTCGCCCGCGCGCCTTCTTCTAAGCACCTCCGCGCGTTGCGCTACGATGCTAAGTAGAACGACACCACTGACGCCATTTGGCCTTCGCCCCAGCCGCCTCCGCTCGCCGTTTCCGCCGAAGTTCAAAGATTTAACGCCTCTGTGATTTGGTCAGAGTGGTGAGTTGTCCAATGATCAAATAGTTGCAGATTATGGATGTTGGTGAATTTGAATCTGGTACAATATCAGCAGCTAACTCTCATTGTCTAAGTTTTGCTTTGGAAGTAGCATGATGTTGATCGATTTGTAACCAATTGCAATCTGTTACCGTTTATCGTTCAGTACGTCGCTTTTGTACCGCCTGATTTGTCCAAAATTACCGATGACGTTTGCGCGTTATCAGGGTATGATAGAAAACAGTGTAAAGTCGAAAGCACAGTTGAGAAAAGGAGATTTGATCAAATGTTGTCACTTGCCACCACTATTGCCGGGCGCCACTTTGATACTTGCTTGATGAACGCCGCAGGGATCCGTTGCCAATCTAAACGCGACTTAGACGCGCTGGTGCAGTCACAAGCCGGCGCTTACGTGACCAAAAGTGCCACGCCACAAGCGCGCAGCGGCAATCCGGAACCGCGTATGACGACAATGCCGCATGGCAGCTTCAATTCCATGGGCTTGCCCAACAATGGCTTGGATTATTATCTGAAGTACGTTTTGGCAGATCAACAGCAGCGTCCAGGGACGACGAATTTCTTGTCCATCGCCGGCACCAGTTTACAAGACAACTTGGACATGCTGCACAAAATCAACGACTCGGCTTATCAAGGCTTCGTGGAGTTGAACTTATCTTGCCCGAATGTGCCAGGCCATCCGCAAACCGCATATGATTTTGACCAAACGCAAAAGACCTTAGAAGCAGTGTTTGCTTTCTACCAGAAGCCATTAGGCGTGAAGCTGCCGCCGTATTTTGACCTGGCTCACTTCGATACGATCGCAGCAATCCTCAACCAATTCCCGTTAAGCTTCGTGACCACCATCAACAGTGTTGGTAATGGCTTAATGGTTGATTTCGATACCGAAACCGTGGCTATCAAACCAAAAGGCGGCTTCGGCGGCATCGGCGGGGCCAGCGTGAAGCCAACGGCCTTGGCCAACGTGCGCGCCTTGTCGCAACGTCTGAATCCGTCGATTGCGGTGATCGGCGTGGGCGGTATCATGAATGGCCGCGACGCCTTTGAACACATTCTGTGCGGGGCATCGATGTTGCAAATCGGGACGCAATTTGGCTATGAAGGTACCGCCATCTTCGCCCGCATCGCCAAGGAGCTCAACGACATCATGCTGCTGAAAGGCTATTCGACTATCGACGACTTCCGCGGCAAGCTCAAGACGCTGGATTAGTTGCGACTTTGGGCCGAGGGCGCAAGGCTTAGGCGGTGTTACACTAAAGCCATCAATATGCGGAGGAAAGCTTATGCAGAAAACGATTTTGATCACCGGGGCATCAAGCGGCATGGGGAAGGCCGCCACGCAATTGTTCGCCGATCACGGCTGGCAGGTGTTTGCCGGCGCGCGGCGTGAGCAATTGATTCCCACCGGCGATAATATTCACCCGTTGCACTTAGATGTGTGCGATCACACCAGCAACTTGGCCTTTGTCGCTGCGGCGTTGACGCAACAAACTCGCTTAGATGTGTTGTTAAATAACGCCGGCTATGGCGAGTTTGGACCGCTTGAAGAAGTGCCGCTGGCCAGTGCGCGCAAGCAGTTGGAAACCAATTTGTTAGGGGCAGCAGATTTGGCGCAATTGGTGTTGCCAATCATGCGCCGACAAGGTTATGGCCGCATCATTAACAACTCCAGCATCGGTGGGGATATGTATTCACCGCTGGGCGGCTGGTATTACGTATCCAAGCATGCGTTAAACACGTGGTCGGATACTTTAGACTCAGAAATTCGCCAGTTCAACTTGCGCTCGGTGGTTGTAGAACCTGGTGGCACCGAGTCCAACTGGTCGACCATCGCCATGCAGCACGCGCAAGCCAACCTCAAGCCGGATTCGCCTTACCAGCGTTTGACTGATGGCTTCCTCAGCTTGTTCGACCGCTTCTTGACTGTCTCCAGTGCCACATCTGAAGACTTGGCAGAAGTGTTCCTGCGTGCTGCCACTGACAAAAGGCCGCATCGGCGCTATTACAATGCGCCAGCTGATCGCGCCGTTGCCGCTTTTGCCCGCATCCATCCAGGGGTGTTTGCGCAGGTCATGCGCTTCGCCTCGGCGCTTGCCATTAAAGTCGCCAAGACGCCAACAGAAGCAGAAGAATAAAAAAATTGCTCGCACAGTTTGACCTGTGTGAGCAATTTTTTGCTTTTGGGAAGAAGCTAGTTGGTGGCGTGGACGCCAGCGCGTTCACGGACACGATAAACAACCAGGCCTAGAACAAAGCCAACCAAGGCTGGGACGACCCAGGCCATCCCCATTGCAGCAAAGGGGAAGACGCTGTGTTCGAAACTCGTCAAGGCCAAGCCGACACTGGATTGAGAAACAACTGCTGGGAAGTTGGCCACCATGTCAAAGAATGCCGGTACGGCGGTGAACGCTACGGTAAAGCCGTAAACCACGCGGGCGTGGTTGAACCAGCGGCCGGTGACACTCAAGAGGATCAAGACCATGGCAAATGGGTACAAGAACATCAGCATTGGCGTGGACCATGCGATGATGGTTGCAAGCCCGAAGTTAGCCGTTAAGAAACTGGCAAAACTCATTAACGCCAGCCATTGCACATAAGAAAGTACTGAGAAATGCTTATGGAAGTCTTGGGCAAAAGCGGCAACTAAACCAACGGCAGTCGTGAGGCAAGTGACGGTCAACAAGGTCGCCAACAAAGCATGGCCAGCGGCGCCGAAGTAATAGGTAACAACTTGGTTGAATGCCGTACCGCCTTCAGCGCTGAGTTTGAAGTGAGCCAAAGACTGCGCGCCCAGGACGATCAAGAATAAGTAAACCACACCGATCATGCCGGTAGCCAAGACCCCGGCTTTAGCCGTTACTTTGGCGACGCTGCTTTGACGATGCACGCCTAAGCCGCGGATCGCCGTAACCACCGTGACCCCAAAGGCCAACCCGGCCAAGGCGTCCATGGTGTTGTAACCTTGCAAGAAGCCGTTAAAGAAGCTGCCCCCTAAGGCAGTGTAGCCTGCGGCGCTGGCTTGCGCGCCGGCGTGGCCCATGGCATGGCTGAAGCCAAAGAAGAATACGAAGAATAAGAGCAATAAGAAAACTGGGTTCAAAGCTTTACCAATGGCACTGGTGATGCGCTGTTCCTTGTATGACAGCAAGAACGCCGCCAAGAAGAATAATGCCGAGAACACCAGCAAGCCGCCAGATTGCATCGATTTTGGCAACATCGGTGCAACCCCAGTGGTGAAGGAAACCGTGGCAGTCCGTGGGGTACCAAACAGCGGGCCGATGGTCAAATGGATCAACACCATGAACAATACCGCAAACCATGCGCCTAAAGGCTTGCCGATATCATAAACCCCTTCGGCATGCATTGCCGAAACCGCCAGTACTGATAGCAGCGGCAAAACAACGGCGGTGACTAAGAAGCCTAAAGCCGCAGGGATCCAGTGACTGCCGGCCAATTGCCCTAAGTGCAGCGGGAAAATCAAATTCCCGGCACCGAAGAACAAGCCGAACAACATTGAAGCGACAAGCAAGTAGTCTTTTTTGGTGAGCTTTTTTTCTGTTAATTTCTCCATCGATAATTCCTCCTAGTAATCACGCGGTTTACACCGCGTGGGGTGTCCAAACAAGCGTAATATTGCTAATGCCATCTTTCATTGGTCACCATCTCCTTTGGGCAATGAATGCGGGCCTAGGTTCCCGCGGACTGATTCCTTGAGTAGGGTGTTCGGGTATCGTCGAGCTGCGCAAAGCAACGCGGCAGTGATATAAGCGCTTTGCTCCGCTTGGGTAGCGTCGAGCTGCGTGGCGCAACGCGATTGCGTGTAAGTCGTGACGCCGCTTGGGCCAAGAGCGCCCAAACGTCATCCCGCCTTACACACATCGCTAAGTGCGTGCCACTCCGCTTTGGTATCGTCGTCGAGTTGCGTGGCGCAACGCGGGTGCGGTTAGCTACGCTGGCATACTCGAGGCAAGAAGCGCCTCAAGCATGCCAGCTAGGCTACCCGACCCGCTAAAAGCGCGCCACTCCGCTCTGGTATCGTCGAGCTGCGCAAAGCAACGCGGCAGTGATATAAGCTGTGACGCCGCCAAGGCCAAGAGCGCCTTTGCGTCATCCCACCTTATATCAGCCGCTAAGAGCGCTTTGCTCCGCTCTGGGACAAAAAAACGGCGCCCTTAGTTTTCACTAAGGGCGCCGCAGCACGATACCACCTTAATTCGCTACTTGTGTCGCCACAAATAGCCTCGAAACGTACAGCCATGACGGCGATACGCGAACACGATAATGGGTGTTTCCCATGACACGTTACTTAGTTCGGTGTCCTGCTCGAAAGGGATATTCGTCGTGCTTGCGCTTGCTTCCTTCCACCTGACGAAGCTCGCTTGAAGCGCAAAACCGATTACTGGTCTTTCTCATTGCATTTTGATTTCTTGATTCTGAGTATAGCATGAGATTTCTCACTGTCAACCATGAAATTCGACTGAGAAGAAATTCTGCCCTTTTTGCGTGCAATCACTGGGGTCAACTTGGTAACCTTAAGGTAGGGCCGATCCAGTGATACACCGCTCTGTTACATGTATCATTGAGTCGCCTGGAGTTGGGATGCTATAACATTAAGTGTAAGCGGAAACAAAAAAGGGGGAAAAGTTTATGCAGAGATTTATCGCGTTCATGGAGAAGCATTTCCTGCCGATCGCTGCGAAAATTGGTAACCAACGCCATTTGATCGCGATCCGGGATGCTTTTGCCTACACGATGCCACTGATGATCCTTGGCGCGTTTGCGACTTTGATCAATAACCTGCCGATTCCGGGCTATCAAGCCCTGATGAACGGGATCTTCAGTGAGAAGATGAAGGACGGGACGTTTATTTGGACCAAGCTCGGGGGGAACTTATGGAGTGGGACCTACGCTGTGTTAGGCGTAATGATCGCATTCTTGGTCGCATACAACTTGGCAAAGTCTTATAACTCCGCGCCAGTTGCTGCAGGTATTGTTTCATTAGGATCATTCTTCGCCGTTGGTGGGGCCAGTGGGATGGACTCCAGCGGTTTATTCATTGCTTTGATCGTTGCTATTATTTCTGTTGAGATCTTCCGGCGTTTGGAAGCCAACAAGCACTTGGTCATCAAGATGCCTGATTCAGTACCGCCGGCGGTTGCAACCAGCTTCGCCGCGCTGTTGCCTGCGATGATCACGATGCTGGTGTTTGGGTTTATCACCACGCTGTTTAACGCCGCGCATGTCGAGAACCTGGTATTGGCCTTCTACAAAGCTGTTCAACAACCATTCATGGGGATGGCCAACTCATATCCTACGGCGCTGCTGATCGCGTTCATCACGCCGTTCCTGTGGTTCTTCGGGTTGCATGGGGCCAACATGATCGACCCATTCATGCAAACCATCAACGCCCCTGCCATCACGGCCAACTTGGCTGCGTTGAAGGCCGGCGAGAAGATCCCTTATGTGGTTAACAAGCCATTGTTTGATTCATTCGTTAACATGGGCGGTACCGGGGTGACGATTTCTTTGATCATCGCCATTTGGTTATTTGCCCGCAAGAACAAAGCTTACAACATGGTGGCATCGATGTCTTTTGCCCCTGGGTTGTTCAACATCAATGAACCATTGACCTTCGGCTTGCCGATCGTCTTGAACCCGATCTTGTTTGTACCGTATATCGTTGCGCCAATGGTCTGCATCACCATCGCCTACTTCGCGACGACCACCGGCTTCATGCCGGCATGTACCGTCATGGCGCCTTGGGTAACGCCGCCGATCATCGGTGGGGTGATCGCCACGGCCAGCTGGCAAGGCGGGGTGATCGCCGCAGTCAACTTGGTGGTCGCCACGATCATTTATGCACCGTTTGTGGTCATGGCCACCGCCATGCAAAACAAGAAAGACGCTGCTGAAGCAGCCAAGGCTGCCTAAGCTTGATCAGCCTGTTCCCAATGTTGGGAGCAGGCTTTTTTGGTGGGTGCGCAAACTTGTATCAGCGGCGATCGCCACTTGGGGTTTGATGAATGTGACACGACCTGTTGGATAGCTGATGGACCGGCAATGGCAGCGATTCAATAAGTTGTAGGAACAAATTCGTCAAAAGTCACACAGTGTAACATTTCTGGCATTTGTATCATTGCAACCGCTTTTGTGACAAGATATAATATGATGAAAAGGCAAGGGAATGCGTTACCGGTTACCTAAACCACAACATTGGTAAACGATTAAATTATTCATGGGGACAAATCCAATTTGTTCGCAGGTGATACAAGGGGTTTTATGGGAGGCCATTATGCTTTTTCTAAACTACACACCGGACCTGACCGAAACAGACATGACGATTTATCGCGAAATCGTCAAAGACATGGACGCCGTGGTTTACATGCGCATCCGTGATCTGGCTGAGGCGACCTATTGCAGCACCGCCAGCATTCAGCGCTTCTGTCAGAAATTCGATTGTTCCGGCTGGGCAGAGTTCAAAACCAAGCTGCGGATGTATAACACGCAGCGCAACAACAGCGGCCAGCTGCCTAACGACATTGACGGCGGCGAAATCGTGCGCTCGATTCAAGCTTGTGAAGACGGTCAATACCAACAATCCATGGATCGCGCTGCACACCTGCTATACGAACACGCCCAAGTGATGTGGGTCGGCGTTGGCACCTCGCATGTCGTGGCTGAATATGGTGCCGTGACTTATTCCAACAGTGTCAACATGTCTTTTGCGGTGAGCGCACCAAGCGCCCATCCCTTGGTGGATTATTCCGAGGCGGTGTACGCATCGATGTGTGCGGTGATCTGTTCGGTAACTGGCGAGAATCGTGTGGTGATCGGCTACATGAATGAGCTGCTTAAGCATGGGGTGCCGATCATTGCCATCACCAATTCGGCCAATTCCACGATCGCCCGCTTGGCCACAGTGGCGCTGGCCTATTACGTTACGCCGCAAGACTTAGACGGCGGCAATCTTACCAGTCAAACCCCGGCGATTTATATCATTGAGAAGATCACCCGCCGGGCCATGATGCTGGCGCGGCCGGAAAACGTGCGGCAGCTGGAACAAGCAAATTTATAGGCGGTTAACTTATGTTGAATGCCGCAGCGTGGCGCGCTAGAATTAGCAGTAGTTGTCACACCAAGCATGGAGGAAATTATGCCGACACAAGACGAATTGAAACAACAAGCTGCCAAGCTCGCAGCCGAAATGGTGCAGCCAGGGATGGCTTTAGGCGTTGGAACCGGCTCAACAGTGGCGTTTTTTATCGATGAATTGGCCAAGCGCAACCAGCAAAGCCCATTGAATTTGGCGGCGATCGTGACCACATCCAGCCGCTCGCAGAAACAACTTGAGGCCAATGGTTTTACGGTTAACGAATTGGCAGACGTGGATCAGCTGGATCTGACCATCGACGGCGCTGATCGCGTCGACGCTGATCTTAACGGCATCAAAGGCGGCGGGGCCGCGCACACGTTGGAGAAGAATGTGGCGATCAATTCCAAGAAGAACTTGTGGATCGTGGATGAATCCAAGGTTTGTCAGCGCTTAGGCGGCTTTCCTTTGCCAGTGGAAGTGCTGCCGGTATCTGCCAAGCAGAACTTCGCCAAGTTTGAACAAGCCGGCCTCAAGCCCAGTTACCGGCTCAAAGCAGACGGCAGCCGCTTGCAGACACATTATGGCAACTGGATCATTGACCTTAACGTCGATCCGCTGCCGGTACCAGCAGGCTTAGCGGCGTATCTTGATGGGTGCGTCGGCGTAGTCGAACACGGGTTATTTCTCAACATTGCATCAGAAGTGTTGATCGCCAAAAGCGACGGCACCATCGAACATCGCGTTAAATAAGTTGCCACTAAATGAGAAAAAGGCTGTTCACCCTGCTGGTGAGCAGCCTTTTTACTTTGCTTAAAACCGGCAAAATATTGTTGTTAATTAGCCTTTTAGTTGGTAGATCATGCCTTAAATTAAAATTTACCTGTTGACACATTAGAGAATGGTGATAATATTGCCATTAACCGAAAAGATTCGGCAGATAATCCAACATGGAAGGTGAGCAAATGAGTGACACGTTAAACTTCACCGTCAGCGGTGACGACATGCAAAAGCGCAGTGACGAAATTACGGTCGGTGTCGATCGGGCTCCGGGGCGCAGCTTGTTGTACGCGACTGGTAAAGTTAAAGATCCAGAGGATATGAAGAAGCCGTTTATCGCGATTTGCAATTCGTATATTGAGATTGTGCCAGGCCACGTGCACTTGCGCGAACTTGCCGATATCGCCAAAGAAGAAATTCGCAAAGCCGGCGGGATCCCGTTCGAATTCAACACGATTGGCGTTGATGATGGAATCGCCATGGGCCACATTGGGATGCGGTATTCACTGCCGAGTCGTGAGATCATTGCCGATTCAGCTGAAACGGTGATTAATGCGCACTGGTTCGATGGCGTCTTATACATGCCGAACTGTGACAAGATCACCCCAGGGATGATCATGGCCAGCTTACGGACCAATGTGCCTTGCACCTTCGTCTCCGGCGGCCCAATGAAAGCCGGCGTTGACCCGCACGGTAAAGCCGCCACCCTTTCGACCGTGTTTGAAGCCGTTGGTGCCTTCAAAGACGGCAAGATGTCTAAAGAAGACTTCTTGGAACTTGAACGCCACGCTTGTCCGTCATGCGGCTCTTGTGCCGGCATGTACACCGCAAACTCCATGAACTCCTTGATGGAAGCACTGGGCTTGGCTTTGCCGTACAACGGCACGGCTTTGGCCACTTCTGAAGAACGCCGCGAATTGGTACGCAAAGCCGCTCGTCAGGTGATGTATAACGTGGAACACGACATCAAGCCGCGCGACATTGTCACCAAAGAAGCCATCGATGACGCTTTTGCCTTGGACATGGCTATGGGCGGCTCCACCAACACCGTCTTGCACGGCTTGGCCATCGCACATGAAGC
The DNA here is from genome assembly GCF_042847315.1 of Lacticaseibacillus jixiensis. Lineage (NCBI taxonomy): Bacteria > Bacillati > Bacillota > Bacilli > Lactobacillales > Lactobacillaceae > Lacticaseibacillus > Lacticaseibacillus jixiensis. The sequence goes on from NZ_BAAFPR010000023.1 coordinate 19,826, forward strand.
AGGCATCAAGTACTCTGAAGAAGACATCAACGTCATCGCCAAGAAGACGCCGCACATCGCCAAGATCGCGCCAAGTTCTTCTTACACGATGGAAGAAGTTCACGAAGCCGGCGGGATCCCTGCCATCTTGAACGAGTTGATCGAACACGGCGGTATCTTGCATCCGGACCGCTTGACCAACACTGGCAAAACGCTGCGCGAAAATGTGGCCGGCGCGCATACCAAGAATCCTGAAGTCATTCGCACCATCGACAATGCTTATTCTCCTGAAGGCGGCTTGTCCGTATTGTTTGGCAACATCGCCAAAGACGGCTCCGTCATTAAAGTGGCGGGTGTTGATGACGATATTCATGAATTTACTGGCACTGCCGTATGTTTTGATTCTCATGACGAAGCCGTTGAAGGCATCGATAATGGGACAGTTAAAGCCGGCGACGTGGTGGTTATCCGCTACGAAGGCCCTAAAGGCGGCCCTGGTATGCCGGAAATGCTTAACCCAACTAGTGACATCATCGGCCGCGGTTTAGGCCGCACCGTTGCTTTGATCACCGATGGCCGCTTCTCTGGTGCCACCCACGGGATCTGTGTGGGCCACGTGTCTCCAGAAGCTGCTTCTGGTGGTGAAATCGCCTTGATCCATGATGGCGACAAGATCACCATTGACTTGACCAACCGGACGTTGAACGCCGACGTTTCTCCAGAAGAATTCGCCCGGCGCCGCAAGGAACTCAAGCCATTCAAGCCAAAAGTCCGCTTCGGTTACTTGGCACGCTATGAATACTTGGTCACTTCCGCCAACACCGGCGGCGTCATGTTAGGTGCCGATGAATTGTTTGGTAAAGAAGACGAATAGCCAGAGCAAAGTGGCGCGCTCTTCGCGGTGGATATAAGACGGGATGGCAGTTGGGCGGTTTTGGCCCAATTGACGTCACGCCTTATATCACGCCGTGTTGCGCCACGCAGCTCGACGAGGAAACCCAGAGCGCAGCGGCTCGAACTTAGCGATGTGGGTAAGATGGCCTGCGCCACTGGCGGTTTTTGCCAATGGCGCGGGACAGCTTACACGCGATCGCGTTGGGCTGCGCAGCTCGACGAAGAAATCAAAGCGCATTTAACGCTGTACTCGACAGCTTTTCGTATCACGTTACTCAAACCCATCAATTCGTGCGGCTCTTTGAGCGTGCCGCACACTAAGGAGGCTGCTTATGGTAGAAACAACGACGACTTCAGACTTGCAAGATCGTTTACTGGCGGATCTCACGTCTGTGATCGATCCTGAATTAGGCGTTGACCTGGTGGCCCTTGGTTTGATTTATGGCTTGAGTATGCAAGATGGGGTCGTGACGGTCACCATGACGTTAACGACCATGGGCTGCCCGATTTCACAAGTACTTGAGAACATGATCGAATCGGCGCTGGAGAAAGAACCAGAAGTCTCTGCCGTGAAGATCGATATTGTATGGACGCCAGCCTGGACCCCGGACAAAATGAGCCGCTATGCCAGAATGGCGCTAGGCTATCATTATTGAACCATCAACATATCGCCTAATGGGCCAACGCCGCGCGGGGCGAAACACCGCGCTAATGAATTATTAAGGAATGAAGAGGCGAGCTTATGGATAAAGTCGAAGCTTTTGGTAAATGGGTCAGTCATTGGTTTACGCTGATCGTCGTCATTTGGGCGGCATTTAACTATTTCGTACCAGCAACTAGTACTGCAGTCATTCCTAACACCAGCTACTTGTTGGGGATCATCTTGTTTGGGATGGGACTGACCTTGCGCGGGGAAGATTTCGCGCGCATTTTGAAACGGCCTTTGCCTGTGCTGTTAGGCACAGTGGCGCATTATGTGATCATGCCATTGATCGCTGTGGTCTTATGCAAAATTTTCAACCTTCAAGGCGCAACGGCTGCTGGGGTCATCTTGGTGGGTTCTTGCCCAAGCGGGACGAGTTCTTCAGTGATGGCTTACTTGGCAGGCGGCGATGTGGCGCTTGATGTGTCCATCGAAACCTTATCCACTTTGATCGCACCTTTGGCTTTGCCAGGTTTGCTGGTATTGTATGCCGGCAAGTATGTGCCGATCCCAACGCAATCCCTGTTTATGAGCACAATCAAGATTGTCTTGGTTCCGATCATCTTAGGTGTCGTGATCCACACCTTGTTCCGCAAGCAAGTGGACATGATCACCCGCGCGTTACCGCTGGTTTCACAAGCGGCGATCTTATTGATCATTGGTGCCGTGGTGTCGGCTAACCATGCCAACCTCTTCACGGCTGCCACTGCCATCGTGATCCCGGTCGTGATCTTACACAACTTGTCTGGTTATGCTTTGGGGTTGGGCTTCTCCTTCTTGATCCGCTTGAAAGAACCGCAACGCAAAGCCATCACCTTCGAAGTGGGGATGCAAGACTCTAGTTTAGGCGCGACGTTGGCCATGGCATATTTTGCCCCGGCTGCGGCGATCCCGTCGACATTGTTTAGCATCTGGCATAACATCTCCGGGTCTGTCTTGTCTTCATGGTGGCGTGCCCACTCTGAAAGCAAAGGGACACTGGATCGGCAGGCTGCTGCCGCTCGTGCTACCCACTAGCATATGACTGTCATACACACGACGCGTTGAGGCGAAGGCTTCGACGCGTTGTTTTGGTATTTGATCAACACAAATTAGGTAGGTGATAGGAATGAAACGTGAACGCTGGCAGACAAACTTAATTTATCTGTGGTTCGGCAACTTTATGACCGGCATGGGCTTTTCCATGACGATGCCGTTTCTGCCGTTATATATTCAGACATTGGGACATTTCGGAAAGTGGCAGTTGAATTTGTTGAGCGGGTTTGCGTTTGCAATCACCTTCTTAGCCAAAGCCATTGTGTCACCGTTTTGGGGACGCTTAGCTGACCAATACGGCCGCAAGCCGATGTGTTTGCGGGCGAGTTTAGGGATGACTTTTACGATCGCCTTGTGCGGCTTTGTGCCCAATGTGTGGGTGCTGGTGGTGCTGCGGGCGATTCAAGGGTGTTTCTCCGGTTACATCAACAATGCCAATGCGATCATCGCTGCCAGCGTGCCAGTTGAACGCTCAGGCAAGGCGCTGGGCACTTTGGCCACTGGCAATGTTGTTGGCACCTTACTTGGTCCGTTATTAGGCGGGGCGCTGGCCGGGATGTTTGGCTACCGTTCCAGCTTCTGGGTCACTGGGGTGATGATGCTGGCGGTGTTTGTGCTCACACTGTTCTTTGTGCACGAAGAATTCACCCCGGTACAAAAGGCGCAAATGGTGCCAACGCGCCAGATCTTCAAGCAGATTCGTTATCCGCGCTTGATCTGGGGCCTGTTCATCACGACGATGGTGATCCAAGCCGCCAATATGTCCATCACCAGCTTTATCAGCCTGTTAGTTGATGCAATGGTGAAAGATCCTGGTCAAGTGGCGTTTGTGTCTGGGGTGATTTCCAGTTTGCCTGGGATCGTCACGCTGATCGCCAGTCCCTTGTTAGGGGCGTTGTCTGATCGAATCGGCCCGGAGAAAGTCTTGATGGGCGGCTTGGTCATGGCAGTGGTATGTTTTATCCCAATGAGCTTCATTTCCAATATTTGGCAGCTTGGCGGGTTAAGAATGCTGCTGGGGATCTCAGATGCCGCCTTGCTGCCGGCAATCCAGGCTTTGATGACGCTATATGTGCCAAAAGCGGGTTTTGGGCGGATCTTTTCTTACAATCAGTCTTTTCAGGCGATGGGCTCAGTGTCTGGGCCAATGTTAGGCTCGATTGTCGCCAGTTTGTTCAACTATCGCGGCGTGTTCATGATGACGGCGATCATGGAAGGCGTCAATGCTTTGATCTTGTTCCCGGCCACGCGTGAAGTATGGCGGACCAAGGGCCAATTGGCCGCTCAAGAAGACTGAACAAGTCAGCCAGCTAACGATTCTGGATCTTGCAGAAGCGGCGGCTGGCTTTTTTGGTGCGGTTGATCAGGCATGGATGAAAGAATAATGTGAGGCCAATAGTTGCCGATGTCATGTAACCTTCCAGCCAAGATGCAACAGATCGTTCGGGTGTTTGGGCTTGATTTCGGCGCCTGTGTTGCAGGAAATGGGTCGATTATGAGATTAAGGATGAGAAAAAGCTTACCGTACAAACGCCGATAACACGCGGTTTTTAGATATTTTTCAAAGAATTATTAAAAAACGATTGCAATTCAAATGAGATTGTCCTAATATACAGTCATTCGCAATTATCAGTACACACACAAACATAATTTTTGGAGGCGACAGGAATGTCGAATGCAGCTAATACAGAATCACCCAAAACCATGATGGATTGGGTTTACCGAGTTTCAGCCGGGGTCGCAAATGCCGTGCTGGTTTGCTTAGGGATCGGGCTTTTGTTCCAAGCCTTAGCAAACTTCACCCACTGGACTGCTTTGTACCAAGTCGGGACGATCGCGCAAGTCTTGCTTGGCCCAGCCTTCGGGGTTGCCGTAGCGATGACGCTGCGGGCCAACACTTTAGTCGCATTCTCTGCGATGATCAGCTCCACAATCGGTGCTAACGCCGCTTTCTTGACCCATATGGCCACTAAAGGCGACGCCACTGCTACCGGCTATACCATGCTCCACGCTTCAGGCAGCGTTGTGATGACCACTGGCCAGCCAGTTTCTGCCGTTGCCGCAGCTTTGGTTGCTGTGTTAGTCGGCAACTACCTCACCGGTAAGACGCCTTTGGATATGTTCTTGGTTCCATTTGCCGCAACTTTCGTCGGGATCGTTGCTGGGTTAGGGTTTGCTTATGTCACCACGCCATTCTTAGTTTGGTTATCCGGGATCATCGCCAAGACCATGCTGGTCAACCCGATCCTTGGTTCCGCCATCGTCTCTGTTGCTTGGGGCCTGTTCCTGATGACGCCTGCTAGTTCTGCCGCATTATCTGTTGCCGTTATGCTTTCACCATTAGCCGCTGGCGCCGCATTGATCGGTACCACGGCACAATATGTTGGTTTCACTGCAATTTCCTTCCGTGAAAACGACTTAGGCGCCAACATCGCCCAAGGCGTCATCACCCCTAAAGTCCAATTTGGTAACTGGCTGGAGAATCCTGCCTTAGCCGCCGGCCCAATGTTATCTGCTGCTGTGATGGCACCTTTGGCCACTATCTTCTTCCATTTCCAAACGACTGCCGCCATGGGTGGTTTAGGCCTTTGCTCCTTCATCGCACCAGTTGGGTTAGCCAGTGTTTCCATGAAGATGTTCTGGGTTTACATCGTCTTTGGGATCGTCGGCCCAGCCGTTCTCTCCACGGTTGTCTTCAAGTTTGAAGAAGCCATGAAGTGGGTCAGCCAGAAGCAACTGCACCTGACCATTGTTTAAACTGTGAATATGAGAGCACTGCAGCGGCTGATGAGATCGCTGCAGTGCTTTTTATTTGCGTAAATCGGGGATCGGCGGGTATGATAACAGATAGCACAAGTTGTCGATTATTTGATGAAAACATGAACTTTATGAGTAAAATTGCTTTACTTTCATCTAATTTTAATGTAATCTAAGGCACAGAAACCAATGAGGGGGTACCACAGATGGAATATAAGAAAGTAGCAGCGGCCGGTACTGTATTGTTAGCCGCCACGCTGACGCTGGCAGCATGCGGCAACAAATCGGCCAGCGAATCTCCGGCTAAAACCAAGACCTGGTCACGCATGGTTAAAGATGTCATCCAAACGCAAGATGATGCGCGGATCGTTGATGTGATCTCCGGCCAAACTGCCGTGGATACTATGGAAGGTTTGTACCGTTATACTGGCTCTGAATTGAAGCCGGGACTGGCAACGTCTGTGGTCAAGCCTACTGATAACGGGTTGACTTACACGTATAAGCTGCGCAAGTCCACTTGGAGCAACGGCGATAAGTTGACCGCCAAGGATTTTGTTTATTCTTGGCAGCGCGCAGTTGACCCTAAGACCAAGTCTGAATATGGCTATTTGTTCTCCGGCATCAAGAACGCCGACAAGATCATGGCAGGCAAGGAGAAGCCGGCTAACCTTGGGATCAAAGCCGTGGATGACTACACGCTGCAAGTAACTTTGGAACATGCGATTCCGTATTTCAACACGATGATGGTCAACCCAGTCTTCTTCCCGACCAACAAGGCTGCCGTCGACAAGTATGGCAAGAATTACGGTTCCCAATCCAAATATATCGTCAACAACGGCCCTTATACTTTGAAGGGTTGGAACGGGACCAACAACAGCTGGTCTGAAGTCAAGAACAACAAATATTGGAACGCCAAAGACGTGCACATCAAGACCATCAAGACTCAAGTGGTCAAGGATTCAACGACTGCTTTGAACTTGTACAACTCACACAAGCTTGATGACGCCGTGCTCGCCGGTGCAACTGCCCAAAAGAACCGCACCAACAAGGATTACTCTGGCTTGAAGCAAGGCCGTACGACTTACTTGGATATGAACGAAAAGAAGGTGCCAGCCTTCAAGAACGCCAAGCTGCGTCAAGCGATTTCCATGGCGATCGACCGCAAGCAGTTTGTTGACAAGGTCTTAGGCGATGGGTCTATCGTTGCCCAAAACCTTTCACCAGAAGGCATGAGCAAGAACCCAGCGACTGGCAAAGACTTCGCCAAAGAAGCGGCTGCTTCTGCCGCTGGCGACACGTCTTCATATAACTTGACTCAAGCTAAGAAGCTGTGGAGTCAAGGCTTGAAAGAAGCCGGCAAGTCCAGCTTAGATCTGACTTTATTAACTGACGATACTGAACAAGCCAAGCAAAGTGGCGAATACCTGCAATCGGCATTGGAGAAATTGCCTGGTTTGAAAGTCACCATGTCTGCTGTACCATTCAAGACGCGGATCGCGCGTTCCTTGTCTGGTGACACCCAACTGGTATTATCCAGCTGGCAAGGGGACTACCCAGATCCGATCACATTCTTGGATCTGTACACCACTGGCAACACGTATAACTTCGGCTTCTGGAGCAACAGCAAGTACGATGCTTTGATCAAAGCATCGAAGACCACTGATGCCACTAACGACACGAAGCGTTATGACGACTTGCAACAAGCCCAACAACTGTTGACGCAACAAGCCGGGATGGTACCGCTGTATCAAACTGTCGAAGCACATTTGGTCAACCCATCGATCAAAGGCCTGACTTATAGCCCAGCCAATATGTACAACTTTGTTGGCGCCAGCTTGAAGTAAAGCGAACAACGTTTTTTGAACGGATCTGCACAACCTGTACACAGGTGCTGCAGATCCGTTTTTGTATGTGATCAGCTGGCACAGCCGCTTGTATAACAGTGTGGACAAGACTGTTTACCGTGTAAATGGCCGCATTTTCATATTGTTCTTAGAAAAAGTTAATCTTATGTGTCAAAATCCATAGACAACTGTTTAAGAATGGTGTACGATAATTTGCATCAACTTGAAATCATTCTAGCCGATATTGTTGGCTATTGTACTTACTAGGAGGAGTTGCTTATGTTTGCGAAATATCGCTCGGTCAGTTTGATCTTGCGGATCGTTATCGGTTTGGTCTGCGGGGCGTTGTTGGCGGTTATCTTTCCCAAGGCGGCATTCATTGGGATCTTAGGCCAGTTGTTTGTTGGGGCCTTGAAAGGGATCGCACCAGTGATGGTGTTCTTCTTGATCCTTTCGGCGATTTCTGCCTTTCATGAAGGCGGGGAGAATCACTTTGGCTCAGTGATCAAGTTATACTTGTCTGCGACGCTGCTTTCAGCGTTTGCGGCGGTGGCGGCTTCTTGGCTGTTCCCGTTGAAGCTGGCTTTTCCCAAAAGCGTGCATGTTGCCGCTTCAGCGCCTAAGAGCTTAGGCAAGGTCATTGAAGACTTGCTGGTCAATGCGGTAGGCAACCCCTTGGCAGCGATCGTGAATGCCAACTACTTGTCCATCTTGTTTTGGGCCTTGTTGATCGGGTTCATGTTGCGCCTGGCTTCCAAGCAGACCCGCGCGACGATCACCGATATCTCTGATGCGATTATCAAAGTTGCCCAACTTGTGATCGAATTTGCCCCATTTGGGATCGCCGGTTTGATCTATACGTCCATTTCCGAAACCGGTTTTGCCAGCGTGGCCAAGTATGGCCAACTGGTGATCTTGTTAGTCGGCACGATGGCGGCGGTATATTTGATCTTGTATCCGCTGATGGTGTTCTTGATGACTGGCCAGAATCCTTATCCGCTGACGTTCTGGACGTTGAAGGTATCTGGCATTCCGGCATTCTTCACGCGCAGTTCTGCGGTGAACATTCCAATCAACTTGCAAGCTTGTGAAGATTTGGGGTTAAACAAAGAATCTTATGCCGTATCGATCACCTTAGGCGGTTCGGCCAACTCAGGCGGCGCGGCGATCACTGTGTCGGTCATGACCTTGGCAGCTTGTTCGACATTAGGCATTCATGTTTCCTTCTTCTTGGCGATCATCTTATGTGTGCTGACGGCCTTGGCTGCCACCGGCGCTTCTGGGATCGCCGGCGGGAGTTTGCTGATCATCCCAATGGCCGCTTCGATTTTCGGGATTTCCAATGATATTGCCATGCAAGTCGTTGGGATCGGGTTCATCATTGGCGTCGTTCAAGATTCTGTGGAAACGGCGGTCAATTCCGCATCTGATTTGTTATTTGCCGCAGCAGCTGAATGGCATGACGTGCAGAAACAAACCGGCAAGAAGATCGATATTAAAGCAGCGGTGCATGCTGCCAACCATAAACAAGCTAAGCGGGTCCCGGCTAAAGTTGTCGAAGGCCAAGAAGCATAATCCAATTCTCCTAGGCTGAGGCCAAAAGCAGCCTTGGTCAATCAGCTCAACAGCTCTGCATTGCGATCAATGATCGTGATGCAGAGCTGTTTGCGTTTGTTGACAGCAGCCGCGATCGGCATTGCGGCGCTGATGGGAATTAAGGTTGACATTAGTGGCAATTAATGGAAGAATATTGAGAGCGTTTCTCATAATCTTACAAGTCACTAATTTAACGTTACACGTCAACAAATCAGGAGGACAACAATGCATCGGCTGCTTACTCGGATGCTACAAAAAGAAGACCCTAGCGTCTATGAAGACAAAGATTCACAATTACCCCGGGTCCTGCGCGTCAAAGATTTCTTAGCTTTAGGCGTGGGCACCATCGTTTCCACAACGATCTTCACCTTGCCTGGTGTTGTGGCAGCGACCCATGCGGGGCCGGCTGTGGCGTTATCATGTTTAGGCGCGGCGATCGTGGCCGGTTTGGTGGCTTTTGCTTACGCGGAAATGGCGGCGGCGATGCCGTTTGCCGGATCGGCGTATTCATGGATTAATGTGGTGTTTGGTGAAGTGTTTGGCTGGATCGCCGGCTGGGCGCTATTGGCTGAGTATTTCATCGCTGTGGCGTTTGTGGCGTCGGGCTTATCGGCCAACTTGCGCGGGTTGCTGGCCAGCTTTGGGGTTGTGGTGCCGAATGCCTTAGCCAATCCGTTAGGCCATAACGGCGGGGCGATCGATTTGATCGCGACAGTGGTGATCATCTTGGTGGCGTTATTGTTGTCACGCGGGGTCAATGAAGCGGCGCGAGTCGAGAATATCTTAGTGGTGTTGAAGGTCTTGGCGATTTTAGCCTTTATTGCAATTGGTTTAACCGCGATTCATCCGCAGAATTACACGCCGTTTATCCCGGCTTATCATGTTAACGCTGATGGTTCGCCATTTGGCGGCTGGCGCGGGATCTATGCGGGGATGAGTACCATTTTCCTGGCATATATCGGGTTTGATTCGATCGCTGCGAATTCCGCAGAAGCCAAAGATCCGGAAAAAACGATGCCGCGGGGGATCATCGGCAGCTTGATCATTGCGGTGATCTTGTTTATGGCGGTATCGTTGGTGTTGGTGGGGATGTTCAAATACTCCGCATATGCTGGCAACGCTGAACCAGTGGGTTGGGCCTTGCGCCAATCTGGCCACCGTATGGCCGCAACGGTGATCGAATCCGTGGCGGTGATCGGCATGTTCACGGCTTTGATCGGGATGATGATGGCCGGCAGCCGCTTGCTGTACAGCTTCGGGCGCGATGGCATGCTGCCTAAACAACTCGGCAAGCTCACCAAAGCCAAGAAGCTGCCGAACAACGCGTTGTTGACCTTAACGGTGATCGGTGTGATCATCGGCGCTTTGTTCCCATTTGAATTCTTGTCCCAATTGATTTCTGCCGGCACCTTGATCGCCTTCATGTTTGTCAGCTTGGGCATTTATCGTCTGCGGCCAAGAGAAGGCCAAGATATTGCCGACCCAGCGTTTAAGATGCCGTTGTATCCGGTGATGCCGGCTTTGGCGTTCATCGGGGCGCTGATCGTGTTCTTAGGCTTGGATGTGCAAGCCAAACTGTATTCCGGTGCTTGGTTTGTGATCGGCATTGTGGTGTATCTGGCTTATGGCATGCACCATTCAGTGCTGGATAAACATACTGCAGCCGCTAAAACAGCGACTGTGGTCAAGAAAGATATTGAAACTGATAATTGATGCGCAACATCAGCGTCTGCAGTGGTCACACGACCATCGCAGACGTTTTTTTGTGTCATGAAATATGGCAATTTCGTGATAAAAGGCGTGGTATGTCAGGTTTAATGCAATTGTTGTGCAAGACAGCTAATTTGTATTGATTGCTTAGGCACGGTGCACATCGTGTCTGATGACTAAAAGGTGATATAATAACAAAGACCTGTTGGTAGAAGCTATCTTTTCTGCGATCAAGTTGCTGACGACGTATCTTTTACTTAATTTTGCGTGATTCATTGTCATTAAATCTTAATGAAGAAGGGTGATATTATATGACACAAGCAACCGACTACATTCAAAGCGTTCGCGCCAAGATCCAACAACGCGACCCCAACCAACCAGAATTCCAAGAAGCGGTTTCGAACTTCTTTAAGACGATCACACCGGTATTCGAGAAGCATCCTGAATACATCAAGGCTAATGTCTTGGCTCGCATCACTGAACCAGACCGCGCCATTCAATTCCAGGTGCCGTGGCAAGATGATGAAGGCAATATGCAAGTTAACCGCGGCTTCCGCGTCCAATTCAATTCTGCCATCGGCCCGTACAAAGGCGGCTTGCGGCTGCACCCTTCGGTTAACTTATCGATCGTGAAGTTCTTAGGCTTTGAGCAGATCTTCAAGAACTCGCTGACCGGCTTGCCAATCGGCGGCGGCAAAGGCGGTTCGGACTTTGATCCTAAAGGCAAGTCTGACAACGAAATCATGCGCTTCTGCCAGTCGTTCATGCTGGAATTACACCGTCACATCGGCTTGGACATCGATGTGCCGGCCGGTGATATCGGCGTTGGCGGCCGCGAAATTGGTTACCTTTATGGAATGTACAAGCGGCTGCATGGTGCAGAACGCGGTATCTTGACTGGCAAAGGCTTAAGCTACGGCGGCTCCTTGGCCCGGACTGAAGCCACCGGTTATGGCTTGTTGTACTACACCAACGCCATGCTTAAAGAAAATGGCCAATCTCTGGAAAACAAGCGCATCGTGATTTCTGGGGCCGGCAACGTGGCCATTTACGCCACTGAAAAGGCGGAACAATACGGCGCCAAGGTTTTGACGGTTTCTGATTCCAGCGGTTATGTCTATGATGAAAACGGCATCGACGTGGCCACGTTGAAGCAGATCAAAGAAGTTGAACGCGCCCGTATCAGCGAATACGCCAAGCGCGTTGCCACTGCCGAATATCACGAAGGTTCCGTCTGGGATGCGGATATCAAATATGATGTCGCCTTGCCATGTGCCACCCAAAACGAAATCAACGGCGACCAAGCCAAGAAGCTGCACGCCAATGGGGCGATCGCCATTGCCGAAGGCGCCAACATGCCTTCTACGCCAGAAGCGATCGCGCAATACCAAGCTGACGGCATTCTGTACGGTCCAGCCAAGGCTGCCAATGCTGGTGGCGTTGCGGTTTCTGCATTAGAAATGGGCCAAAACTCCCGCCGCGCTTCAGATTCATTCGCCACAGTTGATGGCCAGCTTAAGACCATCATGGAAACCTTGTTCCAGAATTCCGTAGACGCCGCCAAAGAATACGGCGTTGCCGGTGATTACCTGGCCGGTGCCAACATTGCCGGCTTCACCAAAGTTGCCGATGCCATGACTGCTCAAGGCTGGTAAAACAAGCGCCACAACCAATCAAAGCGTCGCGATCCGGCTGGTGCCGGGTGGCGGCGCTTTGTTGCTGAGAAGACCCCATGTTATCCAACACTTTGTTGCAACCGTATCCATTATTGATGGCATCAACTCGAGAAAATAATTCTTTCTGGCAAAACGTTAGGTTTTACTTGCCGGATGTGTTATACTGAACTCAAGTAATTAACAGAAGCGAGAATTATTGTGTCATGCATAATGAATTTTCCTTTCGAGATTACCGTTGTTTGTCACTCAGTTTTTAATTTTAAAGGAGATTCATCTAATGCAACAAGGCACAGTTAAATGGTTCAACGCTGACAAGGGTTACGGTTTCATCACTGGTCAAGATGGCCAAGATGTTTTCGTTCATTTCTCCGCCATCCAAGGCGAAGGCTACAAGTCCCTTGACGAAGGCCAAGCAGTTTCCTACGATATCGAACAATCCGATCGTGGCCCGCAAGCTGCTAACGTTAACAAGCTGTAATTAACAGCCTATTAACAATAAAGAACCGTCTGACATTTGTCAGGCGGTTTTTGTTTGCGCAGAACTGTGTAGTAAGCGCGTACTTAGCAAGCCGGAAACGGTACCTGGCGGCCACATTGTGTTCCGGTCAGATGGCGTGGAACGGGGTGGGCGGCGGCAGAGCTAACTTTGCATCTCCGCTGCGCTCCGTATGCAAAGTGGATCTCTGCCGCGCGCCTTGTTCTAAGCCCCTCCGCGCGTTGCGCTCCGTTGCTAAGAACAACGACACCCCTGACGCCATCTGACCTCCGCACAATGCGGCCGCCAGGTACCGTTTCCTACAAAGTGGGAATCAGAATCCAAGTGGATTGATCAGATATCGATTTGCCAAACGGGATTGTGATTCCCGCCTTAGATGAAATAGCGCCTAGTAGCCGAGACGCAATGCAGACACCAATTCTTGTTGCCATCGTAATTTATCGAGTTTATTATTTATTCGCGTAATCGTTGGCGTGACGGTATTCTGATCAGTTGAACCCTACGAAGTAACGTCAGACTGGTTCTGCGATACCTTAACCGCCATCATGAACAAGCACCCGCATGATCAAATCGTCTTTGATCACCTGGATTGAGTTCTGAAGCGGATTGTGGAGGAAATGGCGACCGGGGAAAGCTGGGGCGGAGGCCAAATGGCGTCAGTGGTGTCGTTCTTCTTGGCAACGGAGCGCAAAGCGCGGAGGCGCCTAGAAGAAGGCGCGTGGACGAGATCCACTCGACAGGCGCAGCGCAGCGGAGTTGGAAAGTTATCGTCCGCCGCCCACCCCTCTACTCCGGTCGCCACGCCATTTGGCCGTAGTCCCAGCTGTCCCCGGTCGCTATTTCCGGCCGCTAGCGACAGCTGCAGCCTTCAGCGGCCGAACTCGGTGACGTTGGCAATGATCGTGGCGATGGTGGCAGGAGACTCGCAGGCACCGTTGGTTAGCCACCGGATGATCACTTGAATAGCGCCGCTGCAGGAAAATTCGAAGTAATAATCCAATACTGCCGGATCTGTCACGTTGAAGCGCTGGGCATAGCGGCGTTTGGTTTGAGCGCGCAGCGGACGCAAGATCGCCTCCAAGACACTGCTTTGATGGATGTTGTGCAAGATGATCGCTGTGGCGGCGTCGGCTTGTTGAATCACGGCCAAGACTTTCGGCAGCCAATCAAGCAAATCAACATCGGCGCCGATCAGCGGCGTGACTTGTGCCGCAAGATCTTGTTCGATGGCGGCAAACAACGCTGCTGGGTTATCGTAATGGGCGTAGAAGGTGCCGCGGTTAACGTTGGCGGCTTGGCAAATTGCTGTAACGGTGAGTTCGCTAAGCGGCTGTTTTTGCAATAAGGTGATCAAAGCGCTTTTGAGCTGATCGCGGGTGTATTGTACGCGGCGATTATTTTTGATTCCGACCATGAGGGCTTCCTTTCAACACTTTGTTGATAAGTGTTCAATTCATGACAGACTGATGATTTTTTGTGGTTGAGGTCATTTTGCCATAGCGCGATAATATTAGCAACGAATCTATAGGGGGCAAAACGTGGCTTATATCGAAGTAAAGCATGAATTCAAGACCTATCAAATGGGTGAAACCAAAATCGACGCCAACCACGACTTGAGCTTCGAATGCGAAGCCGGGCAGCTGACGGTGATCTTAGGCCCTAGTGGCGCCGGCAAGTCGACGGTATTGAACATCTTAGGCGGCATGGATACGCCTACTAGCGGGCAGGTGCTGATCGACGGGGTGGACATCGCCAAGTTCAATGACAAGCAATTGACCCAATATCGCCGCGATCAAGTCGGCTTCGTCTTTCAGTTCTACAACTTGGTGCCAAACCTCACCACCAAAGAAAATGTGGAACTGGCCAACTCCATTGTGGCAGATGCGTTAGATGCCGAAGAAACCCTGCGCAAAGTTGGCTTAGGGGCACGCTTGGACAACTTTCCGTCACAGCTTTCCGGCGGCGAACAGCAGCGCGTGGCCATTGCGCGGGCTTTGGCGAAGAATCCCAAGCTCTTGTTGTGCGATGAACCTACCGGCGCGCTGGATTATGAAACTGGCAAGCAGGTCTTGCAGCTGCTGCAAGACGCCTCACGCCAAGACAACAAAACGGTATTGATCATCACCCATAACGCGGCGTTGGCTAAGATGGCTGATCGCGTGATCCGCATCAATGATGCCAAGGTGCGTGAAGTGGTCGATAACAAAGCGCCGGTGCCGGTTGCCAAGATCGAGTGGTGAGCGTGATGAAACCAATGACGAAGAACTTATGGCGCGAGATCCGCGCCAGTCGCGGCCGTTTCATCGCCATTATCTTGATCATCTTGATGGGGTGTTTGATTTTTGTTGGGGTCAAGGCTTGCGGGCCGGGGCTTAACGAATCCATGACCACCACGGTGCAAGACTTGCACTTATCTGATGTGCAGCTGCTTAGTACCACCGGCTTTACCAAGCAAGATGTGGCCACCGCCGAACAAGTCGCCGGCGCTTCGGCGCAACGCGTGAAATTCACTTATGTCACCGGCGGCAAAGATGCGCAGTGCGTGGCGTTGTATGGTTATGACAAAGCCAACACCATCAACCAATTGGCCGTCCATTCCGGGCACTTGCCGCATGCGGCTAACCAAATCGTTTTAGACCAGAAGGCCAAAGACGACTATGGCTACAAGCTGGGTCAGAAGTTTACTTTTGACGCAGAAGCCAAACTCAAGCGGCACACTTATACGATCGTCGGCTTTGTTGATTCGCCGCAATATATCGACAAAGGCTTGCGCGGCGCGGCCAATGTCGGCGACGGGACAGTGCGCTTCTTTGCTTATGTGCCGCAAGCGCAAATCGACTTGCCAGTGGCAACATTGCTCAATATTCGCTTCAAGCACTTGCAAGGTGCCAACACCTACGCTGACAGCTATAAACGGGCACGCAACCAGAAGCTTAGCGAGTTGAAGCAGGTCTTCAAAGCCCGCAAAGCTGCCCGCAGCAAAGAAGTTTATCAACAAGCCGCTAAGCAGCTGGATGCCCAACAAAGCAAGCTTGATGCCGGCCAAAAGCAGCTGACTGCCGCTAAAGCGCAAGTGGCCGCGGCCAGTCGCGGTGCAGTGACCACGACGCCAGAGTTGACCAAGCAAGAACAAGCGCTGGCTGCGGCGCAGAAGCAATTGACCAAAGCGCGCACCAAGGCCAAACGTGCTGCTAAGACGACTTATACTTGGCAAGACCGCTCTGATTTGCCGGGATTTTCGGCTTTTGGCGAGTCAAGTGAACGGATCGCGGCAATCGCCAACGTTTTCCCGGTGTTCTTCTTCTTGATCGCTGCTTTGATCACCTTCACCACGATCACGCGGATGGTTGAAGAAGCGCGCGGGCAAATCGGCACCTTCAAAGCCTTGGGGTATGGCAAATGGGCGATTGCCCGCAACTACTTGGAATATGCCGTGATTGCCGCGATCGTCGGCGGCGTGGTTGGCAGTGTCTTTGGTAACGTGACCTTGCCGCGCTTCATCTTGGCGCTTTATCATCAAACGATTCCGATGACCACCACGGTGCGCTTTGAATGGGGCAGCTTCTGGTTGGCGATGCTGTTTGCCTTGATTGCGACAGTTGGTGCAGCGGCGTTTGTGGTGCGGCGCGAATTGGAAGAAGGACCGGCGGCACTGATGCTGCCTAAAGCCCCGAAGTCAGCTAAGCGGATCTTGTTGGAGAAGATCACGCCATTGTGGCGGCGGTTGAATTTCAACCAGAAAGTCTCGTACCGTAATTTGTTCCGCTATAAAAGCCGCATGGTGATGTCGATCATCGGTATCGCCGGCGGCTGTGCCTTGATCTTAACCGGATTTGGGATCCGCGATTCGATCATTGCCAGCGGCCAGCGGCAATATGGCGACATCGTGAAGTATCAAGCCGTCGTTGCGCTGAAAAATGGCGATCAAGTCGCCAAAATGCGCAAGGTGTTGGCCAAGCACAGCCAATATCAAAGCAGCACCGTGGTGGCGACGGCTACAGCCACGGTGCGCCATGGGGATGAAAGTGTCGCTTCGGTGAACGTGTTCACTCCGCAAAGCGCCCAGTTTGCAGATTATGTGCACCTTGAATCCAAGCAAGGCAATAAGCTGACCTTGCCTAAGCGCGGCGCGGTGATCAGCCAGAAAACTGCCACCTTGTTAGGCGCAACTGCCGGGCAAAGTGTCACTGTGCGCGTGAGCGGCAAGGCTGCGGTGCGGGTGAAAATCGCCGCGATCACCAAGAACTACATCGGCGATTATTTGTACCTGAGCCCAGCGGCTTATCAAGCCGCTTGGGGCAAAGCCGCCACCAGCAATGCCTTGTTGGTGCGCTTGCACAAGCAATCCGACCAGCAGCGCAATACGTTGGCACATCAGCTGTTGCAGTCTGGCACAACACTTGGCACCAGTTATGTCGCCGATCAGAAAGACACCATCGACAAAATGTCTGCCACCTTGAATCCAGTAGTGGTGATCTTCATTGTGATGTCTGGGTTGTTGTCGTTTGTCGTGATGTACAACCTGACTAATATCAATGTTTCTGAACGTATTCGCGAGTTGTCCACAGTGAAAGTACTTGGCTTCTACGATCGCGAAGTGACCATGTATGTGTCGCGTGAGAATATCGTGTTGTCCATTGTTGGAATCGTGGCCGGTTACGGCGTTGGCAATGCCTTGACTTGGTATATTCTCAAGCAAGCCACCACGGCACAAGTGATGTTTCCGCTGGTGATTCATTGGCCAGGCTACATTGCAGCAGCGGTGCTGATGGCATTGTTTACTGCCATCGTGATCTTCGTCACCCACAAGCGCCTGCAGCACGTTGATATGGTATCGGCTTTGAAAGCCACTGAATAATTCAAACAGGCTGAGACATCAAGCGGTTGCGCCAATAACGCAAGCGGCTCTACGCCACGATTCTGCACTTTGGAATCGCGGAGTAGAGCCGTTTGCGTTACTTGGCGTTGCTTGATGGAACGCGACTATGTAACTTATGTCTTGGTCACGTTTTGATTTATTCAGCACTTGAGCTGGCAGAAGCAGTACTGCTGCTGGCGGCACTTGAGTGGTCGGCGGCAGGTTGGGTAACGCTTGATGAAGCGGCGCTGCTGCTTGACGCTTGGGCTGGGGCAGTTGATGAGGTGGTGTTGGTAGATGCTTGAAGCGCGCTGGTTGAAGTTGTTTCAACTGGATGCGTCGCGGTGCTAGGCGCTGAGGTTTGCTCTGGCAGTTTGTCGGCAGCAGATGCCACAACGGCTTGCGCTTGCGCTTCAAACGCGGCATCGGCTGTGTTAGGCACTTTGGCTAGTGCATCTTTGGTGTTTGCGATGGCTTCTGGGGTGACTGGGTCAGCTGTTTTGAGGGCATCCACGGCGTCGGCCGCTTCGGCTTTGGCGTGCAAAGTCGTGACAGGTTGTTGATAGACTTGGGTAAATAACGGCTTGTCAGCAGTTAAAGTTTCGTATGCGCTTAATGCCGCTTGCGCACTTTGACTGTAGGTGTTGTCAGTCGTTACTGGCGCTTGGGTGGCATTGGTCACTTCAAGCATCTTGGCGGCGGAGGCAAGATCTGCTTGCGCAGTTTTCAAATGGGCGGCTTGATGCGGCGTCAGCGGCGCCTTGTTCAAAGCTTTGAGCCGATGCTTGGCGGCGATGATCTTTCTGGCGGTCAGATGCACCGCCGGCAGTGCGCGAGTGCGATTGCGATACAGTGCATCGACTGCGGCGTCGGCTTGACGCAGCTGGGTGTCGGTTTGTTGCAGTTGTTGATAATAGCTAAAGCCTGCCACCGCCACTGCGATCGGCAAGGCCAGCCATGCGGCTCGATAGCGCATCATGATCTCCTCCTCATATGTTGCCTTAAGCATACAAAGCGGAGATGACACCAAGGTGACAAATACATAATAATTTTGCTATAAATATCGTTGTGACTATATTTTTTGAATATTTTCCTAAACTTGTTCAAATTTTATAAAAAAATTCCCAGACTGGCAAAAGCGGCCTGGGAATTGCTTGTGATCAATTTAAATCGGCGCCGTTAGTGGCGATGACTTGTTTGAACCAGCCGAAAGATTTCTTCGGGGTCCGGCGCAAGTCGCGTAAGTCGTGGTTGGTGCGGTTGACGTAAACCATGCCATAACGCTTGTCCATGTTGCCACTGGAACTTGGGATGTCGATTAAACCCCAGCCTAAGTAGCCGATCACCGGCACGCCGTCTTCGTAAATGGCCTGCTTCATGGCTTCAATATGTTGACGGTGGTAATCGATGCGATAGTCATCTTGAATCTGCGTCTTGCCATCAGAAACTTCGCGGATGCCAATACCGTTTTCGATGGGGAACAGCGGGAGGTGATAGCGTGAATAGACTTTGTCCAGAATGTCGCGGAAGCCTAACGGATCGACGTTCCAGTCCCATTCGTTAGCTTGGGTGTAAGGGTTGTGAACCATGCCGAAGTCCAAGTAGCGATTCGGTGCGGTGTTGATCGGCACGCGGCTGGAATCGATGAGGTGGCTGCGGTAATAGGAGAAGGCAAAGAAGTCTGATTTCAACGCGTCAAACGCCGCTTGGTCAGCTTCAGTGATGTCGATTGCCAAGCCGTGATTCTTGGCGTAAGTCAGCACTTCCGTTGAGTAATGGCCATGGACGAATACATCCAACAGGTTGTTGTTCATGAATTCGTCGATTTGGCGGGCATATTGCACGTCACGCGGATTGCTGGTGGCTGGGTAGCATTCTTCATACGCCAGCATGCCGCCGATTTTGGCATCGCTGGTATCATGCAGATAATTGGCGACGCGGGCATGGGCGACCATCACATGATGATTGATGGTGTAGGCTGCTTGCAAAGTGGGTTCGCCGTGATCAAAGCCGGCAATGTGGAACACGCCAGAGCCAAAATACAGATTCTGTTCATTAAAGGTGATCCAATAAGGGACTTTGGCGGCAAATTCGTCGACCATGCGCTTGCCATAGCGCACGAAAGCATCGACGACGTGCCGGCTCATGAAGCCGTTATAGCGCTTGGCCAAAGACAACGGCATGTCGAAGTGATACAAGCAGATCATGGGGGTGATGCCGCGCTTGATCAAGTCGTCGATTTGCTTGCGGTAGAATTCGATGCCTTCTTCATTGAATTCGCCGTCGCCAGTCGGGCAAACCCGGCTCCAAGAAATCTGGAAGCGATAAGCATTCATGCCGGCTTCTTGCATCAGTGCGAAATCTT
Organism: Lacticaseibacillus jixiensis; assembly: GCF_042847315.1. Lineage (NCBI taxonomy): Bacteria > Bacillati > Bacillota > Bacilli > Lactobacillales > Lactobacillaceae > Lacticaseibacillus > Lacticaseibacillus jixiensis. The sequence continues at coordinate 39,739 of NZ_BAAFPR010000023.1, forward strand.
CGTCATAGCGGTGATACTCGTCGATAGCGACGGACCAGTCGCTGGTATGTTCAGTGGCAGGACGGTCATCATAGACGGATTTACCTTTGCCGCCTTCAGTAATGCCGCCTTCAGTTTGCATGCTGGATGTGGAGTTGCCCCACAAGAAGCCTTCTGGAAATGGTTGTGCCATATGTTTTTATTCTCCTTCGCAAAAAAATTCCCCGGTTCAAATAAACAAAGCGGAGCAGCCCGAACTTAACGATGTGTGGTCTTTAATAAGGCCCGGAAAGGTGTTGCTCCAAAATTTCGAATCAAGTTATTGAGCAATTAGCGCACATTGTTCGATGTTTAAACCACAGTCGCGAGTTGAGTCGATCAAACAAAGCGGCGCAAAGCACACTTATATCCCGCCGCGTCGCTTTGCACAGCTCGACAACGGTTAAAATTGCCCGCTTTGTTACCGCATTCATTCTACCACGCAACATCAATTGCTGGATAGATGTGCAGAGTGGAAGTAGAAGCTCATTTTCTCATCGGCGTAGATTGCCTTGGAAAAGTTAAATAACGTGTTGTTTTTGGTATAGTTCATTTGGGCTAAAGTCAAGCGCTGGTCGCCTTCTGCTAGGCCGAGCAGAGTTGCTTGGTCGGCAGCGAGGCTGGTCATGGACATGTAATCGTCTGATGCGACAACGGTGACGTTGAAGGTTTCAGCAAGGAATTCGAAAATCGACGAGTTGATACTGTCAGTGGAAAGAAATGGTACGACACTCGTGAGGTAATACGATTCCTCCAACGCATAGATTGCATTGTCCATATAACGCAAGCGGATGACGCGATAGACTTCGGCGTCGCCTTCAACGTTGAACTGCTGAGCCAATGGGATCGTACTGGCAAGCGCTTTATCAAAGGTGACGATCTTACTCGTCGGGCGCGGGGCAGTCTTGATTAAAGGCTTACCTGCGCCAACTGATAGGTTGACAGCGTGCTTAGAGTTGAGCTGAATGTGGTTGATGTAGTATCCTGATCCTTGTACACGTCTTAATAACCCTTGTTGATAAACAACGTCAATGGCACGGCGGATCGTGTTGCGGCTGACGCCGAAGCGTGCCATGAGCTTGGCTTCGGTGGGCAATTTGCTGGTAAACTGGCCATTGGTGATCGATTGGATCAGCTGGTCGGCGATGTCGTGGTACATGTGGATCACCTCCAAATGTGACAAATTTTGGTTGCAAGTACTTGTTTAATTTGTACCCATGTATTATTATAACATTGTATTGAAAACGCTTTAAGCTTTTGACGCAAATTTTTTCGACTAAAGGGGAAAAAACATTATGGCTAAGAAGACGATCATGTTAGTATGCTCAGCGGGGATGTCCACCAGCCTGCTTGTGTCCAAAATGCAAAAGGCTGCCGCAGCCGATGGTATTGAAGCGGACATCTTTGCAACCGCATCCACTGATGCCGATAACAAGCTGGAAGAGAAGCACCCAGACATCTTAATGCTCGGCCCTCAGGTGCGCTTCATGCTGGATAACTTCAAGAAGAAAGCCGCCGATATCCCAGTCGAAGTCATCAACATGCAAGACTACGGCATGATGAATGGCGAGAAAGTCCTTAAAGAAGCCCTTCGCGCCATCGATGAAGGCGCTAAAGCATAACCAGAGCGCAGTGGCGCGCATTTAGCGGTGGATATAAGGTGGGATGGCAGTTGGGCGTTCTTTGCCCAATTGACGTCACGACTTATATCGCGCCGCGTTGCGCCACGGAGCTCGACGATGAGCCCAAGCAGCTAACGCAATAGGTAGACAGCAGGATGTCACACCTATTTCGTTATTCTGCACAGTTTAACCAACCACTAGGCGCCATTGCGCGCCTGCACTTTCATATTCGATGAAGCGCGTATCAGAAGTACGCGCTGGAAGCCTTTGACAACAAAGAAGACTGGACGTCCTTCCAACATCGAATGTGAAAGTGGAGGTGCGCAAGCGAAGCAGGATTCGCTGGCGCCGACAATCATTTACAAATTGCACGATCATTTACAGCATATTTGTCCAGAAGCAAACCAACCATATTAGGGGGACCATCATGGCAGAAGAAGAGAACAACGAAAACATGCAAGCCGTCATGGGCTTGATCATCAATGGCGGCAACGCCAAAAGCTCCGCATTTGAAGCAATCGCCGCAGCCAAGAAAGGCGACTTTGACCAAGCCAAAGCCAAGCTTAAAGAAGCTGACAATTTCTTAGTTGACGCCCATAACAGCCAGACTAAAATGCTGACGGCAGAGGCTAACGGCGAGCACGCACAAGTCACCTTGTTGATGGTGCATTCACAAGACCACTTGATGACTGCGATCACCTTCCGTGACTTAGCAGGTGAAATCGTGGATCTGTACCAGAAGATCGCTGAAAAGTAGGCAAAAGTATAGTCTTTTGTCAAAAGATGATTTAAAATAAAAGATGGCTGGAGGTTTGCTCTGGTCGTTGCCTACACAACTGAGCCAAGCCTAGTCTTGGCTCGTTTTGCCATTATCGCCGGCTCCGGGGGGAACGACGGTAAGTGCGGAAGATAAGGAGAGTTGAATATGACTAAAGGTTACCAGATGCCCGATGGGTTTCTTTGGGGTGGCGCGGTTGCGGCGCACCAAGTCGAAGGGGCGTGGCAAGCCGGCGGCAAAGGCGTCTCCATCGCTGACGTGATGCGCGCCGGGGCCAAAGACGTGCCGCGGTTGGTTGATGATGCACCACAAGCCGGTGAAGTTTATCCCAACCATTGGGGCATTGATTTCTATCATACCTACAAGGAAGACATCAAGTTGTTTGCCGAAATGGGCTTGAAGTGTTTCCGGACCAGTATCGCTTGGACGCGCATTTTCCCCAATGGGGATGAGGCGCTGCCAAACGAAGACGGCCTGAAGTTCTACGATGATTTGTTTGCCACTTGCAAGGCCAATGGTATCGAGCCGATCGTGACGTTGTCTCACTTTGAGATCCCGTTGCATTTGGTGAAAGCATACGGCGGCTTCCGCAGCCGCAAAGTGGTCGATGCGTTCGTGAAGTTCGCTCAAGTGTGCTTCGAGCGCTACCATGATGTGGTCAAATACTGGATGACGTTCAATGAGATCAACAACCAAGCCAGCTGGCGCGATCCGCATCCGTTGTTGCAGAACTCCGGTTTGTTGCTGGATGATGCGACCAACGCCGAAGAAGCGATGTTTCAAGCGGCCCATCTCGAATTCGTGGCCAGCGCCAAAGCGGTGCAAATCGCGCATGTTATTGATCCGACGCTGAAAGTGGGCGCGATGATCGCCATGACGCCGATTTATCCGTTGTCTGCAAAGCCTAAAGACGTGATGATGGCTGAACGCGCCATGCGTTATCGCTACTATTACGGCGATGTCCAAGCCACCGGTGAATACCCGGCTTGGCTGGCCAAGTATTGGGCACGCAAAGGTTATCATGTTGAAATCACAGACGCCGATCGCATTGCCTTGAAAGCCGGCGCTGTTGATTATGTCGGCTTCTCGTATTACAATTCGCTGGCAGTCGACTATAAAGACGACAACCCAGACATGGATTATGATGAAGCCAACTCCGTCGTAGAGAATCCTTATGTGCCACGCTCTGATTGGGGCTGGCAAATCGATCCCGTAGGTTTGCGGTATGGCATGAACTGGATGGCCGCGCGCTGGCACAAGCCATTGTTCGTTGTTGAAAATGGCTACGGGGCTTACGATGAAGTCGTTGATGGTCAAGTGCATGACGATTATCGCATCGATTATTTGCGCGATCATGTCTTACAAATGGAAAAGGCAGTGGTTGAAGATGGCATCGAACTGTGGGGTTATACACCTTGGAGTGCCATTGATATCATTTCTGCTTCGACTGGTGAAATGAAGAAGCGTTACGGCTTGATCTATGTGGATCAAGACGACAAAGGGAACGGTTCTGGCAAGCGTTTGAAGAAAGATTCATTTAACTGGTATAAGCAAGTGATCGCGTCAAACGGCGCAGATTTGTAATATGACACAAAGAGACGCTCACGTCACTTGATAGGTGATGTGGGCGTCTTTTGGTGTTGGATGGCGCATAAGCATCTAATAACAGATCGAATATGACTCGATTCAAATTGGCGGTATCCTTACCTCATCATAGTGAATGGTGAGGTGTTTTTAATTCAGAGAAACCTGAGATTGTTGAGATTAAAAAGGACAAACCATTGCGGCCTAATGCTTGCTTGTAATTTTAATGCCGGGGTGGTCATGGGCGAGGCCCTGGCGAAGCAGACCTTGCTGCTGACTGCGGGTGTCGCGCGCTTTTTTCAGCGCCACTTCTTTGCGCGACCGCTTCTTGTTGTGTTTGGGCATTTGTCTCATTCCTTGCTAAAAGTTAGTGAGACTAGTATAACACGGCGGGCAGTAGGACGCTAGCCAGGTGACAGCAGCAGTCTGCCACTTAGACAGAAGAAGTAATGGTGGTCAAGCGGGATGATTCGTGAAATGCTGCTGCCAGCAAACATAACGAGGCAGTGCCAATGGCAACGACAACCGAAGATCTGCTTAAGCAAGCGCTCGAACAAGTCCAATTCCTTACAGAGCAAGTCGCTTATTTAATCCCCCCGGCGGTAAAATTTGAAAAACTAACCTAAACAAGCAGAGCACCGCAATCTCAAAAATCCAGATTGCGGGGCTCTTTAGTACGGTCGATTATTAGGCGCTTACGATGGCGCAACGCGGGTGCGGCTAGCTACGCCAGCAAACTCGGAGCAAAAAGCGCTCCAATTTTACTGGCTAGGCTACCCGACCCGCTAAGAGCGCGCCACTCCGCTCTGGTTCGTCGAGCTGCGCAGCCCAACGCGGCGTGATATAAGTCGTGACGCCAATTGGGCAAAGTACGCCCAACTGTCATCCCGCCTTATATCCACCGCTAAGAGCGGGCTGCTCCGCTCTGGGGTTTAAACATCATCGCCGCGGCCACTGCTGATTGCCAGCCGGCGTATAATGATGCCCGCTGCGCTTCAGGCATGTGGGGGGTGAAGCGTTTGCCGATTTTGGCGATGGCTTGCAGCTCATCGGTATTTTGCCAGAAGCCCACGGCCAAGCCGGCTAGGTACGCGGCGCCCATGGCGGTGGTTTCAAGATTGGCGGCGCGTTCGATTGGCGTGTTCAACAAATCTGCTTGAAACTGCAACAAATAGTCGTTCATCGCGGCGCCGCCATCGACGCGCAAGGCGGGGATGGTGATGCCGGTGTCTTTAAACATCGTGTCCACAACGTCGCGGGTTTGATAAGCGAGGCTTTGCAAGGTTGCTTTGATGAAGTCGTCGCGCGTGGTGCCGCGGGTGATGCCAAATACCGCGCCGCGTGCGTCTGAGTCCCAATACGGGGCGCCTAAGCCGGTGAAGGCTGGCACGACATATACTTCGTTTTGGCTGGTTGAACGGCGTGCTGCCGCTTCAGAAGCTGGTGCAGAATCGATCAATTGCATGGCATCACGCAGCCACTGAATCGCGCTGCCTGCCACGAAAATGGATCCTTCCAGCGCATAATGCACCTGACCATCGATGCCATAGCCGATGGTCGTTAATAAATTATTGGCAGACATGATCGGCTCAACGCCGGTGTTCATCACAATGAAGGCGCCAGTGCCGTAAGTGTTCTTGACCATGCCTGGTTCCAAGGCCAACTGGCCAAACAAGGCGGCTTGTTGATCGCCTGCCATGCCGGCGATCGGCACCCCAGAGCCATAGAAGTGATAATCCGCAGTGAGGCCATAGACTTCAGAATTGCTGCGCACTGTAGGCAGCATCACTCTGGGGATGTTGAGCAAGTCCAAGATCTCTTGATCCCAATCCAGCGTGTGAATGTTGAACATCATGGTGCGACTGGCATTGGTGTAGTCGGTGACATGGATCGCGCCGCCAGACAGCTTCCAAGTCAGCCAAGTGTCGATGGTACCAAACAATAATTCACCGGCTTCTGCCCGTGCTTGCGCGCCTGGGACGTGGTCGAGGATCCAGCGCACTTTGGTTGCGGAAAAATACGGATCGATCAATAAGCCGGTGTGCTCATGGATCAAATCGTTGTACCCGCGGGCTTTCAAAGCGTTGGCAATAGCGTTGGTTTGCCGCGATTGCCAGACGATGGCGTTATAAATCGGCAAGCCGGTTTGCTTGTCCCACACTACCGTGGTTTCGCGCTGATTGGTGATGCCAATGGCGCGAATCTGCTTAGGCTGGACGCCTGAGTCAATGAAACTGGTGGCAATTGTGGACAACACGGCGTTCCAGATTTCGTTGGCATTATGTTCGACCCAGCCGGGCTTGGGAAAATATTGCGGGAATTCGCGTTGGGCATCAGCGACTTTGCGGCCGTTGTGGTCGATGATCAAGGTGCGGGTGCTGGTGGTGCCTTCGTCGATGGCGAGGATATATTCATTTGCCATAATACTCTCCTTCACAGGCGGCGACTTGCTGACACCGCTTACTCAACCATCATAGCGCGAAGCTTAGATGAGCTCAACTGCCAAGCACTGGTCTGGTTAGAAAGTCGCGTCGATGATTCGGACCAACGACGGATGCGCTTTCTCGTGCTTCTGGTATCCTAATAGTTGTTGGGGGTGAGATGATGAAACGCTGGTTGAAGAAAAGTTTGCTTGCTGGTTGTGTGATCGCCTTAGGTTTGTGCATCACACCGCTATTGACCCGCAATCAAACCACGACAGCCGCAGCGGCACTGGACTATGTCAATCCGCTGGTGGCTGAAACCACAGTTTATGTCTCACCGCGTACCAGCAGCGTGCAATGGCACGCCAACAATCATGGCGGCATGGATTACAGCTATCACGTGACAAGCTTTGATGCCCAAGGCCACGCGCGCGCCATCGTGCTGCACGCAACAGACGCACCGCTTGAAACGACCGGCTACTTGGCCGTGTCAACCAAAGGCCAAACGGTGCTGCAGTGGCGGCACATCAACGCTAAGCAGGTCCCGCCTGCCGCTTTACATCAAATCAGCCGTACCCAACACTAACGGCGCTAAACATTTTACCGGCTGGCGCATTGGTTTGTGCCGGACGCAAGACACACAAAAACCGCCTCGCACGAGAGACGGTTTTTGTGTGTTAAAAGACAAAATCCAGGATGAGCCAACCCATGACCCCAAGGATCGCCAGGCCCAAGAAATTCAACGCAGAGAAGCCGATGAAGAACTTGCCCGAGTCTTTGTTGCCAAATTCGGTGTATTGCTTGAACACCAAGAGGTTGCACATACTGCCGACTACCGTACCTAAGCCGCCGATGTTGGAACCTAAGAACAGCGCTTCTTGGAAGTTGGTGAACTTGGCGATCAGCACCGTCGAAGGCACGTTGGAGATGATTTGACTGGAGAACATGCTGGTCAAGAACACCGAATGCTCACTGGCCATCAGCCCGCCGATCAAAGCCACCACCCAAGGCAGTTGGCGCAAGACACTGACAATCACGAAGAATCCGCCGAATGTCAGCACGACAGCATAATCGACGTCTAGCATGATTTTGCGGTTAAAGGCCAAAGCCAAGGCAATCGCCGCAATGGCGCCGACCCAGCTGGGAATCATTTCCAAGACCCCGCCGAAGATGATCAGCGCCACGATCACGGTGATGATCGTCGGCCGCGTCTGCACGCGGATGTCTTGAGCCGGAACGTTAGGTAATGGGGTCGGCTTGATGAACTGGGTGAAGCAGGTGATCAAGATCAAGCTGGCGATCAGCAGCGGAATCGACCAGGTGAAGAAGGTCCCAACTGAGATGCCATAATGATTCATGAGGAAGATGTTATGCGTGTTCCCGAATGGAGTGAAGGCGCTGCCGAAATTGGCAGCCATGCCGATCAACGTCACCGGTAGGATCTCAGGCAGATCGAATTTCTTTGCGATCCGCAAGTACAGCGGCACCAAGGTCAACACTGTGACGTCATTGGTGAGAAACATGCCAGCGACGAGCGCCAACAACACGAACAACCATGTGAGCTGGCGATTCGTCGTGGCGCGACTGGTAAGCCGATAAGCAAAATAATCAAGGATATGTAGATATTCGAAAATCTGGATGACAGTCATCATCCCGAGAATCGAAAACAACGTGGAAAAGTTGATATCGGCTAGTCGCGGCCTGGCGAAGAACAGACTGAGCACCGCCAAGGCTGCGGTGATTTGCAACACGCGGTCTTTGACAATGTTTTTAATTACGGACATGTTTTAACCCTCTCCAAAATTGACTCAACACTCCCATTTTGCGCTAAAAATCCGAACGGTACAACATCTCTTGTGTAAAACTCGTGTAAACATTTATAGTGTCACTTTTACAATTGGATTAGCACAAGGCATAATCAGTTATACTGGTAGAGAATGGAGCGTGAAGATGTCAATGAATATCAAGATCATCGCCGTGGGCAAGTTGAAAGAGAAATACTTCAAAGACGGCATTGCAGAATACAAGAAGCGCATGAGCAAGTTCGCCAAAGTCGAGCTGGTGGAAGTGCCAGACGAGAAGGCCCCAGAGTCACTATCTGAAGCCGAGATGCTGCAAGTCAAAGAAGCAGAAGGCGAGCGGATCTTAGGCAAGATCAAAGACCGCGACTGGGTGATCGCGTTAGCCATCGAAGGCAAGCAGCGTTCTTCAGAAGCCTTCGCCAAAGAAATCGATGATTTGGCGACTTATGGTCATTCCGATATTGATTTCGTGATCGGCGGCTCCTTGGGCTTATCGCCGCAAGTGATGAAGCGCGCCGACAACACCTTGAGTTTCGGCAAGCTGACCATGCCGCACCAGTTGATGCGCTTGGTGTTGATCGAGCAGGTGTATCGAGCGTTCATGATCAATATTGGCAGCCCGTATCATAAGTGATGGTTTTTTTTGAAAGTCCAAGGATGATGGAATGATTGTTAACGTATCGACAGGCACAACTAGAAGATGTCAATATGCTCAATCAGATTATTTGCGAGCAACTTGCCTACCAGCCGGAATTTCCAGAGACGAGACTCCTGATTGCTGAGGTGCTGGCGAGCAGTAGCGACAATGTCTTTGTTTGTGTCGACGAAGGAATCGCAGTTGGTTTCATTCACATTACGACTTATCGTATCTTTTTAGTCGGAGTGGCAATCAATATCATGGGCTTGGCAGTGAGTTCGGACTATCAACATCAGGGGATTGGTCGTGAGCTCATGCAATTAGTTGAAGATGATGCACGAAAACGCTCGATCCACACCATTCGGCTAAATTCTGGGATTGAACGGGAAGATGCACATCGATTCTATCAGAAATTAGGACGTTCTGTTGATAAAACACAGTTTAGATTATCTAAGCATTTTACTTGGAAAAGTAATGAGGAATTTGAACACGCAACTGTCGATATTGAATGAAGCCTGTTTTGTATTCAATGAATAAAGTAAATTTTTTCCCCGCGTTTTACAATCAAGTTAGCCACTATCGTTAGCACTCAGACAAAATAAAAAACACCAAGTCGATACGACCTGTTATCATTAAAGTTCCTACACAATTAATGAAAGAGGTATCGTCTTGATGCAAGAACAGAATATCATGTCTCACACCAAAGGTCACCATCTGACTGCTTTCGAACGTGGAAAAATCGCTGCA
>NZ_BAAFPR010000024.1:0-46048 GCF_042847315.1 Lacticaseibacillus jixiensis
GACGAAGTCCATCAGTTGGCGACCTGAACTGAATAACTGAATAGGTCGTGCGTCGAGCCGAAAACTGGGTCGGTCTGTTCGTGGTGCATCGATCACCAACTTCTCCGCTCAGTCAGTATTCGCAACGATCCAAACGTTGCTTTCAGACCGGCCAGATGCGATTTCATGTCCCCAATACCGAGGTGAATAATCCAGGCCCATACATCACAGATCCTTATGCACAGTTGATTGTTTGGCAGCAAGCGGCGTCTTCTTGAAGCGGCGCAGCTTGTAATAACCAAACCCGGCAATCAAAACGCCTACTGAAGCCAATACCACCGGCCCAGTCGAGCCGCCGGCAGCCGTCACCGCGCCACCGCCAACGTTAGGGTTCTCCATGGTGATGGTTTGACTGGTGGTATTGGACAAATTAAAGGCCTTCAGGCTGACCTTAAACTCCATCACATCATAAGCACCGGCGCCACCGTCGTATTGGCGCACATAACCAGTGCCCACGGTGCCGTATTGGTTGCCTTCGTTCCATTTGCCACCGTAAAAGGTGACAGCTTGAGCGGCACCGCCTGTGGTCAATTGCGATTGTTGCGGCATATTATTCGACCAAACAAACACATGCTGGCCGCCGATGGTGAAGTTGTAATCGCCATAACCAGGCATTGGCATATTGGGATTCATCTTGACGTAAACATAAACGTCATCGCCTTGGGTGACCATGGCCATTTGATTCTTGTTGCCTGACAGGACAGTTTTTTGAATGTCTTGCCAATCGGCGAATTCACCGTCGATGCTCAAGCCTAAGTTGTCATTGTTGTGATTCTGATCGCCGCCGTGTGGATCGGCATCGCCTTTGTCGGTCACAACCCCATTGCTGGAAACGTTGGAACTGGAACTGGTGCTTGAACTCGAGCTGGCACTGGAACTAGCGCTGGCAGCGCTGCTGGTACTGGCGGCATTGGTATCGGTATTGGCACCAGTGCTGCCCACCGTGGTTTTGACGAGTTGACCACCTAAGCCGGCACTGCCAAGGTTGAAACTGATTGCATCCCCGACTTTCGTATCGCTGGCGCCGAGCTTGCTTAAGTCCAGCTGCATCTCAACAGTGGAGTAATCGGTTTTATAGTTACCATCAGCTTTGCTGCGGGTGATTTGCGCGGTACCGACTGGGGTCTGGGCACTGTAAACGGTGGCTGAGCCTTGCGCAATCGTGTCACCATTACCTAAGTTGATCTGGTAGTAGGTGTGGTTGCCCACTTGCAATGTGTACTGCCAATTTGGAATGGCATTATTGCGCTGATTACCATGCGCTTGAATATAGATATCGATATGCTGCGTATCAGCAGCAATCTTCACCAAATTCATGGCGTCTTCAGAATAGCCGACTTTAGCAGCCGGGTATTGGGCCCAGTCGCCATATTGACCATCAATGGTGACACTTGTCGCGGCTTGAGTCGCATGCTGCGGAAAAGCAAAAACCGCCCCTATGGCCAGTGCCGCTGCCGCTAACAATAAATGATGCAATTTCATATCGATTCCTCACCAACGCTCAAAGTGTGCGCCTGTTTGTCCAAAATCATCGGTTAAAGTTTTTAATATTATTTTTATTATATATTGATCTTAACCAACTTTCAATCGTTATCCGTGTAAAGTCTAGACTTTTTATTAAAGATTGCTGCGCAGCAAGTATGGCAGCGTGCGCGACGCCTCCAACGCTGATAGGAAGAAACTCGATACCAAATACCCTAACGCAATGGCAATAAACAGCAGCAACAACCGGCTTTCGCCGACGTGATTGGGTCGCAAGAACTTGTCAAAGCGCACCGCCGTCAGCAAGCGGAAGCTGATGGCGATGAATAACAAGTGCGACAACAGCGTTAACAATGATGATAAACCCATCGATGTGTACATATTGACCTCCCAAAACGGTTCTACTCTGTGAAACAAACGACATGCCTCAGTATACCATGCCGCACCCCAAGCCACCGCAGCAACCGGCTGGTGTCACGCACACAAAAAAGCGCTGAGCCACGATCGATCATGGCCCAGCACCGTTTGCCACTGGTGTTGCAGAATTATTCTTCGTTTAGTTTGACATTCAATACCGTGGCCGGGTCTTGATCGATACTTGGCGTGTGGCCGGCTGGCGTCATCACGTTGGTCAATTCGACCCCATCCACGCACGCCATTTCGATCGCCTTGGCGTCGCCGCCATCGACAACTAAATTCGCCAGGCGGATGTTTTTGAGATAATGCGCCGGGTCATCAAAGCCCACCAGCTTCACCGCCGGCTGTCTGCCGCCGATCTTGGTATCGATCACGGTAATATCGCGGATTTCCGGCCGGGTTGGTGCCGGCTCGCCATCAGCATTGTAATCAACACTTTGCACCGTGAAAGAATCCAAATCACAATCTTGCACCAGCACCTGCTTGATGTAACCGCCGCGGTCCTTGTGCGCCTTAAGCTGCACGCCGAGTTTGGTGTGATGCACGGTGCAATCGCGGATCAGCACGTCTTGCACACCGCCGGATTGCTCCGAGCCGATTGCCAGGCCATGACCGCCTAAGATATCCAAATCAAACACCTGCACACCCACGGTTGGAATCGCTAAGCTGGCCCCTTCCGGATTCTTGCCAGACTTAATCGCGATGCAATCATCCCCGGTGTCAAAAGTCGTGTCAAAAATCATACAATGGCGGCTGGAATCCGGATCCCAGCCGTCACCATTGTCCACACCGCGTGATTGGATATGCAAACCGTGAGACGTGATTGTGTCACAATAGATCATGTGAATGGTCCAAGCCGGCGGATCGGCAATCGTCAAACCTGCCAGTTCCACGTTGTGACACTGCGACAAGTTGATCAAACGCCCGCGCACCCGCCGCCCTGGCCGGCCGTCAGACAAATACTGTGGATACCGGCTGACGTCTGAGTAACGCTCGCGTTGGGCGTCGCCTAAGGCCGTACCGCCGCCGCGGATCGTCCCGGAACCGACGATGCGCAAATCGTGGCACGCCACGCGCGAGCGGTCGCCAGTATCGATCACCCCAGCGTTGATCAAACTGGCAAAGCACTTCATCTCCCAACCTTCATATCGCGATTGGATCAACCCGGCATAAGGATCGTCGCCAGCCGCAGCAGGTTGCAGATAATCATCAGGATCACTGGTACCTTGCAGTACCCCGTCGACTTGCAGCGTCATATCGCTGTGCAAATAAAGCGCCCCGCTTAACACCGCGGCCCCTTTTGGCAGCCACACACAATCGCCAGGTTGGGCATCATCGATGGCTTGTTGTAAGGCTTGAGTCGCCTTTGTTTGGCCAGTGGGATCGACTGAATATGGCGGCTTTAGCACATCGATCACCGTTTGCGCCAGCGGCGTGATGAAGTTGATTTCTGCGTTGACGCCAGCACCAATGGCGCGCACGCCGATACGGTATTCGTGATGCGGCAAAAGCCCCACCAAGGTGACATGGGTTTGGCGCGCCTTGCGCATCACAGGTGCGATTGGTCCGCCAAATACCGCGTAACCTTGTGCTTGTGGTACCTTGTCCCACACCAATGTCACCGTCGTTGGCGCAAGCGTCGCCGGGGCGATCCTTAAACCGGTAAATTCTGCCATCTCAGTCTGCCTCCAAATATTCTGCCAAATCGTTTCCCTATCGATTAGCAACTGGTAATTAACACCCTCAGCCGCCAATCATAGCACATGCACGCTTCATGGGCGACCCGTCCATGAAGCGTTTGCATCAGCACCATTATGCCACAATCGAATTATGACGCAATTACAGAACCTGCTCAACTCAAGTTTGTTGGCAAAATAAATGGCAGTCAAACGCCTTGCGCTTGACTGCCACTGTTATCTTGGACATGTGCAAACACACGATCGGCCTACCCACCATCGTGTATTCGTGCGGCAGGCTATGCTTGCTATTGCCTGCCATCGTATTCAATTAAGTACTCAGCAGCTAATGCCAGCTGCCAAGGATCTGCTTACGTCCTGGGTTTGCCTGGGGTTGTTATGGACACAGGCTTCATCGCGACAGCGCGCTTGACGCTCTGGACGAGCGGAGCCGCAACAAGCTCAGCGCTTGTTACCAGATCGGCTCCGTTTAAGGTTTGGGGTTCAGACAAGCTTGGCCTTCGCGAGTCTCCGCACCTTCACATCCGCAATGTTAAGATACCATACCCGTGCATTTAATGCAAGCGCTTCATCGCCAATTTACCAAACATTTACAAAGCACAGAAATTCGTGTAATCCCGCTTTGCCTCGTATAATCAAGACAAAGGAAAAGGAGGAAAATTCTATGGCAAAAAAGTCCCCCAAACTACTGCTTCAAGGCATCGTTGACCGGCCCAAAACCTTGCTGGTCATTGACCGTTTTGCAACAGTGTCAACGCTTGAAGTGTTGTTCATCCGCGTGTACGCAATGAAAGTCGGTCGCCATCGCACCACAAAACCACCGATGGAAACCGTGGCTGTGGCGATCACCCCGAAGCTGGTGAACGCCAATCAGCCGATTCGCTATGCCAATACCATCACGGTGCAAGGCGACTTGCAAGAAGTGCTGGTGATTCCGCATGCCCAAGACGCTAAAGCTGTCCAACACCTGCTTAAAGCCAATCGGGCCAAGCTCTTGCAGTTGCAAGCGACTTGGTTTGCCCACGATGTCGCACGGTTTGCCGGTGCCGATAAGTTCCACAAGAAGTTGGCCAATATCACCGCCAACTGGCCTGAAGGCTCGCTGCAATTGGCCGATTATCAGCGCAAAGTCCGCGATCTGGCGGGGCCTTATAGTGAACTGGCTGATCGGCGCTTGACAGCGATGCAAGCCCACCAGCGCAAATTTAACGCACAAACCCAAGCGGCATTGATGGGCCGAGCCATTCCGTTGTTGCTGATTGCCAAGCCGCGCCTACATGTGCTGACCAATTCAGATTATGCACGGCCGCAACGCGCCCGCGACGCCGTGGATGTTACGCAGTCGCGCAAGCCGGCATACCTGCAACAACAGGCGCGTGAGATCATGTTGGATTATCAATATGCGCAAGCTAACCACTTGCCCTTGTCTGGCAAAACCACCCCGCTAAGCGACGCCGAGCTGGCCCAGTGGCAGCGCCAATTGAATGTCGAGTATTTTAACTAAACTGCCAACGCCACGCAAAAACGCCCTCAAACTTAATTGAGAGCGTTTTGGACTGGGCAAGGCTACTTGCCGGTCTTGACGTGGATCCGGTTGATGGCACGCTGCAAGGCCACTTGGGCGCGCTGCAACTCGTCGGCATCAGCGTGAGACTTCGCGTCTTCGATGCGGCGTTCGGCCCGATCACGCGCCGCTTGGGCCCGGGTCAAGTCGATGTCGCGTTCACGTTCGGCGGAATCGGCCACGATGGAAGCGACATTATCGCTCATTTCCATGAAGCCGCCGTTAACCGCGATCACGTCTTCGTGACCCGGGTTATCGGTTCGGCGCACCCGTACTTCGCCGATCACTAGTGGCGCAACGATCGGTTCGTGGTTGGCCATGATTCCCAGTTCGCCTGCGATCGTTTTAACAACGACCATGTCGGCATGGTGATCATAAACCAACCCATTAGGCGTGACGATGTTTACTGTAACAACGTTGGAAAGTTCAGCCATAAGCTACCCCTCCTTAGTTTGCTGCAGCTTGCAAATCGTCAGATGCCGTTTCAGCCGGGGTATAGCCCAGCTTCTTCGCCTTTTCGATTACGTCATCGATGCCGCCAACCAAACGGAAGGCTTCTTCTGGGTAATCGTCAAACTTACCATCCAAGATCATCTTGAAGTCCTTGACGGTTTCTTCAACTGGCACGTACTTCCCTGGCAAGCCAGTGAAGCGTTCGGCAACAGAGAAGGATTGTGACAAGAAGTTCTGGATCCGACGCGCACGGGCAACGGTGATCTTCTCATCATCAGACAACTCGTCCATCCCTAAGATGGAAATGATGTCTTGCAGTTCCTTATAACGTTGCAGGACCTGTTGGACTTTCATGGCCACATCATAGTGTTCTTGGCCGACAATTTCAGGCGATAGGGCACTAGAAGTGGATTCCAGCGGATCAACGGCTGGGTAGATCCCTTGTTGCGTCAAGCGGCGTTCCAAGTTAGTGGTGGCATCCAAATGGGCGAAAGTCGTGGCAGGCGCCGGGTCGGTGTAGTCATCGGCAGGCACGTAAATGGCTTGGATGGAAGTAACAGAGCCCTTCTTGGTCGACGTGATCCGTTCCTGCAACTGACCCATTTCAGTAGCCAGCGTTGGCTGATAACCAACGGCAGAAGGAATCCGGCCCAGCAAGGCAGAAACTTCAGAACCAGCCTGCGTGAAGCGGAAAATGTTGTCGATAAACAACAGCACATCTTGACCTTCGACGTCACGGAAGTATTCCGCAATCGTCAAACCAGTCAGCGCCACACGCATCCGGGCACCAGGCGGCTCGTTCATCTGACCAAACACCATGGCCGTGTTCTTTAACACGCCAGAACCTTGCATTTCAAAATACAAGTCGTTCCCTTCACGGGTCCGTTCGCCGACACCAGTAAATACTGAAATGCCGCCGTGTTCTTCGGCGATGTTATGGATCAATTCCTGAATCAAAACGGTTTTGCCGACACCGGCACCACCGAACAACCCAACTTTCCCCCCACGAAGGTAAGGTTCAAGCAAGTCGATGACTTTGATCCCAGTTTCCAGGATCTCACTTGTGGTGCTGAGGTCTTCAAAAGCTGGAGATTCTCTGTGGATAGGGTCGCGTCGGTGATCAGCCGGAAATTCCGGACCGTTATCGATCGTATCACCCAAGACATTAAACACTCGGCCGAGCGTGTCTTTACCAACAGGCACGGAGATAGGGCCACCAGTATCGGTGACGACCATCCCGCGTTGCAAACCATCAGTAGAGTCCATCGCAACGGTCCGCAATACGCCATCGCCTAACTGCAAAGAAACTTCAAGCACTAATTGCTTGTCGG
The DNA here is from genome assembly GCF_042847315.1 of Lacticaseibacillus jixiensis. Classification (NCBI taxonomy): domain Bacteria; kingdom Bacillati; phylum Bacillota; class Bacilli; order Lactobacillales; family Lactobacillaceae; genus Lacticaseibacillus; species Lacticaseibacillus jixiensis. The sequence goes on from NZ_BAAFPR010000024.1 coordinate 6,984, forward strand.
AGTTCTGAACAGTTAAAGCGTTGTTGATTGCAGGAGTTTCACTGTCGCTTGGGAATTCAACGTCGACAACAGGGCCGATCACTTGCACGATTTTACCAGTACTATTACTCAATGAAATCGTCCTCCCTGTTGTGTAGATTCGAGCTTATGCTCGTTGTGTTCTTGATTGCGCCATGTGCAAACGCAGCGTCGAGCTGCAGCTCTGGGTTTATCGTCGAGCTGCGCAAAGCGACGCGGCGTGATATAAGCTGTGACGCCGCCAGGGCAAGGACCGCCCATGCGTCATCCCATCTTATATCAACCGCTAAAACCACTTTGCTCCGCTCTGGTTTCCTCGAGCTGCGCAGCCCAACGCTCTGGTTTTATTCCAGCGCGTTGGCACCACCGACGATTTCGGTAATCTCGGTGGTGATGGCGGCTTGACGCGCACGGTTATATGTGACTGACAAGCGCGAAATCAGGTCATTGGCGTTATCAGTGGCAGACTTCATCGCAGTCGTCGAAGCGGCATGTTCCGCCGTTTTGGCATCCATGATCGAACCGAAGATCAAACTTTCTGCGTACTGCGGCAGAATAGCCTCAAGCACAGCGTCTGGATCTGGTTCAGTCAAATAATCGATATGCTTGTCTGCCACTTCAGAAACGTCAAGATCTGAAATCGGCAGCATCTTCTCGGCACGAAAGGCGCTGGTCAAGGAGTTGACATGGTGGTTGTAGCAAACATAAAGCTCGTCGAACACACCAGAATCAAACATCGTAACCGCCGTCTTGACGATCTCACGAACTTCATTGAACGTCGGAATGTCAGAAACACCACGATATTCATAAGCGAGATCGACGCCGCGGGCCTTGAAGAAGTCAGCCCCGGTACCGCCGACAGCTAAGATACAATATTCGTCAGGCGACTTGTGGTCGTCTTGGATCATTTGCATCATGGCCTTCAAGATCGTGGAGTTGTAAGCCCCCACCAACCCGCGATCAGAGGTGATCACGAGGTAGCCGGTTTTCTTGACTTCACGTTCTTGCAACAAGCTGGCCACTTTGAAGCCTTGCTTGTTGTCGGTTTTACCACTAGATTGCATCGCTTCGATCTGCAACAATTGAGCCGCAGCTAAGTGCGTCACGATTTCGCGAACTTTAGTGGCATATACCTGGTAGTTGCCGGCGCGTTTTTCGATTTGTGAAAGCTTGGCCCCGGAAACCATTTGCATGGCTTGCGTGATCTGGCCAGTTTTCTTCGTCGAAGCGATTTGACGCTTGATATCCATTAATGATTCAGCCATGTGGCACCTCCTTATTTCTCGGTGCTGGCAGTGAACCCATTGGCGAAGGCCTTGATGGCATCATCGAAAGAATCGCCTTCAGGCAGCTTGCCGGTGGTCTTAATGGTATTCAGGTCGTCGGCGTCGTTGGAGTCTAAGTAGTCGGCTAAGCCGGCTTCAAAGCTTGCAATGTCATCGATCGCCACGGCATCAAGATAGCCATGGGTCAAGGCATACAAGGAAGCGACTTGGTATTGCACAGGCATTGGCTTGTGCACAGGCTGCTTAAGGACTTCAACCGTCCGCCGGCCACGGTTCAACTTGGCTTGCGTTTGGGCATCCAAGTCAGAACCGAATTGCGTGAAGGCTTCAAGTTCACGGAAGGACGCAAGGTCCAAACGCAACGTCCCAGCAACCTTCTTCATCGCCTTGATCTGCGCATCACCACCAACACGGGAAACGGAAGACCCGGCATCAATGGCCGGACGCGTCCCAGAATAGAACAGATCACTTTGTAAGAAGATCTGCCCATCGGTGATAGAGATGACGTTGGTCGGGATGTAAGCGGAGATATCCCCAGCTTGCGTTTCGATGATCGGCAAAGCCGTCATGGACCCGCCGCCTAATTCATCAGACAATTTCGCCGCACGTTCCAACAAACGGGAATGCGTGTAGAAAATGTCCCCAGGATAGGCTTCACGACCTGGTGCACGCCGCAGCAACAGGGATAATTCACGATAAGCAGTCGCTTGCTTGGTCAGATCATCATAAACGATCAGGACATGCTTGCCGTTATACATGAACTCTTCACCCATCGCAGCGCCGGCATAAGGGGCGATGTAAAGCATTGGCGCAGGTTCAGAAGGACCCGCAGTCAACACAATGGTGTAATCCATTGCACCATACTTCTTCAAGGTTTCAACTTGTGTGCGGACCGTTGAGTCCTTCTGGCCAATGGCCACGTACACACAGATCATATCTTGATCTTTCTGGTTGATAATGGTGTCGATGGCAATCGACGTTTTACCAGTCTTACGATCGCCGATGATCAACTCACGCTGACCACGACCGATCGGGACTAAGGCGTCGATCGCCTTCAAGCCGGTTTGCAACGGTTCAGTAACAGACTGACGCTGCATAACACCTGGTGCCTTGACTTCGATAGGGCGAGTCTTCGTGGTTGCAATAGGACCTTGGCCATCAACTGGTTGACCCAACGAGTTGACAACGCGACCGATCATCGCTTCGCCAACAGGGACTTCCATGATGCGGCCGGTACGCTTAACTTGGTCGCCTTCGTGAATGTCATCAAAATTCCCGAGAATAATGATACCAACATCATTACTTTCCAGGTTTTGGGCCATCCCGTATGAGCCGTTGCTAAATTGCAATAATTCACTAGCCATCGCGTTTTCGAGGCCGGTCGCACGGGCGATCCCATCACCAACGTAGGTGACGGTGCCGACTTCTTCAACATCGAGGTCATCTTGATAGTTTTCAAGTTGTTTTTTGATCAGAGAACTGATTTCCTCAGTCTTGATGCTCATCCGGTTCACCTCTTTAACTTCTACTATTTCGCTAACAATGCGCGGCGTAATTTGGTCATGCGCGTCTGCACCGTACCGTCAACGACGACTTGGCGCGTCTGCACTAAGACCCCGCCAATGACCGTCGGATCCACTTGCGGATCCAGCCGGACTTGCTTGGCGGCAAAACGCTTGGCGATTGCTTGGCTTAACGCCTGTTGTTGTGCGTCAGTTAACGGCACGGCAGTTGTCACTGTTGCGTCTAATTGGCCGATGGCATCAGCGTAGCGCTGCTGATAATCTGCAATAATTGCAGGCAAAGCAGCAATGCGCCCATACTCAAAAGTAACCTGTAACAAGTTGGCAACTAAACTGGAAGCCTCGGATTTCAAGGTGTCCAGCAGGTGTTGCTTGTCTTTGATCGCCACGGTCTTGGCACTTAACGTTTCCAACAGGGTTGGGTTTTGCGCAATGATTTCATTCATTGCGGCGAGCTCTTCTGCGACGCTTGCTAAAGCGGCGGAATCTTGTGCTGCTTCAAACAAGGCGCGGGCATAACGCGGTGCTACAACAGCATTAGTGAGTGCCATTGGCATCACCTAAGCCTTTGATGTAGCTGTCGATCAAGGATTGTTGATCGTCCGCATCCAGTTCCTTGCCGATGATCTTGCTGGCAATTGCCAGTGAGAGTTCGGCAACATCATCTTTAGCGCTGTTCAAGGCATCTTTGCGCTGTTGCGCGATATCTTGTTGGGCGTTTTGCTTCAGCGTTGTCACCTCTTGGTTGGCAGCATCCACAATGGATTGACGTTGCTTTTCACCGTTTTCCTTCGCGGTAGACACGATTTTAACGGCATCGGCTTGGGAGTTTTTGAGCTCGGCTTGGCGCTTTTCAGCCAGCGCCTGGGCTTCAGTGCGCGCGTTTTCGGCGTAGTCTAAATCATTGTTGATCTTCGTTGCGCGTTCGCTCATCATCTTGGTGACAGGCTTCCATGCGAACTTTGCGACAAGCGCGATCAAACAAATGAAAGTGACCAGCAGAAACAGCATATCACCTAATGAAGCCATGATTTAGCCACTCCCTTCCAGTCGAGCAGCGCAAAGCAGCGGGCTTGCGTGTAAGTCAGCCCTAAATTCGCCTTGCTCTGCTCTGTGCTTTGTATTACTTGGTCATCAACATGAAAGCAACAACGATGGAAAGGATCGGGACGGCTTCGATCAAACCAACACCGATAAACATCGTGGAACGCAATTGACCAGAAGCTTCAGGCTGGCGGGCCATCCCTTCAAGGGTCTTGGAAATAACTTGACCGTTACCATAAGAAGCGGCAAGCGCGGCGAAACCGGCTGCGATAGCTGCGGCGATATATTGCATATTCTTCTTCCTCCTATTATTCAGAAACGACCTTGTGTGATGTATAAACCATCGCAAGGGTGACAAAAATGTATGCTTGGATTGACCCAATGAAAACTGAGAACCCTTGCCAGACCATTTCCAGCAAAAAGCCCACAATGAAGCTCGTTGGACCACCCATTCCTGAGAACGCGAACTGGCGGATCAATAGTACCAGCACTTCGCCGGCAAAGATGTTCCCGTAAAGACGCATGGACAACGTCACGAAGTTGGTAAACTCTTCGATGATGTTGATCGGTAACAAGAACGGTACCGGCGAAATGTATCCCTTAAGGTAACCTTTAAAGCCCTTGAACACAACGCCAAAGTAATGAGACATGACCAACACCAGCATCGCCAAGCTCATCGTGACGACTGGATCAGCAGTTGGGGAACGGAACCATGTCTTGCCTCCTGCATCGTATTGCAAGAACAACCCAATTTGGTTGTTGATGAAGACAAACAAGAATAAGACAAAAGCCAGCAATCCAAATCGATTGCCTTCACGTCCCGGCATCTGCTGTTTCACGATTCCGTTTGTGAAATCAATGACCCATTCTAAGACGTTCTGTTTTCCAACCGGTCGCAGTTGCGGCTTGCGGGATAACCAAAACACCAACAAGAATGTCAGCACTGCAGTAACCAGAATGCCGATGTCATTCGTCAGATTAAACGTTAGCCCAAACAATTTGACATAGGGATAACTTTCGTTCACAGAATTCACCTCCTTAACCGAAGCAATACGGTCTACGTGTCGTCAACAATTTTGGCAGCGCGGATCAGCATTGTTTCTAAAATCATGGATACTTGGATACATATCCTTTAAAACACAACCATTACTCTATCACCAAACGCCGCAAAAGACAAAGCCTCGTGTGAGTTTTTTACTGGTCGGACCGCCCATTTTTCAAAGTTATTTTCACATTACCTTCAGTTCGGCTGCAAATTCGCAAATTCAACTCAACCGCGCCGTTGCGGCACATGTGCAAACTTGGCGGGGCTTTCATTCTGCCAACCTCACGCAAGGCGGGTTTAGAATTCGGTTTCATTCCATTTTCGGCACAAGGTGATACCCCTGCTTTCATCTGTTCCATTTCGTCTGTAGTTCTGTGCCTAACGTCTTGGCTTCTGGTTCAACTGACCCGGACAAGCGACAAGCAGCGATTGAGATTGTCTGTATTCACTCAGCACAAAGACACCTGGTGCGGACCGGCAATGGCAAACGGAGGCAGCTGGGACTACGGCCAAATGGCGTCCGCCTCAGCTGCCCCCGTTTGCCATTTCCGCCAAAGCCCTATCAGCTTCGACATTTCGTCAATTGAGGTATTGATCTAAACCTATGTTGCCTGCTTTCATGAGGTCGGACAGGTATTGCGGAGTGCCGCGGGGCAAGCGTCGGTCAGGCCGTTAGTCGGAAAACGCGCGCCCTCTGCGCGGTTGCAGACGGCCGCACCGCCTGCGCCGACGCTTGCCCCACGACACGAAGCAATACCTGTCCGGGCCTTAACGACTGAGGTCTCGTCGAGCTGTGCAGCCCAACGCGATCGCGGATAAGTCGTGACGCCGCCAAGGCAAAAAACGCTTTTGCGTCATCTCGCCTTATCCACATCGCTAAGTGCGGGCTGCTTCGCTTTGGTTACAAAAAGCTGCCTCCCTATAATATAGGAAAGCAGCTATCAGAAATTACTTCGTACCGAATAACCGGTCACCGGCATCGCCTAGACCTGGCACAATATAGCCATTCTCATTGAGGTGATCATCAAGCGCGGCGGCATAAATGTCAACGTCTGGATGAGCCTCTTGCACAGCTTTGACCCCTTCAGGCGCTGCCACCAATACGACTAAGCGCATTGATTGGGCGCCGCGCTTCTTCAGCGCTTCGATGGCCATGTTCGCAGAACCGCCAGTGGCCAGCATCGGATCAACAATGATCAAATCACGCTGATCGATATCAGTTGGCATTTTGACAAAGTATTCGTGCGGCTTCAAGGTCTTCTCGTCACGATACATGCCGATGTGGCCGACTTTGGCAGCTGGGATCAATTCCAGCACCCCGTCGACCATGCCTAACCCAGCACGCAAAATCGGTACTACGGCCAGTTTCTTGCCTGAGAGTTCTTTTTGAATCGTTTTGCCCATTGGCGTCTCGATTTCAACGTCTTCCAACGGTAAGTCTCGGGTGATCTCATAAACCATCAGCTCGGCGATTTCGTTGGCGATCTGACGGAACTCCTTAGTCCCAGCGTGCTTGTCCCGGATCAAGGTCAACTTGTGTTGGATCAACGGGTGATTCAAAACCGTAAATTTGCCCATGCAAAAGGTCCTCCTTCTATTTTAGCGCATCAGCGCAAAACCTTATCTATGATAAGGGATAGTTGGCGGTTAGCGCAAGGGCTGATTGCCGAATCTCATCAAGTTTTTCTTGATTCTCACGATTGGCGATCGCCGCCGAGATCAATTTGCCTACTTGACGGCAATCTTCTTCCTTAAAACCGCGCGTGGTAATCGCGGCAGTGCCGATGCGCACGCCAGAGGTTTTGAACGGGCCGTTCTGCTCGCCTGGCACCTGATTCTTGTTGCAGGTAATGTCTACTGTATCCAACAAATCTTGCACATCGCGGCCGGTCACACCATAACCGGTGACATCTAACAACACCATATGGTTGTCGCTGCCGCCAGAGATCATCTTCAAATGCGGATCTTCGGCAAAAGCTTCACACATCGCTTGCATGTTCTTGACGATTTGTTTGGCGTAATCGCTGAATTCCGGCCGCAGTGCTTCGCCTAATGCCACAGCTTTAGCGGCAATGACATGCTCCAGCGGGCCGCCTTGGATGCCAGGGAACACCGCAGAGTTGATGGTCTTGCCATATTGCGCCTTGGCCAAGATCATCCCGCCGCGCGGGCCGCGCAAGGTCTTGTGAGTGGTAGTGGTCACCACATCAGCGTACGCCACTGGGTTCATGTGCACCCCGCCGGCAACCAGCCCGGCGATGTGGGCCATGTCGACCATTAAGAATGCGCCGATGTGATCGGCAATATCGCGGAACTTGCTGAAGTCGATCTTGCGGCTGTATGCCGAAGCGCCAGCCACGATCAGCTTCGGATGGATCTCTTCGGCCATGGCGCGGATCTGGTCATAATCCAAACGTCCGGTTTCTGGATCCAAGCCATAATGGTAGAAGTGATACGTTTGGCCAGAGAAACTCACCGCAGCCCCGTGCGTCAAGTGACCGCCATCGGTCAGATCCATGGCCAACACCTTATCGCCATCTTCAAGAAACGCCCGATAAGCGGCCATGTTGGCGCCGGAGCCGGAATGCGGTTGAACGTTAGCATATTCGGCACCGAAAAGCTGCTTGGCGCGGTCAATAGCCAGTTGTTCCACCACATCAATATACTGGTTGCCACCATAGTAACGGTGGCCGGGGTAGCCTTCGGAATACTTATTGGTCAACACTGAGCCTTGCGCCGCACGAACGGCCGGGCTGACGATGTTTTCTGAAGCGATCAATTCAATGTTGTGCTGCTGGCGTAATTCCTCGTCATGAATGGCGGTAAACACTTCTGGATCGTAGTTTGTATAGTCCAAGCTAAAATTCCCCTTTCTGAAAGTATTCACAGTATACCAGAACTATTTTACATTTGCAGGGTTAAAATGTTCGTTCCCAGCAGATTTTAATAGACGGTTCATGTAAGCGGCACCGAGTCCTTCAGCTGGAAAGGCTTGCGCCAACACCAAGGTCACTGTCGGATGCAAATCAAACCACCGCAAGCCATCAAACAAGTGATGGGTGGCTTGCTTAATGCCGGTACCAAGGCTGTACTGCGGGATGCTGGTCGGCACATCGGCCAACACCGCATCAGTGGCCATGACGCCATAAGCTTGACCTTGTTGCGCCGCCCAAGTTAAAGCTTGCGGAAATTGGGTAACATCATCGACGATCACCACTTGCGCGCTTGGAGCATAATGTTTGTATTTCATTCCTGGGGCTTTGGGGGTTTCGTTGGCGCCAACGTGATGCATTTCCGAATCCACGACCCCGACAAAAGGCGCCAATTCTTTGGGCCCGATCGCGCCTGGCCGCAAAATCGCCGGTGGCGTCACCGTCAGATCCAACACCGTAGATTCAACGCCGACTTGAGTTTCACCATCGTCTAAAACCCCGGCGATTTCCCCATCAAAATCATGCAGCACATGTTCTGGTTTGGTCGGACTTGGCTTGCCTGACTTGTTAGCAGACGGCCCTACGATCGGCACGCCGGCTTCATGGATCAAAGCCCGAGTCAATTTATTCTCCGGCATCCGAAACGCTGCGGTGCTTAAGCCGCCGGTGACGGTTTTAGACAAACTGCCTGGGTGAATGTTTAAGATGATCGTTAGCGGCCCTGGCCAGAATTGATCCATCAACTTGCTGGCAGCTGGTGTGATATCAGCGTATTGCGCGACCATCTTACGGTCATCAACTGTCACGATCAACGGATTGTCGCTGGGGCGGCCTTTGGTGGTGTAGACACTTCTGGCGGCGGCTTCGTTAGTCGCATCAGCGCCTAAGCCATAAACTGTTTCAGTGGGAAAAGCGACCAACTGCCCGGCTCGCAAAGCTTTGGCAGCTTCTGGAATCGTGGCTTCAGTAAAGCGTTTAGTTTCCATATTAGTGATCCTTTCACATTGCATTAGAATTGCAGCCGCACCATCCGCGGGTGGCCGGCAAGATCTTGTCGAAACTGCACCGCAGCTTGCGGCAGCATGCGGGAAAATAATGCCGCAAGCGCCGGTTGCTGGTGATAGCCAAACTCCAAATACACCGCCCCGCCAGCATTAAGGTGCTCAGGCATAGCCGCACAGAAGCGCTCAAACAACGCCAAGCCATCATGCTCGGCAAATAACGCCAGCTTTGGTTCATACTCCAGCGTACTTTCATCCATCACCGCTTCTTCGGCGTGGCTGATATAAGGCAAGTTGGCCACGATTCGATCATAGCGAGCTTGGCCTAACTGGTCAAATAAATCACTTTGCACCAAGTCGACAGATAACTCAAACCGCTGAGCATTCTGGCGCGCAACTGCCAAAGCTTCTGCTGACACATCCGCCATCGTCACGGCAAGCTTAGGCAGCTGGCGCTTTAGCGTTAAGCCGATGATCCCAGAGCCTGTGCCCATATCCAACAATGTCGCCGCTTGCGCACTGTCTGCTGCCGCCCATGCCACTAACTCCTCAGTTTCAAAGCGGGGGATCAACACGGCAGGCGACACCACAAAGTCTGCCCCGAAAAATGGCGCCAAGCCCACAATATATTGCGCCGGAACGTGTTGCAACAAGCGCGGCACGTCTTGTTGAAACTGCACCCACAGCGCTTCAGGCATGATATCACGGCCATGCATGCGCAGCTGCGTTGGTGAGAAATTGGCGCGATACTCCAAGACAAAGCGCGCGGCGTCTGGATCAATATCGTGTTGTGCGAGTAAAGAAGACGCCCAATTGAGCGCCTCCGAATAAGTCTTATTCACCGATACTCTCCAGTTTCTTGGCTTGATCTTGAACGATCAGCGCATCGATGATATCGCCGAGTTCGCCGTTCATGATCCGGTCAAGCTTGTTTAGCGTTAAGCCGATGCGATGATCAGTCACCCGGTTTTGTGGATAATTGTATGTCCGGATCCGTTCGGAACGATCCCCTGTGCCGACAGCAGTTTTGCGCTTCTCGGCATATTCGGATTCATTCTGACTTTCATAGTAATCATAAACCCGGCTGGTTAAGATCTGCATGGCCTTGACCCGGTTTTGTTGTTGGGAACGCTGATCTTGCATCGTCACCACAATACCAGTCGGGATATGGGTCATGCGCACCGCGGAACTGGTTTTGTTGATATGCTGACCACCGGCACCACTGGAACGGTACACATCAGTACGGATATCTTTAGGATCAAGCTTCAAATCAACTTCATCATATTCCGGCATCACGCCAACTGTGGCAGTACTGGTGTGCACCCGCCCAGCAGATTCCGTCACCGGCACCCGCTGCACCCGATGCGCACCGGATTCATATTTGAGCTTGGAATACACGGAATCCCCAGTGATCATCACAGCCACTTCTTTATAGCCGCCGACTTCCGTAGGGTTTTCGTCGATGATTTCCAACTGCCAGCCTTGGCGTTCGGCATATTTCATATACATACTCAAGAGATCTGCGGCAAACAAGCTGGCTTCATCCCCGCCGGCAGCGCCGCGAATTTCCATGATGATGTTCTTGTCATCATTAGGGTCTTTAGGCAGCATCAATAACTTGATTTGCTGCTCCAAGTCTTCCAGCTCCGGGCGCAATTCGTTGAGCTCTTCTTTGGCCAAGTCTTCTAACTCTTCGTCTTTAGATTCGCGCAGCACTTCTTCGGCTTCGTCGATATCTGACTTGGTTTGCTTGTACTTGTTATAAGCCGCCACCACTTCACGCATGCTGCCTTCTTCTTTAGACAGCTTCAAGTAACGGCTGGTGTCAGCGATCACTTCTGGATCGCTCATCAACTCTTGTAATTCTTCATAACGGTCGAGTAAACCGTCTAATTGTTCAAAAATCTTATCCATGGATCCTCCAATGTTTGTGTTTACGAATTGCTTCTTATTTAGTTGTGTTGTTGGGGTGTCGCAGATCGTCTGGACCTGTAGAAGTGTCGGTTGCTTGTTGCACTACTGCCAAACCTGATGCCAATCAAGTAGGATCGGTAAAGCGCAGCAGCGCAGGGGCAGCGCGATGGTCAGGCCGTGAAACGTGTGCTGTCAGGTGAGCCTCGCGTACTTTGCGAGGCTTACCCGACAGCACACGCGGCAAGTTCTGAGACGGGCAAGCGAGCAAAGCGAGCGCCTGGCTCAGAACTTAGGCGGAAAACGCGCGCCTTTCAGCGCGGTTGCAGCCGGCCGCACCGCCTGCGCCATCGCGCTGCCCCTGTGTTGCGGAGCTTTACCGATCCGGCCGCTAAGTACGCTTTGCTCATCGTCGAGCTTCGCAAAGCAACGCGGCAGTGATATAAGCTGTGACGCCGCAAAGGCACAACCCGCCTTGGCGTCATCCCAGCTTATATCAGCCGCTAAGTGCGCTTTGCTACGCTCTGGTTGCCAAGTCTTCAGGTGGGTAATAGTAGTGATGGCGGCACACAGGATAATACATTTCGTTGCCACCGATTTGGATTTGCTCGCCGGCATACACCGGCGCGCCATCATGCACGCGCAAGTTCATGATCGCTTTTTTGGCACAGAACCAGCAAATGGTTTTCATCTCTTCGATTTTGTCAGCATACAGCAACAAGTACTTGGAGCCTTCGAACAATTCGTTCTTGAAATCATTCTTCAAGCCAAACGCCATCACCGGAATATGCAATTCATCGACGATTCGCGCACATTCAAACACATGGTGCTGCTTGAGAAACTGCGCCTCATCGATCAAGATGCAATACGCCTTAGGATTGAGCTGCTGCACCAAATCAAACAAGTTGGTATCTGCTTGCACCGGGTGCGCCGGGCGCTGCATGCCAATGCGCGACGCCACTATCCCCACGCCGGAGCGGTTATCCAAAGCCGAAGTCAAGATGATCACGGGCTTGTGTTGTTCTTCATAATTATGCGCGACCTTAAGGATCTCGACTGACTTGCCTGAATTCATTGCACCGTAGCGGAAAAATAGCTGCGCCAAGCATATCCCTACTTTCTAATCTTTGATGAAAACATACCTCGTCAATTATAGCGAATTTTCAAAGCTTTCACCAGCATTGCCCGACAATCTCTGCAAACCAGCCAATCTGGCCGCGATTATGCTAGAATACTATACGAAACGTCATCATTCACTACGAGAGGAAGACCGTCTTTTGGCCCATTCAATTACGCTTAAAAGTCGCCTGGCGATCCTAGCCGGCCGCTTCAGCTATTGGTTCTTACACACCTTCATGAAAGGCGGCAGCTCCTTGCCTGGCAAGATCGCCGCGCGCATCGACCCTGATGTGTTACAGGCGTTAGGTCGCGACTATGACGTGGTGATCGTCACTGGCACCAACGGCAAAACGTTGACGACCAACTTGATCACTAAAGTCTTGCGCCAGCAATATCAAGAAGTCTTAACCAACCCCACCGGCTCTAACATGATGCAAGGCATCATCACCGCGTTCTTGGCCAAAGGCAAACACGGCAAACGCCGCTTGGCTGTGTTGGAAGTCGACGAAGCCAATGTCGCGCCGGTGTCCAAGTATCTCACGCCGAAAGCCTATGTGTTGACCAACATTTTCCGCGATCAAATGGATCGTTATGGCGAATTCTACACGACTTACGAAAAGATCCTCACCGGCATTCGCATGCACCCGCAAGCGCTGGTGATCGCAAACGGCGACGCGCCGATTTTCTCGGCGCGCGAATTGCCTAATCCTTGGCGCTACTATGGCTTTGCCTTAAGCGAAGCGGCCGACGACGATCAAGTGGCCCCGCCGAATACCGATGGCGTGTTGTGCCCGGTGTGTGAACACATCTTGCATTATCATGGCATCACCTATTCCAACTTAGGCAGCTTCTTTTGCCCCAACTGCGGCTTCAAGCGCCCGGCTTTGACCCATGCGGTAACAGAAGTGTCGCGCTTGACGCCAGGGGATTCGGCTTTTGCCATTGATGGGCACGCCTACACCTTAGGCATCGGCGGCACTTACAATGTGTATAACGCCTTGGCCGCCTATACCGTAGGCGCTGAATTTGGCATCACACCAGCCCAAGTTAAACAGGCCTTCCAATACGACGAGAAAGTCTTTGGCCGCCAAGAAGAAATCACCATTGGCGATAAAAATGTCACCTTGATCTTAGTCAAGAATCCAGTGGGCTTAAACGAAGTCTTGGCCATGATTTCGCGGCAAAACAGCCATTTTGGCTTAGGCGTGCTGCTTAATGCCAATTACGCTGATGGCACCGACACCAGTTGGATCTGGGATGGCGACTTCGAAGCGTTGGTGGCAAGCGGCAAGCCAACCACTTATTTAGTCGGCGGTGAGCGCTACAAAGACATCGCCTTTCGCATGCAAGTCGCAGGCGTTAAGGAATTGATCCAAAAACCCGACTTGTCAGATGTGATCACGTCAGTTAAAGCCATGCCGGAAACGAACATTTACCTGCTGGCGACATATACTGCGGTATTGCAGCTGCGCAAGAAACTCGCCGACAGCGGCTATATTAAACAAGGCTTCTAGCTTGCAAAAGGCGCGACCTCACTGAGGCCGCGCCTTTTGCTATATGTCTAAAATCAACGGTTAGTTGCGGCACGTGCCGCGATGTGTTTGGCAGCAATGGCACAACCGGCAATGATCACCGAAAGACTGGTCAACACGATAAAATCAACCCGCGCCCCGCTTAACGTCGCCGCTTGGGCTGGTTGATGCAATTGCTGTACGGCAATTATTGCCGCCATCACGCCGGTGCCCAAGGAACCAGCATATTGTTGCATCATCGAAAACAAGGCATTTTGATCAGCCTTCTGCCGGTTGGAAACTTGCGTGGAAGCATCTGAAATCGCCGTGCCAAAGCCGGAATTAAACCCAAAGCGCAACACGATAAATAACCCAGCAATCAACCCCACTGACAAGTGCGCGCTGCAAGCCCAAAAGGCTCCCATGGCCACCAGCGCCATGCCTGAAGAAAACAACAATACCCCATGCGGTCCGCGCCGATCATAAACGCCGCCGGCAATTGGTGCAATCGCCGCACCAATCAGCGCTCCAGGCAAAAGCATCAGCCCAGCAGCCGACGCGCCGGCGCCTAACCCAGTTTGTGCCACCAGCGGCAACACGAAAGACAAGCCGATATTAATAAACTGCAAGCCAAAATATTGCCCCAAGCGCAGTTGCAGCATCGCATTGTGCAACACGCGATAATCAAAGATCTGCCGCTTGCTGTGGCGGGCATAGCCGACCAAGCCTAACGCCAACATCACAAACCCCAATCCCCAAAGGTCAAACCCACCACTGAACCAGCCATGCTGGCCGGCGGCGTTAAACGTAAACAACAAACTGGCAAACACTGCCGCCAACAGTGTCACGCCGCCAAAGTCAAAGCGCGCCTGGCCCACACCTTGAGCTTGGCCTTGAATCGCCCAAGCGCCAAGGCCAGCTACCACGACGATCAGCGGCATGATGCCGACAAAAATCGCCCGCCACGACCACGCACTGGTCAACACCCCGCCATAAGTTGGCCCAAGTGCCGGCGCCAAACTCACGATCACACTGGCAAAACCCACGTAGATCCCAAGCTTGGCTTCTGGCACCAGCCGAAAGATCAATTGATACATCAACGGGGTGCTTAACCCAGTGGCCACGGCTTGCAGCAGGCGCCCGCCTAACAACACCCAGAAATTCGGCGCCATCAAACACATCAAGCCGCCTAACGTGCACAAACAAATGGCAAACAAGAACACGCGCTTAGGGGCAAAGCGCTTTAACACATACGCAGTGGTACTCATCACAATGGTCACCAACAGCAAATATGCCGTAGTCAACCATTGCACCGTGGCTAAGCTGACGCCAAAGGTCTTGATCAATGTGGGAAACGTCACATTCATTGACGTTTCCACCAAGATCCCAGTAAATGACAACAAGCCGCAGCTGACGATCGCCAGTTTTTGTTTTAACGTTACTGATTCATCCAAGAGTGCGTAAACCTCCATTGATTATTGGAGTGTTTATTGACTCTGCCAAGTCCATTAGAAAAGGCGGCCAAGTGGCCGCCTTTTCATCATAGTTGGTTTTCATGCAAATTTCAAAGCACCGATTGCAAATTGTCTTTGAGCACTTGGGCTGATTCTTCCAAGCGCTTCTGGTCTGCATCATTTAAGTCCAGCTGCAAGATCCGCGCCAAACCGTCGCCGCCTAATAACACCGGCACGCCAATCGACACCCCTTCTAAGCCGTATTCCCCATCCAAATGCACTGACATCGCAAAGGCGGCGTGATCGTCGTTTAATATGGCTGCCGTCAAGCGCGTCAAGGAAGCGGCGATGCCATAGAAAGTCGCGCCTTTCTTTTGAATGATGGAATACGCGGCAGTTTTGACCCGTTCGCCAATGGCTTCAAAGTCGTTTTCGGCCCGCGGCCCAGTGACAAAATCGCGGATCGGCTGGCCGCCAATTGTTGTGTAATCCCAGACTGGGAATTCTGAATCGCCATGTTCGCCCATGATATAGCCATGCACCGCGCGTACATCCACGTTGTAGCGGCGGCCGATTTCCGACTGCAGGCGCGCAGAATCCAGCGCTGTGCCCGAGCCTAAGACGTGATTCTTCGGCAACCCAGTTAAGCGCAATACCAATTCAGTCAGCACATCCACCGGATTAGAGGCCACAAGAATGATGCCGTTGAAGTGGTTGGCCATAATCTCTTTGGTGACGGATTTAATGATGCTGGCGTTTTTTTGCAGCAGCTGCAGCCGAGTTTCACCAGGCTTTTGCGCCACGCCGGCAGTGATCACGATCAAATCCGCGTATTGGCAATCTTCATAACTGGCAGCGTAAATATTCTTCTGCGATGTGTAAGGCAAGGCGTCGACTAAATCTTCAACATCCCCTTGCACGCGCTCTTTATTGACGTCAATGATTCCTAGGCTGCCGCCGATGCCGGCAGTCAACAAGTTGAAAGCATAGCTGGACCCGATGGCGCCGTCGCCGATCAAGACAATATTTGCGGTTTTCATACGCAACCTCCTTGAATTGTGTAAGCGTTAAATCAACAACTTCAGTATACCCCGGCACAGGGCTTTAACGCCAATTTCTGCTCGCACAAAATCGCAAACTGTATCAATATTTATTTAATTTATTTGCATTATTATGTGAAAATAGCGCTATCACAACAAATTCGGCTGTTTTACACAAATCTGAATCTGCGCGCATGACAAAATTGTCTTGGCGCCGCCACCGGCTCGTGCTATAGTGTGCTAGTAAGCTATTACACTCATACGATAAGGAGGCCGCCATGGAATTCTCGGACCGCGTTCCGATTTATTACCAAATCAAACAATATCTTTATGAGCAGATCATCACCAAGCATCTGCTGCCTGGCGAGCAACTGCCGGCGGTACGCCAATTGGCCGTAGATTTAACCGTCAATGTCAACACTGTCCAACGGGCTTTAAGCGAATTGATCCAAGAAGGTGTGATCATCCCCCAACGCGGCCGCGGCAATTTCGTCACCAAAGACCAAGCAACGCTTGCCGAATTGAAAAATCACGTCGTGCAAGCACAGTTGGCTTGGTTATACGACCACCTTGCCGCCTTGGAGTTGACCCCTAGCCAAATGCAAGCCGCGTTTAGCGCTTATGTTGCTGCCCAACAGGAGGATCGTCATGGATAATTTAACTGTACAAAACGTCTCTTATCGCCGCAATCGCCAGTTGATCTTAGACGATATGAGCTTCAGCGTGGCTGCTGGGCACATTGTTGGGCTCTTAGGGGCCAATGGTGTCGGCAAAACCAGCCTGATGCGCGTAATTGCTGGGGCCGTGCCGCGCTTTGACGGCACCATCACCGTCAACGGCCAAAGCACCCTCATCGCGCGCAAAGCCGCGGTGTCTGCCAGTTTTGCCTGGTTTGACGACGCCACTAACCTGCGCTTGAGCAAACTGGCCCAAACCACGGCGCAATTATTGCCTAGTTTTGACCTGGCCCAATTTCAGCACCTGGCTGCGTTTTTGGACCTGGATCTAAACGCCAAGCTCACCCAGCTTTCTAAAGGCAACCAGAAGAAAGCGCGCTTGGCTTTCACCTTGGCCAAACAAGCCAATGTGTACTTGCTTGATGAGCCTTTTGACGGCATCGATTCGATGACGCGCAAGCAGCTCACCGCCGGCTTGTTGCAGTTCTTGCCCGAAATGGCCACGGTGTTGATTTCTGATCATCATCTGGAAGACATCACCGCCTTAATTGATCGCGTGTTGATCATCAAAGCCGGCCAGGTCGTCGCAGATGATGACACCGACCACATTCGCCAAACCAGCAATATGAGCTTGGAAGCTTATTACGAAAGTTTCTTCACTAAAGGTGGTGATGGCTTGTGAGGCCAGTATTTAAGACGCTTTTTGGCCAACGCCTGCGCGATTTATGGCTGTTGTTAATCGGCGAATATCTTGGTGCCATCGCGTTGGGCTTGGCGCGGCACTACTGGGTTGAACTCAATTGGCAGCGGGTTTTGTTCAGCAATGTGCTGCCGATTTGGATAGGTAGCTGTTTGGCGATTGCCGTGGCGTGGCTGCTTTATGACACGATTAAGCTTTGGTGGCAGCCGTTTTGGGGACTGTTACCAATTTCGAGCCAGAAGCTGTTAGGCGGCAACTTGACAGCCAGTTACGCGATGTGGCTGGTGATATTAGCGGGACAACTGCCGCTTGGGGCGACCATCGGCTATTTTGCGCACTGGTCTCCGGATAGCGAGTTTTGGCTGTTTCTGTGGGGACTATTGGTGTTTGTCGCCTTGTTGTTTGGCTTGGTCGACGCATTTATGTTGATGCTGCTGGCAATCAAGGACCGCTGGACCTTTGCGCCACTGTCAACTGTGGCATTGTGTTTAATCGGCGTTGGCGCTTGGGAACTGTTAGGCGTGTGGCCATTAAAGCAGCTGGGCACCGTCACGGCACATTTAGCCGCCGCGACATTTTACAGCCGTCTGTTACCAGCAGGGAGTGGCTTGGCCCTTGGGCTGTGGTCGGCGATCAGCTTGGTGATCACTTGCGGGATGACCTGGCTGGCCCAATATTTGCTGACGCACGCTGTGGAATACGCCTAAGGAGGACATCCGGATGTGGAAATTGATCAGAAATTTGAGCCGCCAGCGGCTGATCGCGGTGACTTATGCGCTGGGTCTTGAGCTTGTGTGGTTTGTGGCAGTATTGCTGATTGCGGGCGGCTTCAGCCATCGTTATACCGCTGGCGATGTTGCCGGGCTGGCTGGCGTGATCGGCGTGTTAAGCGGGTTGTGTTTGTTTGTGGTGTTAGCCGTGTTTAACGAACGCATGTGGCAGCGCAACACCTATCGCCTGCTGCCGGTGGGCGGCAGTCAACTGCTTGGTGCAGGGATCGTAAGCAATGTGTTGGCAATGGGATATTTCATAATCGGTCAAGTGGTGTTGATTATGGCCGCGACGTGGGTCAACGGCTCGCCGATCACTGCGACTAACGCCACTTGGGCCACTGGTTTATTGGGCCTAATCACCTTGTTGAGTGCGTGTTGTTATGGGTGGTTGGCAATCAGCTTGATCCACTTGCTTGCGCTAAGCTTTGGCAACGCCTTGCCCACCCGCTTCAACAAGTTGCTGCAAGGGATGGTTTATCTGGTGTGTGCTGTGCTCATCATCTTCGCACTGCAGTACTTATCCCTTGCCGCCCATACGCTATTACCTGCGCATTCAAGTGACGGGGTGCGCTTTGCCTTTGGGCACAACAGCGAGGTGGCTTACAGTGTGCAGGAAATGCTGAATGGCTGTGTTTATATGCTGGTGATGAACGTGGTGTTTGGCGCCATTAATACGTATTTGTTGAATCATCATGTCCAAACCCGCCAGCAATTGGCTGAGTGATTTGCAGAATATGTCTGTGATAACGTGACACCCGTTTGCATGACGAGTACACTTAGAAGATATTCTATAATCACGAATCACGGAGTCAATTATGCATATCAAGAAAATCTCACTGTTTCAATCGGTGATGCTGGCGCTGGGGTCATTGATCGGCTCAGGCTGGCTGTTTGGTTCTTGGAAAGCCACCAAGATTGCCGGGCCGGCCGCCATCTTATCTTGGCTGGTGGGTGGTTTCATCATCGGCATCATCGCTTATACTTATATTGAAATCGGCGCCATGTTCCCAGAAGCCGGCGGCATGAGCAAATATGCCCAATATTCGCATGGCTCGCTATTAGGCTTCATTGCCGCTTGGGCCAATTGGGTGTCATTGATCACTTTGATACCAATTGAAGCCGTGGCGGCGGTGCAATACATGTCGACTTGGCCTTGGTCTTGGGCCACTTGGACGCACAAGCTGCTGGCTAATGGCGTGGTCACCACCTCAGGCTTGTTTGTCGTGTTTGGCTTCATCATTGTCTTCACCTTGTTGAATTACTGGTCAGTGAAGGTGCTGACGCATTTCACCAGCTTGATTTCAGTATTTAAAATCGGCATGCCGGTGTTGACCATTATCTTGTTGACCATGTCAGGCTTTCATCCGGCTAACTATGGGACCAATTTCCATGAATTCTTCCCTTATGGTACCGCCACGATTTTCTCAGCCACCAGTGCTGCTGGGATCATTTTCTCATTCGATGCGTTTCAAACCGTGATCAACATGGGCGCTGAAATCGAGCATCCAGAGAAGAATATCTTGCGCGGGATCACGATTTCTCTGCTGATTTCAGGCGTCTTGTACGTCTGCTTGCAGTCAACGTTTATCACCGCCATCCCGCCGCATATCTTGGCTGCTCAAGGGTGGCATGGGTTAGACTTCTCATCGCCGTTTGCTGATTTGGCAATGCTATTGGGGTTAAATTGGTTGTCAGTGCTGTTATATATGGATGCTTTCGTATCGCCTTTTGGCACCGGGGTGTCGTTTGTCGCCAATGCATCGCGCGCGTTGTTTGCTTTAGAGTCTAATCACCATCTGCCGCATTGGTTAGGCAAGCTGCATGCCAAATACCGCATTCCGCGCCGGGCCATGGTGGCAGATACGGTGTTGTCGATCGTCATGGTGACCGTTTTCCGCTCATGGGCAGTGTTAGCCACTGTGTTATCCACCGCTACGCTGATCGCTTATCTCACTGGGCCAGTCACGGCGGTGTCCTTGCGCAAGCTGGGCGCACATTTGTATCGGCCGGTGAAGCTGCGCAGCCTCAATTGGATCGCGCCGATTGCCTTCATGTTGACCAGCTTGGCGGTTTATTGGGCGATGTGGCCGACCACTATCGAAGTGATCTTGATCATTCTGATCGGGTTACCGTTTTACTTCTATTTCGAATGGCGCAACGGTTTCAGCGAACTGCGCGCCGCCATTAAACCCGCCATGTGGATGCTGGTGTATCTGGTATTTATCTCGGTGATGTCTTATGCCGGCGCCCATGAATTCAATGGGGTCGGCTGGCTGGTATATCCTTGGGACAACGTCTTGATCGGCGTATGTTCACTGGGCTTTTATTATTGGGGCATTCACAGCTGGACCACCACCGATTTGGCCGCCGCCGAAAAAGTCAACGCCCAAGTGGCACGCAACGATGCCACTTGGCACGAAGATTAACCAACAAACGCCCAAGCCCCCGCGATTCTCGTTGAATCGCAGGGGCTTGGGCGTTTGTGTATTTACCGCTTAAGCAGCAGCCGTCTAACCCTTGACAAATCAGGCTTTTGAGCAAAACTTTGGCAACCTGCAAGCCGCCTTGTACACTATGGCTAGGGGGTGAAGTCATGTTCGAGGCGGCTTATTATCAGCTGATCGCCGTCATTTCCGGCGTGGATTATGCCGTGCGCTTTACCAACGGCAAGTTTGTCGATGAAGATGCTTACGTTTGGCTGCAGCTGAAACACGTTTCTCTCACATCGGACCCGATCCCGCCGCGCTTGGCGCAACTGCAAGCGTGTCGCTTTGCTTGTGTCAAATTCACGCATTTGCTGTTAGGCCAACGGCTGCAAATCGGCGATACCATCAGTGTCAGCGGCCGCGCCCAGCTGGATGCGATCACTTTATCGACTAGTTATCAACGCGCGCTTGAAGCCCGCAACAAGCAGCAAGCCGCCTGGCGCAAGTTCTTGACGGACTGGCAGCGCCGCCATGTCACCAAAAGCGTGCAACCAGCCTTTGCCGCTTTAACGGAACGCTTCTTAAGCGGTAATTGGCAGCTGGCACCATGGTTGGCGGCGCAGCGGCGGCTGTTGCGCAACAACCCAGCCCTAGCGACGCTGCAGCATGCTGAAGCCGGCTTTATCTTACCAGCCCTTTCGCTGGATCCAGTGTTATATGTGTCGGCGGTGATCCGCGATGTTTTGCTGGTGCCTAGTCCGCTGGCGCGCTTGGCCAAGCTGGAAACGCCGCGCAAAGGCTTCAGCCAGAAACGCCAGCATCAACAATTACTCACTTACTTCATTGAAACCGCCAAATACCGCGCCTGGCAGCGTCAGCAGTCCCAGGCGCACCACTAAAAATACCGCAATTTCACGAGGCAAGTCGTGAAATTGCGGTATTTATTAGGGTTAAGCTTCCGGTCCTGGTTGCGAAAGAATCATTTCTAAGTCGCCCTTAAAGTCCCAAGCCTTGATTTGATTAGGGATCAAGAAGTGCGTCCCTTTCTTGATCGAATAAGTTTGACCATCGGCGGCAAATTCACCACTGCCGGCTAATACCGAAACCAAGGTATAAGCGGCTAATGGCGTTTGATGTAATTTACCATTGAGTTGCACATGTTCCACTGAGAAGTACTTGGAAATTGGCGGCTGCACATAAGTGGTAATGGTGGCGTCGTCAACTTTGGCTTCTTGAATGTCTAATTGCGGATCGGCATAAGGCACCGTGGTCGTGTCGATGCTTTGTTGCAAATGCAATTCGCGCTTGTGGCCTTGCGCATCGGTGCGATCATAGTCATACAAGCGATAAGTGGTATCAGACGATTGTTGCGTTTCCAACACCATGATGCCTTTGTTCAGCGCGTGAATGGTCCCGCTTGGCACATAGAAGAAATCGCCGGTTTTAACTGGCACCTTGCGCAATAAGTGGTCCCAATCGCCGGCGTGGATCATATCCGCCAGTTCTTGACGCGTCTTGGCGTGATGGCCATAGATCAAATAAGAACCAGGTTCTGCTGAAATCACATACCAGCATTCCGTCTTGCCCAGTTCGCCAGAGCGTTCATGGGCTGCGGCATAAGCGTCGTCTGGGTGCACTTGTACCGACAAGCTGTCGTTGGCATCCAAGATCTTGGTCAACAAAGGAAAGACCTTAGAAGTCTGATGGCCAAAATAGTCTTGATCTTCTGCCCAAGCTTGCGTCAGCGTTTTGCCAGCCAGCGGGCCGTTTTCGATGGTCGACGGGCCATTGGGGTGCGCAGAAATCGCCCATAGCTCCCCAATCTTGCCGTCTGGAATCTGGTAGCCGAATTCAGTTTCAAGCTTGCGCCCACCCCAGATCTTCTCATGAAACACCGGTGCTAAGAATAATGGTTCCGTCATGTTATCCTCCCGTGAAAAAGCTTATTTATACCGTTTTCATTCTACCACGTTCTGCAGATATTGCGCGACGATCTCATCGCGTGCGTCAAGAAAATCCGCATTCACCACCGGGTGCACCCGATTAGTCAACACGATTAACGCCTGCTGAGACTGCGGCTGCAACAGCCAAAACCCGCCGGTGTAGCCAGTATGATATAGCCACAGCTGACCAAGGCGATCTTGGCGCAGATCCCACCCTAAGCTGCGGCCGCCAGCATAATCGCGCAGCAAACCGGCAAACGCCTTTGGCCACGCCGCACTTTGGCGCTGGCCAAAGGCGTATTGCGTAAATGCAATCAAATCGGCTAACCCGGCAAACAACCCGGCAGACCCGGCATGCGCGCCTAAGATGCGGGCTTTGGGGTCATGCACCACGCCTTGCAGCAAGCGGCTGTCGTGATAAGTCGTTGGCACACAATCATCAATGTTCGGATGAAAGCTGGCGGAAGCCAAATGCAGCGGCTTCAGCACGCGCGTTGTGATCACGTCTTGGATCGCTGCGCCATACACATTTTCCAGCGCCCAGCCCACAAGCAATAAGTTGAAATCACGATACAACACGGTCTTTGGGCCGGTGGGCTTAAGCGTGGTGATCAGCGCCTGGCGCAACGCTTGGGCGCTTAATTCATCACGGTGTGGGATATAACCTTCCAAGCCGCTGGTATGCGTCAACGCTTCGCCAAACGTGGTGGCAGGGGCAAACTCAGGCAAGTGGTTGCGCAATGGTTCATCAATGAAAACCAACCCCGCATCCAGCGCCTGCAAGAACACCGTAGTCGTGCCTAACACCTTGGTTAAGCTGGCCAAATCATAAACCATCCCCGGCCGCAGCACTTGTTTGGTCGGGAGCCATTGACTGGCACCAAACACCTCTGTTTGCACGCAGTCGCCTTGCATTAAGGCATAAGATACCCCTGGTACCATGCGCTTGGTCACTAACTGATGCAACATGTTCTCGATCGTCTTCACGCTTTCACTTCCCATACGCCTATTTTAGCCTAAATAACGCGTTAATTAACCAACTGGCCGCGTAATTTTACCCAAAATAAAAACGCCCACCAAGCGGCAGGCGTTAGGCATGGCGGCTAAATCGCCACATTACCGGAAAATTGTGAATTGTACAAATCAGCATAGAAGCCATTGGCGGCCATTAAGGAATCATGGTTGCCGGTTTCAATGATCGAGCCGTGATTCATCACAATGATGTTGTCGGCGTCTCGAATCGTTGACAAGCGATGGGCGACCACGAAACTGGTCCGGCCTTCCAGTAAACGGCTCATGGCATGTTGGATATGCACTTCAGTTCGTGTATCAACCGAACTGGTGGCTTCATCCAAGATCAAGATATCCGGATCGGCCACAAACGCACGGGCAATCGTCAATAACTGCCGCTGCCCTTGCGAAATATTGCTTGCCGATTCGTCCAAGATCGTGTTGTAGCCTTCTGGCAGCTGGCGCACAAAGTTGTCCACATGGGCGGCTTTAGAAGCAGCCATGATCTGGTCATCTGTGGCGTGTTCGTTACCATACTTCAAGTTGTCCCAGATAGAGCCGGTGAATAACCAAGTGTCTTGCAAGACCATGGCGAAGTGACTGCGCAATTCTTCGCGGGTCATGTCGCGCGTATCCACACCGTCTAAGCGAATCGAGCCGCCTTTGACATCGTAGAAGCGTTCCAACATGTTGATGACCGTCGTTTTGCCGGCACCAGTAGGGCCAACAATGGCAATCATTTGACCTGGTTTAACTTGCAGGTTGTAGTCGTTCATCAACAATTCAGCGCCGTCATAACCAAACTTCACATGATCCATCACCAGCTTGTTAGGATCATTAGGTACTGCTGGGAAGTTGGATGGTTCGTTGGTCATTTCCGGTTCGTCTAACACTTCAAAGACCCGTTCTGCCGAGGCAATCGTGTTTTGAATGGTGTTGGCTAAGTTGGCCAATTGCGAAATTGGTTGGGAGAACTGCTGGGTGTATTGCAAGAATGCCTGCACATCCCCTAAAGAAACTGTCCCGTTGGCCACGCCGACCCCACCGAAAATCGCCACGAAGACGTAACCGATGTTGTTTAAGAAGTTCATCAACGGCATGATGATGCCAGACACGAACTGGGCTTTCCAAGCGGCATTGTAGAAGTTGCGGTTCTCTTCTTCAAAAGTCGTCACCGCGATTTCTTCACGGTTAAAGGACTTCAATACCACTTGGCCGGCGAAGTTCTCTTCGACTTGGTTGTTCAACAAGCCTAAAGCCTTCTGTTGGGCAGCGAAGTATTTCTGCGACTTTGGCGCCACGACACCAACCACGATCAAAGACAGCGGAATGGTGATCAAGGCGATCAAGGTCATTTGCCAAGAAATCGAGATCATCATCCACAACGTCCCGATGAAAGTAAACGTCGAGGTAACCATTTGCGTCAAAGACTGTTGCAAAGTCGAGGCGATATTATCCATATCGTTGATCGCCCGGGACATGATATCCCCGTTGGAATGGGTGTCGTAATAATTGATCGGCACCCGCTTCATCTTGGCTTTCAATTCTTTGCGCAAGTCATAAACCGTGTTTTGCGACACCCGGGTCATGATGTATTGTTGCAAGAAGGAGAATAACGCCGAAGCCACATACATGAGAATGACGGTGATGATCACCGATTCGATCTTCCCAAAGTTGATCGGGAATTCACTCATCTTGATGCCGGCCTTTTGCTGGGCGACGCCTTTCATGTAGCCTTTGAAGATCTCAGTCGTGGCTTGACCTAAGATCTTTGGGGTGCGGATCTGAAAGATCGTTGAGGCAATGGCGAACACCAACACGATGAAGATCCCCACCAAGCGGCCTTTCATATAGCCCATCAAGCGCTTAGTCGTGCCCCAGAAGTTCTTAGGCTTCTCAACAACACCCAAGCGCCCACCTGGGCCGTGACCGCCGGCTGGACGACTCGTGGTTTTCTCTGCCATTAGGCTTCATCCCCCTTTCTGATTTGAGAATTGATGATTTCTTGATACGTTTCGTTGTTGGCTTTGAGTTCGGCATGGGTGCCGCGACCGACCATTTTACCATCGTCTAACACGACAATGGTATCGGCGTCGGCAACTGTTGAAACGCGCTGGCCGACAATGACCACGACTTTCTGCGAGATTTCCGGATCATCCAACAATGCTTTGCGCAAGTTGGCATCAGTCTTGAAATCCAAAGCCGAGAAGGAATCATCAAACACATAGATGCTGGCTGGCTTGACTAAGGCCCGGGCGATCGCCAAACGCTGCCGCTGGCCGCCTGAGAAGTTGCCGCCGCCTTGTTCAACGTGATAATCCAAGCCTTCAGGATTTTCTGCAATGAAATCACGCGATTGCGCAATGTCCAAGGCATGCCAGATCTGTTCATCAGTGGCATCAGGATTGCCGTATTGCATGTTCTCACGGACAGTACCGGAGAACAGCACCGCCTTTTGCGGCACAAAAGATACCGCTTGGTGCAGCTGCTTTAAGTCAAGCTCGGCGACGTTGACACCGTTGACTTTAACCGTCCCAGCATCCACATCATAAAAGCGCGGGATCAAGTTGATCATCGTGGTTTTCCCACTACCGGTACCGCCAATAATCGCCAAGGTCTGCCCGGCGTGCATCGACACGTCGATGCCGGATAATGCCGGATCTTCGGCGCCATGATAACGGAAGTCCACATGATCAAATTCCAAAGCCGGCGTGTCGCCTAAAGGCTTTGGTGCATCTGGGGAAATAATCGGCGAATTCTGATCCAACACTTCGTTGATCCGCACGGCAGAAGCTTGGGCCCGCGGAATGAACATCAAGATCATCGACAGCATCATGAAGCTCATCAAGATCTGCATCGCATAAGTGATAAATGCGATCATGTTACCGGTTTCCAAGGCTTGTTGGGCAATCAAATGTCCGCCCCACCAAGTGATCCCAATGTTGGTGCCAGACATGATCAAAGTCATCACCGGCAGCGCCAAGGCCATGATGGTATTGACCTTGATGGCATTATCGGTGTAATCCTTGTTGGCTTCACTGAAGCGGTCTTGTTCAAAATCATCTTGGCGGAAAGCGCGAATGACGCGCACGCCAGTTAAGCCTTCACGAAAGACCAAGTTGATCTTATCGGTTTTCTCTTGCATCTTGCGGAACAATGGCACCGCAAACTTCATCAAGATCCCGACAAACAACAACATGATCGGAATGACGATCACGAAAATCGACGTCAACGTGTGATTCTTCTGATAAGCCAAGAAGCTGGCCCCAATCAACATGATCGGTGCCATGATCATCATCCGCAAGATCATCATCCAGGCATTCTGCAGCTGGGTGACATCGTTAGTCGTCCGCGTGATCAACGAACTGGTGCCAATGGTGTCCAGTTCATCATGGGAATAATTCAAGACTTTGCGGTACACGTCACTGCGCACGCGTTGGCCTAATCGCTGTGAGGTGCGCGACGCCAGGAAAACGTTCCCCACGGCAGCCAAGACACTCAAGACAGAGAAGGCGATCATTTTGATCCCGGTGTGCCAAATATAAGTCGTATCCCCTTTGGCCACCCCGTTGTTAACAATATCGGCAGTCAGATTCGGCAGGTATAACGAACTGATGACCTGCACGATCATAAATAATACCGCTCCCATGACCGCAAGTGAGCTCATCCGGCCTTTAGCCAGTTTAATCATGTGGCGCCTCCTTCACCGCACCGTATTGCAGCCAGTCTAACAGCTGCGCCACGCGCTTCTTTAATTCTTGTGCACTGACGGTTTCGCCTTTGCCCAAATGGTTGTAATACGAACCAACAGTTTGCATAAACATGCCCATCACCTGCCGGATCAACATTCTCAGTTGCCGATCAGAATCGACGCGCAAGTTGCTGCGATCGACATTGTTCATCATGTAATCGATGACCTCGTGCCCTTTAGGTTTATGGGCATTAGCATCGACGCCTGGGCTGATCTTCGCTGCAGAATGAAAGTCCATATACATAAACACGTTCTGGTAGAAAGCCGCATAAGGACCATCTGCCAACTCGTTGATGATCATGTCAAACAAATCGGTGACCGATGGGAAGAGATCGCCATTGTGTTTGGCAAGCATCCCTTGCAACGCAGCAGTCGTCGACTCACGCATCCGATCTAGTAAGTAGAAGAAAATGTCGCCTTTGTCTTCAAAGTATTGGTAGAAACTCCCGCGCGGGATCCCAGCATCTTTAATGATGTTTGAGATGCTCGCATCGGCAAACGGTGCTCGAGTGAATTCCGCATAAGCCGCTTTAACCAAGCGCATGCGTTTTTCTTCAGGCAACCGGAAAAATGTCGGTTTCGGCATGTTGACCTCCTTGTGCTCTGGCATGACGAACTGTCATGTGACAACTTGTCATTATACGCGAGTGATGCAAAAAAGCAATAGTTCTTTTGCCCGAAATGAGGCATTGACCTTCAGGCGCAACAAAACAGCCTTGTCCGCCATCACAAGCGGCCAAGGCCAAAGTTCAACTTTAATTCTCGACGACAGCTTTTGGCAATTGCGTCAAGTTCACCCCGACGACTTGCCATTGGTCTTGCTCAACATCGATCCGGGTGACACTGGTGTTTTTCAACAACCCGAAAGGCAATTGATCCGGCGCCAATTGATGCACCAAGGCGCTTAACAACAAGCCATGCGCCACCACTAACACATCAGCATCTGCTGGCGCTTCAGCGACGATCTTGGCCAAACCGGTGCGCACGCGCAGCTGCACTTCAGCCAAGCTTTCCGCTTGCTTGGTGGGATCGCGGTGTTGGAAAGTCGCGATCAAATGGGCAAAGCGATCACCCGCAAAAGCCCGCATCATCGCTTTGGCCCCGACCGCTTGCATTGTGTGGCGGATCAATACCCCTTCACCTTGCCCTTCCAAACCGCCAAAGTAATACTCTCGCAAGCCGGCGCGCTGATGCAGCGCCAAATTCGGATGATATTGTAAAATCGCCTGGGCGGTTTGCACCGCGCGCTTGCGATCAGAACTGTATGCTGCAGCAAATGGCACATCGGCCAGTAATTCTGCCAAGCTTTGGGCCTGTTTCAAACCACGGGCACTTAACGGCCGGTCAGTGATGCCTTGCAGGCGGTTGGTTTTATTCATATCAGTTTGTCCATGTCGCACCAAATACAATCGCACTGTCATATCTGCGCCCCCATTTGCGTAGTTGGAAAACGATTTCAAACATTCAATTTGGTTTCACCTACCTTTTCATGTTATCATATTCACGAGTTATCCTACAGAGACTAAAGTCGGAGGCGAGCACGTGAAAACTGCGCAGATGATATTGGACTATTTACACACCCATCCTACAAGCTATGCCATAGTCACGCGGGGCCTGCAAAACGTCGTCGCGTTTCGCTTGCCAGACACGATCATCTTTCCTTATCAACACCACTTATTCCCAGATGAACGCTTAGAAGCCACGCGCATGGAAGACGGCTTCATCCAAGCGCATCCGCAGTTGGTGCAATGGCTGGCCAAACAAATCGACGCAGATGAACCGCCAGTGCCTAATGAACTTTGGCTGACCCTTGGCCACGTCAGCAAGTTAGGCCTTAACTTTGTGGAGGTCAGCTTTGAATAAAGCATTTAATCAGGCGTTGCGGCGCACGGTTCAGGCGAGCATCCTCGCCTTTTTATTTTGGCTGGGCATGCAGATGCTGGATTGGTCTTGGCTGATTTATTTGGTGGTCGCGACTTTGGTGTTCGCGTTGATCAGCTTCGTGTATACTATGGTCATCTGGAAGAATCGCTAAGGAGAACATGATGGAAACCAAGTACGGACGCAACTCATTCTTTGACGGCGGCTTGTTGAGTCTGATCGGCTGGACACTGTTAGGGGCAATTATTACCGTGTGCACCTTGGGGATCTGTTATCCTTGGGCATTGTGCATGCAATACGGCTGGAAGATCAATCACACTGTGGTGGACGGCTATCGGATGCACTTCTTCGGCAGTGCCATTGGTTTATTTGGCAACTGGATCAAGTGGTTTCTGTTGACGCTGATCACTTGTGGCATCTACGGCTTCTGGGTGCGCATCAAGTTAGAAGACTGGAAAGCCAAGAATACCGAATTACTCAATCGCGCCTGATGACGCACAAATAACGCCTCTGGATCGAAGTCCAGAGGCGCTATTTGTATCTGCAGCTATTTAATCTAACACTTGGCCATTGCTTTGGCATTGTTGCTGAATACTGGTCAACGACTTCTCATCTTCGAATTTCAGCTGATAAGCACTGTCATTGTCATCTTTGGTGGCGATATCCACCGCGCCTTTGTTCAGGTGCAAATCTGAGTATCCAGCCAAAGCATAACGTTGTTTACCGCCGTCTTTCTCGGTTAATTGATACAGCGTGGCGATTGTCACCCCTTGATCATCACCGGAGTATCGCTCAGTGTCGCTGCTGTCGCTTGCAGAAAGCACATCAACGGTTTCACCGACATTCTGCGTATTGGCGTCTTGGCTTTCGAAGCTGTAACCTTCGATCGGATTATAAGTAAAAATGTAAGTCTTCAACGCTTTGCGCGCGGAATAATCGGCGAAATCGCCGGTGGTTTCCCATTGCTTTGCCGCCAGTTCGTCAATAAAGCGCGTCACATCAGCCTTGTTGGTGACTTTGCCTAAGCTTTGCAAGCCGCTGACTTTGACTTTGAAGCTGCGCGTGCCTTGCCAAATCTTGCCTTTGGTCTTAAATTGCTTGGTAAAGCTGGTTGGCACCGTCAACGAGACTTCTGAACCATTCTTGAGCTGGCCATTGTCAGCCACTTTAAACCGCAAATCATTGGCATATTGTTTGCTGGTGATGGTGATCATGCCGTGTTCATCATAGCCGCTGAACGTCACATCCAAGTGCTTCTTGATGTCGGCGATACCGATGTTTTGGGTCTTCTTCAAGCCTGACACCTTGAATGAATGGCTCTTGTTGCTAAGCTTGTACTTCTTGGCTTCAGCGTCTGAAATCGCCAACTTGGCTTTGACCGTTTCACCGTTCTTTAGCCCGGTGTTTGGCGTCACGTCGATCTTGATGTCGCCTAAGGTTTCATTGACTTGACTCATCAGCGTCGTGCTGCCGGACAACTGCCCGATCTTGTCATAGTTTAATTCCGCAGCATCGGTTTCTTTAACGTAATCGATAGCCGTTTTATCGACGTTGTCGCCAGTCATCACACCGACTAGGATCGCCTTGGTGGCATTCTGAGCAGATGCTGACGTCAGATACGCGGTGCCGTCGCCGTTATACCCGGAAAACTTTAATTCAGCATCTTTTAAAGCATCGGTTCTCGCCAGCCCCCGCCAGATCCCAAAGCCAATGACGACCACCAGCAACACCGCCACGCCGTATACGGCGTAGCGATACTTGTTAAACACCTCTTTTGCCTTGTCCATATTCAAAATAATTCCTCCTCCAAGTGCATAATATGTTAATGGCATTAACATAATCACATATCAGTTTCTGCATGTCAATTCACAAGTAATAGGAATATTTTGCTAAAATCTGATGAAATCATGAGATATTTTCGTCAGCCCCCTTGTCCAATCTGGCAAATGATAATAAAGTTTGGTTGGAGGATATTCTGTGCCTCATCCTTATTCGCTCGACATCATGTTCGTGATGCGTATTCTGGGGGTCATTCACATTTTGTTTGCAACAATTGGTTCAGCAACCTGGCTGCCTCAGGTTGTCTTATTGATTTTTGCCACCGGCTTTGTTTGTGCTTTGGTGATCGGCTACTCGCGCATCTGGCAGCGCGTCGTGGGCAATACCGCGCTGTCTAAATGGCAGCTGCTGGGTATCCGCTGCGCCTTGCCGCTGGCCAGCTGGTTGTTAGGCGCACTCCTAACAGCAGCCAGTTTGACGGATATTGCCAACGGGTGGTTATATGCCAATATTGCCTTGTTCTTAGTCGCCTTTCCGATCTTGGATAATCAGCTGGGCAAGTGGGAATATCTGATCCGCTGTGCCGCTTTGCTGGTGATTTGGGGCGTTGGCCATCAAGCCAACCTCTGGACATGGCCAGTTGGCTTAACCCTGGTGGGGTTACTTGCGCTGCTGGTGGTGATTCGCCTGCGCGGGTGGGACCTGCGCTATCGCTTCTGGTATTGTTTAGCCGCTGGCGCTTATGTGGCCGCGGCCTATTGGCTGACGGTGCCTGACGTCAACTTAACTCAAGCGCATTTGTACTTCAGCATCGGCGCATACTTATTGATGACGGCGCTGACTTGCTTATATTGGAACTTCATCCGGCGTCGGCAATTGACGACCAGTCAAGCTGCCAGTGAAGACCTGACTGTCAACACCGTTTATGCGTCATACGCCCGCAATGTCGCCAGTTTGTTTGAGGGGGCCAAGCAAAGCCGCCAACCTTTGACGTTAGCGGTGATCGATGTGGATCATTTTGCCGATATTAACGAACGCTATGGCCACATCGGCGCCAATGCGATCTTGATGCAAGTCGTTGAAGTGTTGCAGAACGTCTTGTCGCAATACAGCGCTGAATCACATTTGTTCCGCGCTGGCGGCGAAGAGTTCAGCATCATTTTCAACAACACACCGACAACTTTGGCAGCGCCGATCATCTTGGACTGCTGGGACACGATCCGCACCCATACCTTCACCTACCAAGACAAGCAGTTGATGCTAACGATCTCAGCTGGTTTGTCGCAGATCCAATCAGTCGATCGAGATGTTGATCCGCTGTATAAGCGCGCCACTGCCAGCATGACCCAAAGCAAGCACAGCGGCCGCGACGCCATCACCGTTGAAGGGGTCGCTCAGCACGCCCGCGAGGCGCAAAACTGGCTGCCGACTTATACTTATTATGCCCAGCCGATCGTTGATGTGCGCCGAAATACCGATCAGACGATCATGAATGAACTGTTGCTGCGCGCCTTTGATCGCAATCAATGGCGCCTGCCGGACAGCTTCGAAATCGCGACAACGACGCAAATCAGCTTGATCAAGCGCGTCTTGAATCATAGCCACGTGCCAAGTGTCACAGTGAACCTCACCGCTAAGCAGTTCAGCGATGCCGCCATCGCCCGCGACTTTGTGCACTTCAAGCGCCACGAACCGCGCTTGAAGGAATTCGTCATTGAGATCATGGACGCCCCAGACCTGCAAACAGTCAAGCAGATCACAGAAATTTATCGCGCTGAAGGCATCAAGATCTATCTGGATGACGTCGGCAGCGACAACAGTTATGAATTGGTGTTGCACATGTTCGCCTATATTGATGGTATTAAGTTTGCGATGCAGAATCTGCGCAAAACCAATGACGCGCAACAGTTGTTGGAGCGCATCGACTTCTGGAAGAAAATCGCCGATGACCATCACCTCGAATTTATTCTCGAAGGCGTGGAGAACCAAGAAGAATCCGAATATGCCTTTAAGCAAAGCGGCATCTTCCGCCAACAAGGCTATTATTTCGGTAAGCCTGCTTTGCCGCAAGACAAGTAAAGGTGCAGCAGCGAAATCAAGTGCCACAAAGGCCCGCAAACCCAGGATTCTGAGTTTGCGGGCCTTTGTGCAGCTTGGGTGGCATCAATGGTCTTGCGCCGCGGCTGCTTTGTTGATCTGCACAGCCGTTTTGCCATCGCGAAAACATTGCATGCTGCACTGCCATACACTCGCGTTGTACTGCTGCTTCATCTGACGATTGCACACAATACGGATCACGCCGCGCTTAATATAGCAAACATATGCCCCGAAATCTGAACCAACCGGTGTTTATCCGTTCAACTGTGTATGCCAAGCCAACCACTAGACTGGTTTAATCACGGAGGACAGGTGTTGCGCAGGCGCGTGGGGAAAGCATCGGTCAGGCCGTGAAACGATCAGCGTCGTGAGACAAGCGGTTTGTGCTTGGCTCGCGTCGCTGATCGCGGCAAGAATTTAGACGTGCAGGTGAGCAGAGCGAACGTACGGCTAAATTCTTAGGTGGAAACCACGCGCTTTTTTGCGCGGTTGGAACCGGCCGCACCGCCTGCGCCGATGCTTTCCCCGCGCGCCGAAGCAACACCTGGCCGGGCTCTACCCAAGTCCGGACTTGATACGCTGTGGTCTTCGTCGAGCTGCGTGGCGCAACGCGGGTACGGTTAGCTACGCCATCGAACTCGGGGCAAAGAACGCCCCAAGCCCGATGGCTAAGCTACCCGACCCGCTAAGTGCGCGCCACTCCGCTCTGGTATACAAAAAGCCGCTACATCAACGATGTAGCGGCACACTCACCCGTACGGGATTCGAACCCGTGTTTTCGCGCTGAGAACGCGACGTCTTAACCCCTTGACCAACGGGCAATGAATCATCAGAACAATAAACATTTTACAGGATTCAAGGGGATTGTCAAGGCTTGGCGCCTAACTTCTTGGCTCCTCGTGCTCATTTTCCCCACTGGCATTCTTGACCCCCAAATGAATAACCTTGGAAAACCGCAAGTACGCGACAAAATGAAACACCACCCCAACGATCAACAAGGCCCCCGCCAACCCATTAGAGAAGAAAGTCGCCACGATCGACAACAGGTAAATACCCACCGACCGCGCCGGATCTTGGCGGATGCGGTTGTAGTGGTGTTCGATGCCTGACAAGTTGCGCAACTCCACATGCCGCTCCAAGAAGCGATACACCACCAAGAAACTGGCTGAAATCAAGATCGCCACCACATCATACACAATGAACGCCACTTGAATATCATCAGCATTGCCATTGGTCAGCGCTTCGATCAACAACACCATGGCGTAGTTCACCAGCGTCACGGTGAAAAGCAACCCCAGATTCAAGATATTCAAGGTGCGGTTGGTTTTCTTCACATATTGGAAGTAGTCATGATGAAACAACCAGCTGGTGCCCACATAGAAATACGACATCAAATACATCACAAACAACGGCCCTTGATGGCTGATCACATGGCCTAAAGTCCCAGGGGCAATCGTTTCAGGCTTGAATTCTAAAATCAAGATCGTCAGCAAAATCGCAAACACACCATCTGATAACGCGTTAATTCGATCTTTATTCAT
Organism: Lacticaseibacillus jixiensis; assembly: GCF_042847315.1. Classification (NCBI taxonomy): domain Bacteria; kingdom Bacillati; phylum Bacillota; class Bacilli; order Lactobacillales; family Lactobacillaceae; genus Lacticaseibacillus; species Lacticaseibacillus jixiensis. The sequence continues at coordinate 41,448 of NZ_BAAFPR010000024.1, forward strand.
CGCGTAACCTCCGTGATAGGCGGCTATCCATCCCACCTTTATCAACATTATACACTAGAAATCCCAGATGTCCATTCATCCCGCCACCACCAAAAAAGACCTTCGCTTGGCACTCACATGAGCGGCAAGGCAAAGGTCTTGGCAATGGCTACAAGTTCTTATCCATATTAAACGTCAGCTTCGACAACTCCAAGCCTTGCATCACAAAGCTGGCGATTTGCTTCTTGGTTTCGGCTTTGACCATGGCCACCAGTTTGTAATTGGCCGCAGTCAACGCTTCAGTCAAGTCTTTGCCGGAAAGGTCGGCTGTCGCGGCATCGGTTTGGGCAATATGAATGCGGAAACGCCGGTTGAGTTCAGTTAAATAGTCGCGGTTTTGTTGAATGAAGTGGTTATAATGCGATTCAACCAACATCCCCATCGACCGATGCAGCCAATATGCAGAATCTTTATCCACATCCATTTGCATTGGCGTTTGGTTATAAGACGGATCGGTGTCTTCGGCGTTGCAATAGAACGGCACATATGGACTGAACGTCGGCATCCCGATGTTTAACCACATGATTGATTCAGCGTTATCGCGCACCTGCAGAATATGCGAATTCTGCGTGCGGTTCAAGCCGATCGGCCGATAACGATATTTATCCGCGTCATCGCCATGGCCTAACGGATCAAAGCGAGTTTCGTTGTAATGGCTGCCTAAGATATAAGCAATGTCTTCACGGGTGATTTTGTGATCAGTATGCATAATGAACGGCAGCTCGGCGGATTCTGGGGTTTCCGGCGTTTCTGGGTTGAGGATATGATGCGCATACCAAACCCGCGGCGTGTTATAGTGACGGTCTTTCTCGTTCATCGTGCCAAAGATATGCCGGAAGTTGAAGCCGGATTGATCCGGGTTCAAGTGGTGTTCTTCAACGAATTCTTGGATCCCGGCGCTCCAGATAAAGTTATCCGGATCGTCGAAATCGACTTCTTGAATCGCCACTTGATTGGCAGCGACTGCATAAGCGTCATCAGGGATGCGCTGAGCGACCCAGTGATGGCCGGTGACGATTTCCATGTACCAAGCCGCGTCTTTATCGGAAAAAAGCACCGAATTGCCGGCTGGGGAGCCGTATGTTTTGATCAATTGACCGAGGTATTCGACCCCATGGCGTGCAGATTCGATGAATGGCAAAACCATGTTCACCATCAAGTCTTCGTCTAAGCCGTCTTTGACTAACGGATCAAAGGCCAAGGTGCGCTCGTTGCCATAAGTCGATTCAGTCGCCGACATTGCGACGTTCTTCTCGTTGATGCCGCTTTCTTCATAATCGCCTTCATGCTCACGGTCAACATTAGGCACCGCGTTGTAGCGGTAGCCATTCTCCGGCAGCGGTGCCTCGAAGTTGTTTAGCGGCGACTTCACCATTAAGTCCTTCTCGCCTTTCCATGCTGGATGCATGTAGAAGCGTTGCGGTGTCAGTGGTTTGAATGTGTCGTCGTTGCGCGCGATCATGGTGGTGCCATCGATCGAGGCGAGTTTGCCTACCAAGATCGACGTACATGCAGATTCGATTTTCATGCGTGCCCCTCTTTTCTCCAAAGTGATAAGTTAAGTTTACGCCCAAACCGTCAGCTTTGCATGCCCGTTACACAACGGTAACCAAACAGCGACAAAACAGCGCTGATCAATCACGCCATTCAGAGGGAAGTATGCCAATAAAAAAACTGCCACCTGGCGCTTTTGAACGCCGTGACAGCTGATAGATATTATTCTTGGGTAGATAGGGATCAATATACACTGAGCAATGCAGTTAACGAACGCCTACATTACGGTATTTGTTCTTGTGAAAACATTTTTGATGTGGGAATCATGTGGGAATATCTATATTCCACGATTGCAGGGCTACTCAACAAATAGGTCTGGCAAACCCGCAAGCTGATCCTCAGTGACACCAGTATAAACGTTTTGGGTGGTTTGTACAGACTTGTGCCCCAGTTCCGCAGCAATCAATACGGGATTGATATTCTTAATATTTCCAATGGTTGCCCATGAGTGACGCCAACCATGCGGCGTGATTCGCTTTAGGTTTGCAGCTGCGATAATCTTATCCATCCACTTGTTAGGATACATAGGTTGCATGAACCCATTATGGTCATTGGTGAAGATCAATTGTTCATCACCGTTAGATTTAATGCCATCACGCTGAAACTCTTGGGCTTGCATCTTTTGCCACTGTTTCAAAATAGATATTGTTTTGTCATCCAGAAACAGCGTGCGTTTGCTGCTTTCTGTTTTGGGATTTGGCGAGATATAAAGGCGATTATTTTTACCGCGGGTCAAGGTTCTACTGATTGTAAGAGTGTGTTTCTTGAAATCTAGATCAGTCCAACGTAAAGACATTGCCTCACCCTTACGCATACCAGTGAATGCCAAGACGTTAAATATAGTATACGCCTTCCAGTTTGCTTCTTGGCGTGCGGCTTTGAGAAAAGCTTGAAGTTGATCCTCAGTATAAAAGTTGTCTTTTGGTTCTGTCTTGCGGTCTGACTTAGCCGGCTTTCTAGGAACCCAAACGGCCCTTGTAGGATCATCATACCTAATTTTGTTAAGCATGGCATGTTCAAACACCTTGGAAGTCATTTTCAAGAACGTGCGATACTTCTTGTATCCTTTATCCGCCCACAACTGAACGGCATTCTGGCAATCCTCTATTGAAATTTCTTTAATCGGCTTCTCGCCGAAAAGTGGCAAAATATGCAGCCGAAAATTATCCTGTGTCTTTGCCGCCGTAGATTCGGCTATCCCACCTCTTTCATATACTTGATACCATTTTTCATAAACGGCTCTAAACGTAATCTTGTTGGATTCTGTGAATCCGTGACGTTCTACATCATCAAGTGCGCGGCGCTCATGGAGTGCAGCCTCTTTTTTGGTTAAGAAGCCGCCACCGCTTACACGCTTAAAGCGCCCGTTGCTGCCCCGAACCTGTGTTGTTGCATCAAAACGCCACCGTTCACCTGCTTTGATCAAATATTTATACTGCGACATCTGTTGTTCCTCCTATTTTCCGTCACGCTAGGCAAGCGGTGCACTGAGAAATGGAGAACCAAAGACTTCCCTATCCTACGCCAACGACAGCTTGTGATCCTCTGAAACCAGAAAATCATAAGCACGCGCTGAGTGATCCGCCATGATGAACAATGCCACCACATGACTGTTGGCATCTTTATAGGGATTTAACCGTAAGATGGTAAATGCTTCTTGAATAATGTTAATCTGCTGCCTCTGGCTTAAAGATTCTAACCATTGATAAACGCCACTTGTATCATTCAGTGGTGCACCTACAACTAACATCGCGCCAGCACCGTTAAAGGCAGGCTGCTGAACGTATACAGCTAACGGCTTGTCTGTTTGAGCCAGATCAATACCGCTTAATTTCCTATTTAATGCGGCGAGATCATCACTACTAAACGCCGCTGCTGAATAGCTGTGGTCAGAATTTTGCTGCTCACCGATAGAAATCTTGTATAGATCAGGTTCAAAGCCAAAGAGATCATTCGGTGTGATTTGTAAGAAGTTGCAGATCTTTTCAAGCGTACCAAACTGAATGCCGTTAGAATCACCACGCCCAAGAACACTGAGCGTATTCATTGAAATACCTGTTGCCTTGGCTATATCCGTAAGGGTATGGCCTTGTTGTCGTGCAACTTCTTTCAACTGAACATTTATCACTGAGTTCCCTTCTTTCACTGACTTGCTTGGATTTTCAATTTTTTTGATTTGTTTTTTTACATACGTCATGGACTTGCCTATAAAGCCTCTGTAAACAAAAATTTGTCCCACACTGCCGCGGCACGGGAAAAAACACCCAAAATCCGCAGCACCAGAGAAAGCAGGTGTGACCATGTACGCTCAAAGTTGACTATACGCCGGAATAAATTGCAGGTAAACAGTATTTTTACTATTGACTGTATACAGTCATGGACTTATACTGTTCACAGTTAAAAGGAGGATGAAAGCCCATGAAACAAGAAACACCACTTAAAGCCCAAATCATTTGGGAACCCGCTTTTGATAAATCCATGGATCAACGAATTGATGAACGTGTGCAACAAATCGTAGAGCAAAAGATTGTTGAACTACGTGAACCGCTTGTGTACAACCTTAGCGAAGCCTGTCACGCCGCCCATTGCAGTTACAACACTCTTTACAAATGGATTCAGGATGGATTGCCAGAAATCTCTTACGGCCGATACAAGCGTATCCGTAAAACAGATCTGGAAGCATGGTTAGAAAAATTAGCCATCTAGTTTTATAGAGGTTACGGGGTAAGCCCCAGAGGAGAAGGATAATGAGCACTCACAAGTTAATAAAGATTGATGGCGTTACACATGATCTAACATTTGAGCAGTTTGCAAAGCTTCTGAACACAGCAGTTCAGCAACAAGTTTCTTCCACTTATGACACGCTAACAGCAGAACAACGGTAAGCACCCAATAACAGACCGTCTTGAAAATCAATAGAGGCCCGTTCCCAGATTCAGGGAAGCGGACCTCTTTGCTTTAAGCGACGGTCGATTGGGCGGTACCGGTAAATGTTTGGTTCCAAGGCA
>NZ_BAAFPR010000025.1:0-41018 GCF_042847315.1 Lacticaseibacillus jixiensis
TGCATCAAGACGATACCTCTTTCATTAATTGTGTAGGAACTTTAATGATAACAGGTCGTATCGACTTGGTGTTTTTTATTTTGTCTGAGTGCTAACGATAGTGGCTAACTTGATTGTAAAACGCGGGACATTTAAATAACAGTATTTTTTCAATATACGTTGGAGATGTTGATATTGCGGCACGGGGGATTAATTAAAAAACTTCGCATCGAACGAAATTTGACGCAAGAACAATTGTCGGCAGGCATTACAAGCCGAAATTCACTTGCCGCATCTGAACGTGGTGGATCAAGCATTACCTTTGATAACCTGGTACTGATCCAAGTGGCTTTAACCAAAAAATGTACGACTGGAACCAGATATAATTCCTACAATTGTGTTGCACAAAGTAACGCAAACGGCTATGCCCCGTGATTCAAGATGAATCGTGGGGTATAGCCGCTTGCGTTATAGGCTAAAATCGCGCTGCGTCTCAGCCTTGTGGTGCTTTCTGATTGAGCAGCGCATCGTCGTCAGACGCGCTTTAACAACTGTGGTTCGGCAAAGCGCAACACCAATAAGTTGATCAACAATAATGACGCGGTGGAGATAAACACCACATTGTAGTCGAATACCCCGGCAATGGCACCGCCTAACAATGCACCGAGCATGTTGCCTAGGGCTTGGAAAGACTGGTTCCAGCTGAACACCGCGCTGGTGATGCTGGAAGGCGTGTTCTTGGTCAACAAGGTTTGGATCGTCGGGAACAAGCCGGCGTCAGACACGCCGACAAACAGGCGCAAGATGCCTAAGCCGACGATGCTGCCGATGAAGCCTTGCGGGAAGTACACCACCACCGCGAACAGGTAACAGCCGATCAGCACGCGGCCGCTGCCGTGTTTGTCGCCATAACGGCCTAAGCGCGGCGCCGCTAAGATATTTGAGATCCCAGGCAAAGCGGCGATGATGCCGGCGACGACGGTGACTCCGCCGGCGCCATGCATCAATTCTTTGATGTATAAGGCGATGATCGGGGAGATGGACGCATTGCCGGTTTGCACGATCATGGTCGATACTAACAAGATTACGATCAGCTTCGGATCGGCGACTTGCGCCAATAAACCGTGCCTGGCTTCGCCGGGTTTGCGCACCACCGGGGTGAAGGATTCAGTGACCAGAAAGGCCGACATCAAGCACACCACGACCAGCAAGCCGGCGGTGATGAAGAAGGTGTTGCGAATAGAGAAGATCTGCGCCAAGATCCCGCCGATGATCGGGCCAAACAGCGTCCCAGAAACAGAGCCGGTGACTAAGGTGCCCAAAGCGACGCCGGCATTTTTTTTAGGCGTTTGGGAAGCAACTAAGGCTTGGGCGTTAGGGATGTAGCCGGAGAAGAAGCCTTGGAAGAAGCGGCAGGCAAACAGCGCCCAGACATTGGTGCATAAGCCCATCAACACCATTGACACGGCAATGCCGAGGCTGGCTCGGATCAGCATCACTTTGCGCCCGGTGCGGTCGGCCAAGTTGCCCCATAGCGGCGAAACAATGGCGGTGATCAGAAACGTCACCGCGTAAATCGCCCCAGACCAGAATGTCAGCTGTTGTTTGGAGAAATCGCCCATTTGACTGACATAAAGCGACAGAAACGGCATGATCTCACTGAAGGCGATGCCGGCCACGAATGTACAAAACCACAAGACATACAAGTTCTTGCGCCACGGGCCGCTTTCGCGCTGTGCTTCATCCAATGTATATGACCTCCCTTGCAATAAAAGGCGACGCAAGGCCGCAGCCTCACATCGCACTCGTAATTGATAAATTAAGTATGCGCCAATGACTCAGGCAATTCAATGTGTGGCGCAATAGTGGCCCAGCCGCGCCACTGCTTCATGCAAATCGGCGAGACTGGCGGCGTAGCTTAAGCGCACGTAACCTTGCGCACCAAAAGCCGTACCGGGAATGATCGCCAAGTGATCGGCATGCGCCAAGTCGGTGCAGAATTGCTCAGCATCTTTGGCAAACCGCTTTGGCAGCTTGGCAAATAAGTAGAAGGCGCCTTGCGGATCAACGGCGTCAAAGCCTAACTTGGTGAGCTCGCCTAGCAAGTAATCGCGGCGCTGCTGGTAAACGTCACGCATTCTGGCCCCATCATCTGCTCCGTTCACCAGTGCTTCGATACCGGCGCGCTGGGCGATGGTGGTGGCAGCGGTGACGGTGTATTGGTGGATCTTCTTCAGCGCTTGGGTGATCGCTTTAGGCGCCAGCAAGAAGCCGATGCGCCAGCCGGTCATCGCATGCGACTTGGACAACCCGGAGATGATCACCGTATGATCTTTGGCAAAGCTGGCGATAGACACATGTGCTGCGCCATAGGTCAATTCTGCATAGATCTCATCGGCAACGATCATTAAGTCATGTGCCACACAAGTTTGCGCCAAGGCTTGCAGTTGCGCTTTGCGGTAAGTGATGCCGGTGGGGTTGTTAGGATAATTCAGAATGATCCCGGCGATGTGCTGGTCTGGATGCGCGGCGATGGCGGCATCGATCATCGCCGGTGTCAATTCGAAGGCATGCGCACTGGTGTCAATGATGATCGGGGTGATATGATTCAGCGTCATCAGCGGCACATAGCCGGGATATACCGGGGCCGGCACCAACACCGCGTCGCCTGGCGCAAACAAACCTTGAATGGCGATAGCGATGGCTTCAGTGGCGCCGACAGTCACCAAGATCTCATCGGCTGGGTCATAGTCGACGCCGTATTTGGCGTGCCAAGTATCAGCGACGGCTTGGCGCAAGGCCGGATCGCCGGCGTTAGGCGTGTAATGCGAATAATCTTCGTTGATGGCGGCAATGGCGGCATCTTTAATGTGCTGCGGGGTGGTGAAATCAGGTTCGCCTAGCGTCAGGCGCAGCATGTCAGGGATGCCGGCGACGGCGTCGTTGAAGCGGCGAATACCGGAAATGGCGATGTGATCAAGGCTTGGGTTCATGAGAATACTTCCTTTGTGATGAGATCGTTGTATCTAGTGTGGCGTTTTGGCCAGATTTTGTCAAAACAATCTGGCAAAACTTGATCTGCGTCAAGTTCTTAATGGCCCAGCGTCGATATACTGTATTTGTAAATAAGAGAAAGAGGTGCTTAACATGAGTGCAAAAATCACGATGCAATTAGATGAATTGACCTGCCCGTCTTGCTTGACCAAAATCGAAACAGCCGTTAAGAATCAGCCTGGTGTGGCCAATGTCAAAGTTTTGTTCAATGCCGCCAAGGTCAAGGCTGAATTCGATGACAGCCAAGTTTCTGCCGACACCCTGGAGAATGTGGTGACTAAGCTCGGTTATGAAGTCAAGTCGGCCAAAGTCAAAGCCTTATAATAGGAGGAACCCTCATGAACGAAGCAATCGAAGCCAAGTACCAAGCCGAAGTTAAACAAGCTGATCTTGATCACCACAAGCCTACTGCCGGGGCGATGACCGGCCATATCGTGGCGAATATGTGGTATCTGGATGTGAAATACCACCAGTTCCTCTGGTTTGCCAAAGGCCCGCAGAGCTTGGCGGTGCAGGCGCTGTATCGCGACTTGATCGCACAAAACCGCGCCCAGCTTGACGAATTAGGCGCCGTGCTGCTGGATGAAAACCAGCTGCCGCCATCTACCGTCGACGAATACACCCGCTATACTAAGATCGAAGAAGACGGCCGCTTGAAGTACACCGATGCCGCTGAGATGGTCGATACCACTGCACATGATCTGACTTTTGCCAATATGTTTATCGACCGCGCCATCAAACTGGCCCAGCGCGAAGCGCGTCCAGCCATGGCGGCGTATCTCACCAAGCTGCGCGGCGAAAACAACCGCAACATCCGGCAGCTGCAGGCATTCTTAGGCAAGACCGCCTGGGAAGACTTGGTTGAAGAAGACGATGATGAAGATTAATTAAACACAAACGCGCCAGCATCCCTAATCGGGTGCTGGCGCATTTGTGATGTTTAGGCAGTAACCTTCGTCAAGAGAAAATGCAGCTGTGCGTGCAACTGATCGCTGACAGCGGCAGTCAACTCCCGCTGATCATTGATCAACAAGGCTGAGTACAGCGTCGCTTGGAAAACCGCAAAGATGGTGGTGGCGAGCTGCTTGCTGTCGGCAGGGTCTAATTTGAGCCATGCCAGTTGATTCAAAGCAGTCATCAGCCGCTTGCGCCCTTGTGTCATCACTTTAGGCAGCCAGTCTGCGGCGGCTTGTGAAAGCCGCGGCCGTTCGCGGATGGTAATGACAAAAACTTGATAGCCTTCAGGACTGGTCAGCAAGTCCCACAGTTGTTGCATGATTGCCACCAAGCGTGCTTCCAGCGCAGGCAAATCGGCGACGCCAGCCAGCGATAAGTCGATGGCGGCACGGTGGGCGGTGACGCCTTGGGCCACGATGGTGTCGAGCAATTGTTGTTTGCCTTGAGGAAAATAGTAGTAAAGCAGGCCATCGGCGATGCCGACGGTTTGGTTTAATTGGCGCGTTGTGGTGCTGGCGAAGCCGTGTTCAGCGAAAAGCTGTTGGGCAGTCGTCAAGATCTGCGCGCGTCGTTGACCGTGATTGATCATCATGAAAGCCTCCCTGCATGACCTTACTCGCGAATGACCAGCACCGATATGGGGGCGTGTTTGGCCATGTAAGAAGCTTGGCTGCCAAAATGTTTGGCGAGGCCTTGCTTGGCTTGGGCGCCGATGATGAGCAGATCCGGCTGATATTGCGGGATCAACGTTTTGACAATGGTTTCGCCTGGATCACCTTCGCCGATAACGGCCCGTACATCATGGATCCCGGCTTGTTGTGCCAGCTGTTGATAAGCGTGGATGTGATTCTCCAATTCTGCGGCTTCGCCATGCACATAGTCTTTGTCCAAGGCCTGATAAACGTTATAATCATCGGATTCCAAGATGGTGGTGATGATCAGCGCTGCGTTGTCAGTTTTGGCGCGATGGATCGCGTAGCGGAAAGCAGCCAGTGCGTCAGCGGAGCTATCGACCCCAACGAGGATCTTCTTAAAATCTTGAGCAGCCATTAGTCGCACCTCCCTTGATCGAGGTCATGCGCAGCAGCAAAGGCCCCAGTGATAAGCGGCAGGCCGCTTTGGTCGTGATACAAGGCGGCGCCAAGTTTGGCCAGTGCGTCAGCGAGTTGATTAAATGTTTGGTCAAAGTAGGCGCTCATTTGCTTTGACCCCCTTCATAACTTGGGATCGCGCGGGTCTCACCATTGGTTTCTTGCAGCTCACGCAGCCGCTTGTCGCCGCGATACAAATCCCAAGTGCACCATGCCAGCAAGGCGAGCACTAAGACGATCGAAATGTAAGCTGCGATGTGGGCCATATTGATTTCGCTGGCAGAAGCGTGATCGCCTAAGAAGCCGGCGAAGGAATCTGGCAATCCGATCAAGTTCAGGTAGGTCAAGCCAATGACGGAGATCCAGCCACAGATCTTAACCCAAAGGACGTTCTTGAACCGTTCGCTCATTTCCGCCTTAGAGTCAGTCATCATGAGCAGCGGCAACATCGAAAACGGCAAGGCAAAGGCCAAGAAAACCTGCGAATTATTCATCAGATTGTTCAAGGCGGTGTGTTGGTCAATGACGCTTAAGTGTGAGGTGGTGCCCACGCAGATCAACACAGGGATGACAGAAAGCAGCCGGGTGACTAAGCGCCGCGCCCACAGCGGCATGCGCATATGGACGAAGCCTTCCATGATGACTTGACCGGTTAAAGTCCCGGTGATGGTGGAGTTCTGACCACTGGCCAGCAAGGCGACCCCGAACAAGACTGATAAGACGCCGGATTTGGCCACGGAAATCAAGAGGCCGTTGGAAAGCATGGAAGTGTTGGACAAGGCCTCATACAAGCCGAAGAAAGACGGATCCTTCACGGCGCCGGACTTGAACACTGCAACCCCCATGATCAACAGCAAGGAGTTGACAACAAACGCCAGTGACAACTGGATGTTGGAGTCCCATGCGGAGAAGCGGACGGATTGGGCGACTTCTTCTTCATCATCGTGATTGATCTTGCGAGTTTGTGAAATTGCAGAATGCAGATACAGGTTATGCGGCATCACGGTGGCACCGATGATCCCTAAGGCCCCAGACAATGGATTCATCCCCGCCACGTCGGGATGGGATGCGATTGTGGCAGCGCTTGGGATCAGGCCTTTGATCACGCCGCCCCAATCAGGATCGGATAAGGCGACTTGATAGGCGAAAACCAACAAGATCACCAGGATCAAGCAAACCACAAGGGCTTCAATTTTGCGGAAACCGATTTTGGTTAACAGTAATAATAGCAAAACGTCAAAAACCGTGATGAAAACGGCGATGACCAAGGGAATATGGAATAGCAGGTATAACGCGATCGCCGCGCCAATCACTTCCGCAATATCAGTTGCCATGATGGCAAATTCAGTCATGAGCCAGAGAATGATGCCTAGGGTCTTGCTCGTCCGGGCGCGAATCGCCTGAGCGAGGTCCATTTGGGTAACAATGCCCAGTTTAGCCGCCATGTACTGCAGGAGCATGGCGATTAAACTGGAAATCAAGATGATAGACATCAATAAGTATTGGAAGTTCTGCCCGCCGGTGATCGAAGTCGACCAGTTGCCCGGATCCATGTAACCGACGGCGACTAACGCACCTGGGCCTGAGTAGGCGAATAAGGTTCGCCAGAAGCCTTTGCCTTTTGGCACCTCGACTGTGCCGTTGATTTCTTCCAGCGATGGGCCGTTCGCATATTCAATGAGCTTATGCTTTTTTTGCGCATTGTTTCGATCTTTCAATTTGAACAATCTCCTTTCTGAAATCACTTTTAGTTTAACCGAAATTATTCATAAGTAAACCCTATTTTAGTGATTCCTAAAAATAATTTCTCTGCTTTAATGCCTATAAACAGGCATTAATAACAAAAAACGTGAAATCTTAATTACAGATTTCACGTCTCCTAATACGTTTATTCAAGTTTGAACGAACGCTCAATATATGGCACAGCTAACTTATGGTAACTTCCGGTATCGTGGCAGCGTAGGCCAACATTTCCGCGTTCTGTTGATTCAACAATGGTGGCAGATCGTCAAACGGCCAGAATTTAAGGGCAAGTGTCTCATCGGTGGCTGACGTCAAGATCTTGCCGCCAACAGGCTTGACCAGATACAGCATGGCGATGGTTTGGGCGCGATCGCCGTTGGGGTAAACCGTTTCGCCTTTATCAAACAGCTTCAATGGCCGCACGATTTCCACATCTAAGCCGCTATCTTCCTTGTATTCGCGGATGATGGCTTCGGCAAACGTTTCCCCGTATTCAAGGTAGCCGCCTGGCAGGCTCCAGTTGTGCGTGTCTGTGCGCAGGTTCAACAGAACTTCTTGCTGGTCATTGAGTAAGACCCCGCCGGCGCAGTTTAAGATGATCGGCGTGTGGCCGACCAAGCCGCGGATCATCTTGATATATCCATAAGTCATGGGCTCACATCCTTCCTTTCATACTGTACGTGACCCGCCGATCAGACACAAGGGTATCGGTTTCATAACTCACGATAAAAAGAGTACAATAGAACCATCATCTATCCGAAATGAGGTCCGCAAATGGCAAAATATACGATCAACGATGTCGCGAAAGAGGCAGGCGTTTCCAAGGCAACCGTTTCCCGATACCTCAATGGGCGCTTTGAGCGCATGTCCTTGGCGACGCGCCGCAAGATCAAAGGCGTGATCGCCGAACTCGGCTATGTGCCTAACTACAACGCCAGTGCGTTAAAGTCCAAGCGTTCACACCAAATCGGCGTGGTCGTGGGCGATGTTTCTAATGTTTATTCCACCTTCTTGATCAAAGGAATCTCTGGCATTACCCGTACGCGCCAAGATCAGATCTTGATCGCAGATGGCGGTGAAGATACCACCCAAGAAGCCACGGCATTGAAGAATTTGATTTCGCAAAATGTTGACGGCATCGTGCTGCAACCGGCGCAACCGGATGCGTCGGCATACGAATTCCTCAAAGATTCCGGCATTCCAGTGGTGCTGGTGGACCGTTTGACCCGGCCGCTGTTGTTTCCGTGCGTCACGTCAAACGACACAGCATCAGGCAAAGTGTTGGCTCAAGCCGTGTTGGAGAAAGGTTACCAAAGTGTGTTGGTGATTTCCAACCCGGTTGATCAAGCGACGGTGCGTTATGAACGCTACCGGGCTTTTGCGGCGATTTGCAAGAACGCCAACATTCCGATCACCTTGTTAGAAGTGGAAGACCATGAAGACGTGTCCGGCATCGCTGATTGGCATGATGGCGTCGGCGTGCGCAAGTCGGTGATTTTTGCGGCTAATGGTAATTTGTTGATGGCCAGTTTGCGCTGGCTGCAAGCCAACCACGTGGCTGTGCCGGATTCAGTAGGATTGTGCGGCTACGATGACTGGAACTGGGGTGAGTTAGCCAACCCGCCGTTGTCGGTGGTGAATCAGAATCCAGAAAAAATCGGCCGCGAAGTCGCGATGCGTTTGGAGAAGCTGATCGAAGGCAAAGAAGTCCCAATCAGCCGCACCGAGATCCCAGCTGAAGTACACGTTAGAGCGTCGCTATAAACCAGAGCGGAGCAAAGCGGTTTTAGCGATGTGTATAAGACGGGATGACGCAAAGGCGTTCTTTGCCTTGGCGGCGTCACGGCTTATACACAATCGCGTTGCTTTGCGGCGCGCGGCAAGCGTCGGCGCAGGCTGTGCGGCCGGCTTCAACCACGCAAAGTGCGCGTGTTTTACGCCTAAGAATTTAGCCGTGCGTTCGCTTTGCTCACGTGCACGTCTAAATTCTTGCCGCGATCAGCGACGCGAGCCAAGCACAAACCGCTTGTCTCACGACGCTGATCGTTTCACGGCCTGACCGACGCTTGCCGCGCGCCTCCGCAACGCCTGTCCTCCTGTATTGGAATCAGGATATTGAGCAGCCTGGTCAACGGAAGTCGACACAGCGCAATTGCAGGTTGGTTCCGATTCAGCAAAGCATGGGCAAATATCACGCAATGCTAAGTTAGAGGATTGGTATCAAGTCACTGTACAAGGGTGTTATCAGAGTTCCGTCTGTTTGATAACAGCTTGCTGGTTATTAGTCGCTCTATTAATCGTGCCGTGCCTGCAAATGGTGAGGCGAACACACGTCACTAAAAAAGCTCACTAGCCGGGAATGCCGGGTTAGTGGGCTTTTGTAAACTGGACTACTTGTGTAAGGTCGCAACCTTGTCTTTCGACTGTCGGCGTTGATTGATGGCAAGTCGATACATGCCGTTTGCAACGACAAATATCGACGTTAAGACGAACGTCATGGCGGAACGCTTCGTGCTGAAAATCAGGCATAACATGATGGAAACGTTGCAAAGAAGTATTACTATCAGATAACCCCAAGGACTTTTCATGGCCATGCGCCTCCTTGCCGCAAGTATACCACCCCCCAATCAGAAGTCGATTGATATGTAAAACAATATGGCCGCGACCAGTGATTTGGCGGGAACATGCGCGCACGAGGCGGTTTTTGCTAAAATTTGTTGCAGAGGTTGCTTGCCGACAAGCGGTTTATTATTGACAATTTTTCGTCATCGGCTTATAGTTAAATTGTTGAGGAAACCGATTTCCCGAAACGGATTCGGTATTAAAAATCTTCTCGACCATTTCACACATGCACAACACGTGTCCCGGCTTTCCGTAGGGTCGGGATGTTTTTAAGACAATTAATGTAATCGGTTGCAATGAAAGGATGGATGATGATGAGTGAATTATTGACGATCGGTGAACCGATCACCTTGTTTGCTTCAACGGACCTCGATGCGAGCTTGACCGACGCTGAGCACTTCCGCAAGTACTTGGCCGGGGCCGAAGTCAATGTGTCAGTGGGGACAGCGCGCTTAGGCCATAGTGTCGAATACATTTCGCAAGTTGGCCAAGATGCGTTTGGTGATTTTATTCGCCAGCAGTTACAACAAAACCACGTGGGCACCACTTATCTGGCTTCTACTCCAGAACATTGGACTGGGTTGCAGTTTAAGAATCAAGTCAGCCATGGCGATCCGGATACCGCCTACTTTCGGCGCGGGTCGGCGGCGGCGCATCTTAATCCTGCGGGCTTGGACCAAATCAATTTTGACGGCGTGAAGTGGGCGCATATCACCGGCATTTTCCCGGCGATTTCGTACAAGGCGTTGGCGGCGGTGCAACAGTTCATGTTCTTGCTGCATGAACACCAAATCGAATTCACCTTCGATCCCAACATCCGCAAGTCCTTGTGGGCCAACGAAAGTACCATGGTGTCGACTTTGAATATGTTAGCCCGCGAAGCGACGATCGTTTTGCCAGGGATTGGCGAAGGCGAGCAGCTGGTTGGCACACGCGATCCGGAGAAGATCGCTGACTTCTACTTGAATCAAGGCAAGTACACCAAAGCAGTTGTCGTCAAGGTCGGCCCTAAAGGCGCGTTCGTGAAGACCCGCGATGGGCAAACGTTTACCGTGCCCGGCTTCAAAGCTGCCAAAGTCGTCGATACTGTCGGTGCCGGAGATGGGTTTGCTTTAGGGTTGATCACTGGTTTGTTGGAAGACTTGCCGCTGGCCAAAGCCGTGCAGCGGGCCAATGCCGTGGGCGCCATTGCCGTGCAACATCCTGGCGATAACGACGGCTATCCGACGCAAGATGAATTGAAGGCATTTATTGCTGAGAACGCTTGATCAAAATTAAAGGTGCTGCTGGATTTCAACCGCAGTTGGTTGAGGTGCAGCAGCACTTTTTCACTTGGCAATCAGGAAATCTTTGCATATTTTTGTACGTCGATGCAATGATGAATCCGTTGAGACGGTTATTGATTATTGGGCATGGTACATGCGACTTAAACAAAACCTCGCTGCAACCACTCAAGCTGCAAGTGGCTGGTCGACATTGAAAAATTTGACGACATGCAAAAAGCGGCGCCTTCGCAATGAAGGCGCCGCTTTCTTTGAGTCAATGAGCATTAACCGCGGATACGGTCGAGTTCTTTCTTGTAAGCCTTGGCAGTTTCGGTCACACCAGCGTAGTCGCCAGTCTTGGCCTTGGCAGTCAAGTTGGAGCCGGCGCCAACTAAGGAGACGCCTGCAGCAAACCATTCGGCCATGTTGTCCAAGGACACGCCGCCAGTTGGCATGATGGACAGTTGTGGGAACGGTGCCTTGACGGCTTTGACCATGCCTGGGTGCATTGCTGAACCTGGGAACAGCTTGATCAAATCGCAACCGGTTTCCAAAGCGCGTTGGATTTCGGTTGGGGTCATGCAGCCAGGGGTGTAAGGGATGCTGTACAAGTTACAGATCGTAGCAACTTCCTTGTTGAAAGATGGGCTAACGATGAATTCTGCACCGGCCATGATTGCCAAACGGGCAGTCACAGGGTCCAATACGGTGCCGGCCCCGATGATGACAGCCTTGTCATCAGCATATTTCTTGGTCAATTCAGCGATCACTTTGTCGGCTTGCGGCACGGTGAAAGTTAATTCGATAGCGGTAACGCCACCGGCGATGACAGCATCACTTTGCTTCAAGGCCCCTTCAGGGTTGTTATCGCGGACAACGGCGACGACGCCGGCTTTTTGTAACCGCAACAAGTTCTCTACTTTTTGCATGTGTACGCTCCTTCATGTATGTCTACAGATTCTTACAGCATTCATTATACACTTTTTTATTAAAAGGGAAACCGTTTACCGAAAAATATGTTAGAATAAGCTGAATGCAAAAACAACGCTTACGCGAAAATACGAAAAGGAGACATATCCATGACTAAAGTTCTGACTGTTGGGGAAATGATGTTGCGGCTCAAGCCTCAAGATCACCAACGCATCTTACAAGCAAACACCTTCGAGGCCAATTATGGCGGCTCTGAAGCCAACGTCGCCGTGTCCTTATCGTTATTTGGCGATGATGCGCAATATTTAAGCAAAGTCCCAGACAACGCTTTGGGCCAAATGGCCACTGGTACGCTGCGCCAATATGGTGTCGACACCAGCAAGGTGATGGTCGGCGGCCCGCGGTTGGGCATTTACTTCTTTGAGAAAGGTGCTTCGATTCGCAGCACCAACGTGGTTTACGATCGCGCCGGCAGTTCTTTTGCCACGATCAAGAAGAGCGAATTCGACTGGGCTAAGTTATTAGACGGGGTGGATTATTTCTACTTCTCAGGCGTGACCCCAGCGTTAAACGACGAAATCGCCGATGCTTTGATCGAAGCCGTTAAGTACGCCCACGCGCATGGCATTAAGGTTTGCTTCGATGCCAACTATCGCGGCAAGATGTGGACCCCTGAGAAGGCCCAAAGCGTGGTCAGCCAAATCATGCCTTACGTGGACATTTTCTTAGCTAACGATGAAGACTACGAAGCATCGCTGGGTATGGCCGCTTTTGACGGCGATATGAGCCGCGGCATCGATCAGTTGGATTCCTTCAAAGCCACCATGCAAAAAGTTGCCGAGAAGTATCCAAACATCCACACCATCGCCAGTGTCGTGCGCAACATCCACTCGGTTGAAAACCACAAGTGCACTGCCTTGTTATGGCAAGATGGCAAGATCTATCAAGGCCCAGTGTATGATATGCACGTGTTTGAAGGGGTCGCTTCCGGCGATGCTTTCGGCGCCGGCTTGGTTCATGGCTTGATCCATGGCTACGATCCACAAGCTTTGATCAATTTCGCCGACACAGCCAGTGCTTTGAAGCTGACAGTCAGCGGGGACTTGAACATCGTGACTGAAAAAGACGTCTTAGGCACCATGCAATCTGCCGGCGGCGTTAACCGTTAATTTAAACACAACAACGAAGGACCTGCGAATTTTCGCAGGTCCTTCGTTGGCTCACAGCCAGCTTAGCACGTGGCTGATCAAGCCGCTATCGAAGAAAACATACACCCCGATCAAGATGTAGCAGACTTTCATTAAGCGCTCGCCGAAGCGGTCCATCACTTTAGACACGACAGGGATGTCGGCAACCAAGTGGATCAAATACACCACGATCAGTGTCAAGACGCCGATAAACAGCAAGGTGATGCCGAAATGCGGCAGAGTTTCACCAGCCAGCACCGGCAAGAAGATCGACAAGTTGCACCCGGCACATACCGAAAGATACGTGACAAACACCGTCCATACCGGATTGCCATGGGTCGTGGTGGGGTCATCATCATCATCGTCGTGCAACGCCATATAAATTGGCAACACGCCTAGTACGCCTAACAGCCATTCTGGCAGAATCGTTGCCAACACCTTGCCCACGGCGAAACTCACCGTTAATAGGAACAATGTGCCTAGCAAGTAGCCCAGCATGACTTGGCGAAGGCGGAATTGTTTCAATAGAAATAAGAGCATGAAGAAGAAGTCGAGGTTGACGCTGAGAAACGTCAGCGCCAGTAACCAATAATTCACGATGTCCCACCTGCTTTCAATATTGGTTGATTATAAGGGACTGACAGCCAACGTCAAGCAAGGGATACCGATTTCTTCGACAGTGATCGCGCTTGGTCGTTGCTTTTACCAGCTGCTTGGGAAAACAATTTCCAAAAATTTCGCGAAAGCGGTTGATTAATTCCTTGGAAGGCGATATATTATATACGTAATTTACTTAGAGGAAATACAGTTTCCAATAAAGAAACGATTTTCGCTAGGCGATGATGTCACTCTGAGAATTTAACTCAAAAGGAGAGAATACTAATATGGTTCTTAATCAATCTGCAGAAGAAATCGCAGCAAACGAAGCCGCATTGGATCAATTTAAGATGGACTTCTTCAGTCTTAAAGGCAAGGTTGCCGTTATCACTGGTGGTAACACTGGCTTGGGCCAAGGCTATGCCGTTGCGATGGCTGAAGCTGGCGCCGACATTTACATCCCGACTTTTGGTAAAGATGAATGGGACAACACCCGTGAAATGATCGAAAAGCGCGGCCGTAAGGTTGAATTCGAAGATGTTGACTTGACTCAACCTGGGATCGCCGACAAGGTTATTGCTAACGCCATTGCTAAGTTTGGCCACATCGACATCTTGGTTAACAACGCCGGCATGATCAAACGCAACCCATTGCTTGAATCCAAGGATTCCGACTGGGATCGCGTCATCAACATCAACTTGAACGCCGTTTACCACATGTCCATGGCTGCTTCTAAGGAATTTGCTAAGCAAAAGTCCGGTAAGATCATCAACATCGGTTCCATGCTTTCCTTCCAAGGCGGCAAGTTCATTCCTTCTTACACTGCCTCCAAGCATGGTGTTGCCGGCTTGACTAAGGCCTTCGCTTCTGAAATGGGTGCTTACAACGTCCAAGTTAACGCGATTGCCCCAGGCTACATCAAGACTGCCAACACGGCACCTATCCGTGCTGACAAGGCTCGTAACAAGGAAATCCTCGACCGTATCCCTGCAGGTCACTGGGCAGAACCTTCTGAATTGATGGGTGTTGCCGTATTCTTAGCATCCAAGGCTGCTGACTATGTTTCCGGCCACATCCTTGCCGTTGACGGTGGCTACTTAGTTCGTTAATCGAACCCAGAGCGCAGCAAAGCGGGTTTAGCGGTGGAGATAAGGCGGGATGGCAGTTGGGCGGTTTTGGCCCAATTGACGTCACGACTTATCTCACGCCGCGTTAATTTGCGCAGCTCGACGAAAAAACCCAGAGCGCAGTGGCGCGCTTGAGTGGGTCGGGTAGCCTAGTAATCGTACTTGAGGCGCACTTTGCCTCGAGTACGATTACGTAGCTAACCGCATCCACGATGCGCCACGGAGCTCGACGAAGCACCCCAGAGCGGAGCAGCCCGCACTTAGCGATGTGTGTAAGACAGGATGACGTTTGGGCGGTTTATGCCCAAGCGGCGTCATGACTTACACGCAATCGCGTTGGGCTGCGCAGCTCGACGAAAAACCGCTTCACGCGGCTGGTCATACCTTTCCACAAAAGCAAATTTGAGCGTTTGCGACTCCCATGCCTCCCAAGGTATGGGAGTTTTTTTGGCAAGGGTGCATTTTTGCGGCTGGATGCATTGTGTGAAAGGGCATTCTAAGGTAAACTAGAAACAAGATTTCTATATCGTAAACGCGGAGGCGTCAGGAAAGATGGAAGACAAGTTGTATGGGACTGCCTTGATCAAAGGCAAGGCGATCTTGGACTATATTCTAGGGTGTGATCATGCGCCGACTTTGGCAGAGATCACGGCTGGAACCGATGCCTCCAAGCCGACCACGTTGAAGTTGTTGACGACTTTAGTGGCCTTACAGCTGGTGCGGCGCGAGCCTGAGACGAAGCGGTATTATCTTGGCACGCAAATGCTTAATTACGGCGAGAAAGCGGCGGATTCTTTTGACATCACCAGCGTGGCGCGGCCGCAACTCAGCCGCCTGCGGGATGTGACAGGGGAAACGGTTAACTTAGGCGTGGTTTCAGAAGGCCATATCGTGCTGATCGAGAAGCTGGAAAGCCCCAACTCCATCAAGTTGCGGTCGGTGATCGGCGGCACGATGCACCTGTATTGTTCGGCAATGGGCAAGGCGGTATTGGCTGAATATTCTGCGCCGCTGCTGGATAATTATTTCGCCCATCACGCCTTAGTCAAAGTCACCCCACATACGGTGACTTCGCAAGCCGCGTTAAAAGCCGACTTGCAGAATGTGGCAGCTACCGGCGTCGGAATCGACAATGAAGAAACCGAGCAAGATGTTTACTGCATTGGTGCGGTGTTGAAGCGCAAAGACAACATCATCGGTGCCTTTTCCGTTAGCACGCCGAAGTATCGCATCACGCCTAAGCGCCGGGATCAGTTTATTCAAGCGATCCATGAAACCCAAGCGGCGATCGAAGCCGAACTATAAACAAACATCCCTTGTGCAAGCTGATTGCACAAGGGATGTTTTGCGGTTGAGAAACGATAAATTATCAGTGATTTTCCGCTAGCACAGTTTGTGGCATATCAAGTCACTGTACTACACTAAAAGAAGCCGCCTCGGCATTAACCGAGACGGCTTCTTTTGAATGGATTACTTGCTGAGCTTGCTTGCAGCAGCCTTGTCGATGATCACAGTCACATCGGGATGGTTTTGCAAGACGGAAGCTGGCACGTGGTTAGTGACAGGGCCTTCGACCATCTTCTGGATGGCGTCGGCTTTGTCTTCACCAAAGGCCAACAGCAAGATCTTCTTGCTCTTCAGGATAGAAGCGATCCCCATGGAGTAAGCGAAGCGCGGTACGTCTTCTTCATGTTCGAAGAAGCGGGCGTTAGCGTCGATGGTGGATTGCGTTAATGGCACTTTGCGGGTTTCGGCATCAAACGGGGAACCTGGTTCGTTGAAGCCGATATGGCCGTTGCGGCCGATGCCCAGCACTTGAATATCGATCGGGTGGTCAGCGATTACTTTGTTGTAACGCTTAGTTTCTTCGTCTGGATCTGCAGCCAAACCATTTGGCACGAAAGTTTCTTTGAAAGGCTTCGCGTCGAACAGGTGGCTTTGCATGAAGTAACGGTAGCTTTGCTTGTTGTCTGGTGCCATGCCAACATACTCGTCTAAGTTCACGGAAGTCATGTTGGAGAAGTCAACGTCGCTGGCGACCATCGCCTTGTACATTTCTACAGGCGTGCTGCCAGTAGCCAACCCTAAGGTCTTAGCACCTTTATCCATACCTGCCTTGATGATTTCGAATGCGGCCTTGCCTGCTTCAACATCGTTATCAAATACTTTGACGTCCATTTGAAAATTCCTCCCTCTCTTGGTCTAGTCCAATATAACATCGGTCTAGGCCGATGTCAACACCTACACTTAATATATAGACGCGTTGACGCCAATAACACAAATTTTTCGCTGTGAAAGTTGTTCATCTTGAGCGCGACAAAGGGCCGAAGCATCAGGAGTGTCAAAAATGAATCCGGTTACATTTTTAGCTAATGAAAACAGTTTGAAAACGTGAATAGAACAGTTTTTCGATTTTGGCACACCGCTCTGTGCCAAAGCTGCTTTTGCAAGCACTACCAGCAACCGGTTACACTAATTTACGTAATCAAGAGCAAACACGAACCGAGCAAGACTCGGTTGGGGGAAAGGAGCGCTTGTCATGGATAAATCCGCAAGCAAACCTGCCAAGAAGGGCCTTAAAGCCGCAATGCAAAGCTTTGGGACCAAGCTTTCTGGCATGGTGCTACCAAACATCGGCGCCTTCATCGCTTGGGGTTTGATCACCGCCATCTTCTTAAAAGATGGTTGGCTGCCAAATGCCCAATTAGCGAAATTGATCGACCCGATGAAGACATATTTACTACCACTGCTCATCGCTTATTCCGGTGGGGCAGCGATCGCCAAGCATCGCGGCGGGGTCGTTGGGGCCATCGCCACGATGGGGGTCATCGTCGGTACCAACGTGCCAATGTTCATTGGGGCCATGATCATGGGCCCATTGGGGGGCTGGTGCATTAAGAAGTGGGACGACGCCGTTCAGCCGAAGATCAAACAAGGCTTTGAAATGCTCGTCAACAACTTCTCTGCCGGCATCATCGGCATGTTATTGGCCATCATTGGTTTCTTCTTAATGGGACCGATCATTTCCGCGTTCACCACGATTATGGCTACCGGTGTTAACTGGATGATCAACCACAGCTTGTTGTGGTTGGCCAACATTTTCATCGAACCAGCCAAGATCTTGTTCTTAAACAACGCGATCAACCAAGGCATCTTGACCCCATTAGGGATTCAACAAGCCGCTGGGGCAGCTGGCAAGTCCATTCTGTTCTTGCTTGAACCAGATCCAGGTCCAGGGCTTGGCGTCTTGCTGGCCTTCGCCTTGTTTGGCAAAGGTGCGGCTAAGGGTTCTGCGCCAAGTGCCATCATCATTCACTTCTTTGGTGGGATCCATGAAATTTACTTCCCATATATCCTGATGAAGCCTGCTTTGTTCTTATCTGTTATCGCAGGCGGTGTCACGGGTACGACTTTATTCTCCATCTTAGGAGTTGGCTTGAAGAGTTCACCATCTCCTGGTTCCATCATTTCCTTATTACTGATGAGTCCGAAAGATCCAATGAACTATCTGGGCTTGATCATTGGGGTCACCGGCGCCACGATCGTTTCCTTCTTGATCTCTTCTGTGATCTTGAAGCGTGACAAGTCCATGGACGGTGACGGCTTAGAAGCTGCCGCAGATCAAATGGCTGCCATGAAGGCCGAAGCCAAAGGCCAACAAGCCGCTTCTGCTAAAGCCATCATGTCCGATGTCAAAGGTGTTGATCATATCATCTTCGCTTGCGATGCCGGCATGGGTTCTTCCGCTATGGGGGCTTCCATCTTACGTGACAAGGTGAAGAAGGCTGGCTTAGACCTGTCTGTCACCAACACCGCGATTTCTAATTTACAAGATCAACCAGGATTATTAGTTGTTACTCAAGAAGAATTAGCTGATCGGGCTTTGAAGCAAACGCCTAATGCGATGCACGTGGCGGTTACCAACTTCTTGAACAGTCCAAAGTATGACGAGATCATCGCCAGCTTGAAGACCGAAGCAGTTTCCGGCGGCAATGATGCGCCAGAAGAATCAGCGGCTGCCAAGACAGAAGCAGCACCTGAAGACACTAACGACAATCTTGATTTTGCCGCAGTTAAAGAAATTGTCTTCATGCATCACGATCAGAACGTCGGCTCTGCGACGATGGCACAAGCCACGTTCCGCAGCGAATTACACAAGCTGGGCAAAGACATCACGGTTGAGAACTTAACAGTCGGTGAAGTCAAGGATGACAAGAGCGTCATGGTCGTGGCTTCTAAAGAAACCGCTCGGCGCTTGAAGTTACAATTTGCAGCAGTTCAGATTTATGTGGTCGACGGTCTATTGAACGCGACGAATTATGATAAACTTATCTCGAAATTACAATAATTATAAAGAGAGATAACGATCATGATTCTTACCAATCGTGAACAACAAATCATCAAAACCATCCTGAGTCAGCCCGATGGGGTGAGCCGTGACGAGCTGACCAAACAGCTCAACGTGTCGCGGCGCACAATCTACCGTGAGCTTGCCCAATTAGAAGACGATATCCATCAATTACAACTGCGCTTAGACAAAAGTGCCCAAGGGGCGTATCGCATTATCGGAGAGGCTGGGGCGCTGGAACAATTGCGCGCCAGCCTTACCCCGGATGTGCCGGATATCGCTTTTGACCAAACGCAGCGCCAGAATGCCTTGCTGATCCGCTTGTTGATGTCAAGCGTGCCGCAAACCATGAGCAGTTTGGCTGATGAGTTAGTCGTCAGCGTGACGACCATCAAACAAGATCTCGACTTGATCACCCCGGCGTTGACCGCGTCGCATCTGGTGTTGAACCGCCAGAAAGCCACCGGTATTTGGGTGTCAGGCAAAGAGCGCGACATTCGCCGTGTGTTGGTGGGCATTTTCGCCAGTGCATTGAATCCGTATTTGTTCTTCAAAGCCTTACAAGACCGCGATGAAACGACTTTTGATCCGGTGTGGCGCTACTTCTATGACCAATTGCCGCAACATGAATTACAAGCGGCTAATGTGGTGTTCAAACGGACCACCAGTCTGGCCAACTTCTCTGACAATCAGCGCAAAACGCTGTTGTTGACCGTGACGGTGCATGCGATGCGGGTGTTAGCCGGTTATCATGTGCAGCCGTTGCGGGACTTCAATCAAGAACGCCTGTTTCAAGATCAACAATTAGCCTTACAGTTCTTTGCTGAGATGGATGCCGCTGTGCGGACGCAGGTGCGCGTCGGCGACTATCAATTCTTGGCGGTGCAGCTCAACGGGATCCGGGGGGGCCTGGTGGGCGAACGGGTCGACTTGTTCGACTTGACGGTAAACTTGCAGGTGCAATCTTTGATCCGCGCCGTCGAAGCGCAAGTCGATTATCCCTTCTCTGCGCAAGGGTCGCTGTATACGTCGCTGCTGGCGCATATCCAGCGCGCCACTGCCGGGACTGCGGCACCTGAATTGGCCAATCCAGTGTTGGATCACTTAGGGGCCGACTATCCCAAGCTTTATCAAGCGGTGAAGAATGCGGCGGATCAAGTTTTTGGGCAAGGCGCGTTTGTCGGCAACGAGCTGGCGTATCTGGTGTTGTATTTTGCCTCGAAGGTCAATGGCGGCGACGTTCAGTTGGCAGCGAAGGTCTTGTTGGTTACAACTGACGGGCCGGGCACCGGCAGGCTGGTGGCTGAGAAGCTCAAGCAAGCCTTGCCGATGATCCAAGATGTGTACACGGTGCGCATCGCTGATTTGCCGACGATCGACTTTGATAAATATGCCTTGATCTTGTCCACGGTGCAGCTGCCAGGGTTCGCTCACCAATACTTGGTGGTCAGCCCCTTGATGACACCGGCTGAACTCAATGCCGTGCGCCGCGCCTTGAAGCAGTCCCATCCGGCCAAAGCCGCGCGGGATACGCGGGCGCTTGATCAGTCGGTGACGACTTTTGAAGCACTGCACAGTATGGTTTCGGCGGCCAGCGCCTTGTTGAAAGGCTTTGATACCTATGCAGTGACGCCGGTAGACGCCACGATCCAAGAAGCGCTGAAAGCCATTCTGGCGGAGCTTCCGCAAGTGGTTAAAGACAAAACCGCGGTGTTGAGCGCCTTATTGAAACGCTTGGCGCTAGCGCCGGTGGGGATCCCAGATACGAGCTTGGCGCTGATCCATACCGCCAATGCCGGCGTCAGCCAACCGTTTATCGGGGTGTTTGACCTTGCTGAACCAGTTGAGCTGGCAGCCATGGACATGAAACAGATCCAATTACGCCGGGTGTTGTTATTGCTGACGCCGGCGGCAACGCCTAGCAGCGCTTTGCAGCTGCTATCGGCAGTCAGCGCCATGATGGTCCAAGATGAACAGTCATTGCGCAGCTTTGAATCCGGCAACTACAGCCAGATCTATCCATTGATCACAGACGCAATGCTTAAAGAAATCCAAAAAATCGATCGAAGGTGACGACATGAAGGCACTAGATGTGAAAACCATTGCCTTGAACCAACAAGCTAAAACCAAAGAAGAAGCGATCCGCCAAGTCGGCCAGTTGTTAGTTGACAACGGCAACGTGGAACCGGAATACATCGATTCCATGATCGCCAGAAACCGCGACGTGTCCGTCTATATGGGCAACTTCATCGCGATCCCGCATGGTCAAGAAGACGGGATGAAATATATCAAAAAAACCGGTATCGCCATTGCCCAATACCCATGGGGTGTTGATTTCTCTGACGATCCGGCCCAAGAGAATTTAGTCACTGTCGTCTTTGGGATCGCTGGGTTAAACGGCGAACATCTGCAACTGCTGTCGCAGATCGCCCTTTATTGCAGCGATGTCGAGAACGTGCAGAAGTTGGCTGACGCACAGTCGGCTCAAGAAGTCATTAACTTATTGAAAGAGGTTGAGTAACGTGGAAGCAGTACATTTTGGTGCAGGTAACATTGGTCGCGGCTTTATTGGGGAAACTTTAGCTGCTAACGGCTTTAAGATCAATTTCGTAGATGTCAACGAAACCATCATCGATGCGTTAAACCAACGCGGTGAATATACCATCACCTTGGCCGCGCCTGGCGAAGCCAAGATCCATGTCGAAAACGTTGACGGTATCAACAACGGCAAGGATCCAGAAGCTGTCGTCAAAGCCATCACCAAAGCTGACTTGGTCACCACTGCCATCGGCCCAAAGATCTTGCCTTTCATCGCACCACTGATCGCCCAAGGTATCCAAGCTCGCCAAGCAGCCGGCTTGAAGGCCCCGCTTGATGTTGTGGCTTGCGAGAACATGATCGGCGGTTCCCAGTTCTTGAAGGAACAAGTTTATGGCAAGCTGGCTGACGCTGACAAGGCTTATGCTGATGAATACATCGGCTTCCCTAACGCCGCCGTTGACCGTATCGTGCCGATCCAACACCATGACGATCCGCTGGCGGTATCCGTTGAAGACTTCAAGGAATGGGTCATTGATTCCTCACAAATGAAGAACCATGCCGTGCACTTGGATTCTGTCCATTATGTACCGGATCTGGAACCATACATCGAACGCAAGCTCTTCTCTGTTAACACCGGCCATGCTACCACGGCTTACACTGGCAAGTATTTAGGCTACACCACCATTGGCGATGCGGTTAAAGACGAGAAAGTCTTCAAGCAAGCCCAAGGTGCTTTGGCCGAAACGCGCTCCTTGTTGTTGGCCCAATTCAAGAACTTCACTGAAGCTGAATTGACGCAGTATCAGGAAAGCGTCCTTAATCGCTTCAAGAACCCATACATCTCCGATGATATTTCTCGCGTGGCCCGCACGCCAATTCGCAAGTTAGGCTTTAACGAACGCTTCATTCGCCCAATTCGCGAACTCAAGGCGCATGGCTTAAGCTACAAGACTTTGCTGGATACGGTTGGCATGATCTTCGCTTACGACGAACCTGCCGACGACGAATCCGTGAAGCTGCAAGCTTTGTTGAAAGAGAAGCCTTTGGTCGATGTGATCAAAGAAGTTACCGGCTTGAAAGACGAAGACTTGATCGCTGAAGTCAAAGCCAGCGTCGAATCAAAGCAGCGTTAATCAATAATGCCCCTGTTGTGCGACTGAACCAGTCGTACAGCAGGGGTATTTTTTCGGCAGGTCAGGCTAATGCAGTTAACAATGGCCGCCACACCTTTTGCAGCTGTTTCTGGGTAGAGTTAAAGACAGCCGGATTCGGGGCTTGCAATTCTTCCTCGCCAAAAAAGCGCTGGTCGATATAAGCGTTGTAGCGCAGTTCGATTTGCAGTGCCGCAATGTGCTCGTCAGCGCCAAAATGTCGAGTAATATAGCCGCCGGGAAACGGGAAATTGTGCTCAACAGTAAAGCCTTGAGCCTTAAATTGCTCAGCTGCGGTCTTTCGCAAATCCCTGGGGCTGGCAGTATCATTGCGGTTGCCTAGCACCACCTGACAAGGCTTGCGCCATCAGTATGCGTGTATTCGGCAAAGCTGTGCAAGTCGATCAGCACACAGTGACCAAACTGTGCAACTTTGGCAGCGAGTAATTCGGTCAACGCTTGATGATACGGCCAGTAATATTTGGTCAGGCGCGCTTGGATTTGTGCTGCCGTCAGCGGTTTGGCATAAAGCGGCCGCCGCCAGGTATTTTGCTGGTAAACGACGCTGCCGAGATAGTTGCCGTCAGCCGCTTCTTTGGTTTCGCGATTGGGATCGGCGACATAGCGGCTCATGCGATTTTCGATCATGGTGACGCCAAGTTCCGGCAAGAAAGCATACAGGTCGGGCAAGAACCAATCGGTATTCGGCATCAGCACGCCTGCAATCAGTGCTTGGCGCATTTCCTCGGGAATTGCCGTGCCACTATGCGGCAGACTCACGACCAGCGGCCAATGCTGCTTGTCAGCATTGGTAATTGTGAATGGATCCATTTGGGCACCTCCAAGATCAGCCAAGGGCTAACTTTATTGTGAACCGTGTTGCAAAAGCGGCATGTTTGACCGCTTTTGCGCACGGTCCCAAACGCTGCCAACACCGTACAAGCGATCACGAGGTTTTGCTTGTGTGGTAAATGGTGGTCACCAGCTCGCAAATAGTATGCAATTCGCAGCAAACTGATGCAAGCGGTATTACCGGTATCCACAAAAAATCCTGCCAAGCAGCATGGTCCACCCGCAACTCGGTGTGATTGCAGGAAAACGGGTTTGTCTGTATACTGAACATATAAAAGGTCGATGGCGCAAATGCACCACCGGCAAGGCAAGGCCGGATTATCCGGTGGCCAGCTTTAGACTAAGTTACACAGAGATAACCGTCGAGCCGGCGAAAGCATGGACGGTTATTTATTTTGGTCTTTCATGATCCGCTTTTTATGCCGACAATCCGTTGTGTGGTTGGATTGCAGGCGGACAGATTTCCCTGTATACTGAACATATAAAAGGCCGATGGCGCAAATGCACCACCGGCAAGGCAAGGCCGGATTATCCGGTGGCCAGCTTTAGACTAAGTTACGCAGAGATAACCGTCTCGGCCGCCAAGCGTGGACGGTTATTTATTTTGGTCTTTCATGATCGCCACGATCAGACTGCCAAAGGCAATCATCAAGGACAGCGTTTCAAAAACGCTCATGTTGGCTCCTTTCAGAGCGACAACCAAAACCATAGGCATCACTCCCTTCTTTGTGAAAGCAGCTAGCCACCATCCGGCTTTTCCTTACCAGTAATGATGATACTAAAGAACAGGGTTGATTGCGACCATTATTGTGAAAAGTCATCACGTGATTTTGTTATTTTAACGTATCATACCCCTGCCGTTTGACCGATCTGGTCAGGACGGCAGGGGTATTTGTGTTACCGATTAACACTTCTGCGATACCGCGACTGAGCTGCCAGACACGACAAATAAACGATCAGCGTATTCGCTATCGTGTATTTGTCGCAACAGGCTATGTTAGGCTCTGCCCGTTGGGCTTCGGCGAGCTGCATGGCGCAACGCGGGTGCGGCTAGCTACGCCATTGCACTTGTGGCAAAGATCGCCTTACGCACAATGGCTAGGCTACCCGACCCGCTAAATGCGCGCCACTTCGCTCTGGCCTCGGCGTCGAGCTGCGCAGCCCAACGCGGCGTGATATAAGTGCGGGCTGCTTCGCTCTGGTTTCGTCGAGCTGCGCAAAGCAACGCGATTGCGTATAAGCCATCCCGAGTCCATGGCCAAGACCGCCATTGACTCAGGCTGTCTTATACACATCGCTAAATACGCTTTGCTCCGCTCTGGTATTCAGTTAAGTACCCAGCACCGTAAGCCTACGTGCGCTGGGGTGGTCGTGGTGCAATCTGATAACGTCCTGGCATTGCCCAAGACTGCGGACATTGGGCTTCATGGCGCTCTGGCGCTTTGAACGCACGAGCCGCGGTGCATGCCGTTACACATGACACCCTCAGATCAGCTCGTGTAGGGATGCCGGGTACAGACCAACTTGTACTTTGCCAGTCTCAACACCCCACTGCAGGTTGCAAGGATAATATAGCATGGCGATAGCGCTTACGCAAACTTTTGCTAGCGACATGATCTAAACCCAACAGTGACGCGGGATAGAGCGTTTAATCAGCGGTTGGAGCTTAATGAAAATATGGCGCGATGAAGTCGTGGATATGCTTGGCGTATGCCGCTGGATCTACCCAATAACTTTCGGCGTGGATCGCGTTAGGGACCAGCCACAAAGCTTTAGGCGCATTGGCAGCGCGGTAGTTGGCTTCGCCCATCCAAGTGGGCACGTAAACGTCTTTGGCGCCGTGGATCACCAGGATCGGGCGAGTATTTTTGCGCAAGGCGGCTTGGACATCGACTTGGCCGATGCGAAAGCCTAAGCGGCGGTAATTAATAAAGCTGGCCAGCGGCACCAAGGGCCGCTTAGGCATGTGAAAGATCTGTTTCATCAAATAGGTTACTTCATCATCCAAGCTGGTGTAGCCGCAATCTTCTACCACGGCTTTGACTTGTTTAGGCAAAGTGGCTTCGCCAGCGACGAGGCTGACGGTGGCGCCGCCCATTGAGGTGCCAAATAACAACAGTTCACAATCGTCACCTAAATAAGCGATCATTTGCTGCAGCCATTGCAGGTAGTCCAGCCGATCCAGCCAGCCGAAACTGATGTAAGTCCCATCAGAGCGGCCATGGCCGCGATCGTCAGGCAACAACACGGAAAAGCCCATGTCATAGAACATGTGGGCATAATTGCTCATGGTGATGCCGGTGCCTTTGTAGCCGTGGCCGATGATCACCGCCTTGTTGGAATTGGGGTGCTTTAGCCACAAGCCGGCCAGGTGCTGATCATCAGGCGTGTCCAAATGCCACACGTCTGGATGCTGGTGTTCGACCCAATCGACGTGATAGTAGTAATCATCGGCGTATTTCTGCATGGCGTCGCTGGCGTCTGGGACATAGTTGATGCGCTTGAAAGCGTAGGTATATAAGGCTTCAGCGGCGGCCATGGTGCCGGCGGTGAGTAAGATCGGCAGTGAGAAGCCGACGAGGCGACGTTTCTTCATGCTTGGCCTCCTTGATAAGTTGGGGAATCGGTGAGATATAGTTTGTGCAAATCGGCCAAGTCGCCAGCAGATAAGCGCAGCTGCTTGGTCAAATAGCCTGCCCAATCGCCATAAGTGTTGGTGACAAGCCGTTTGATGGCGTCGTAGTTGCTGATTTCGGCTTGGTGGGCGTTCATTTGGTTGACGAAGGCGTCGGCGCCATGGCGCAAATCAGCATGCGCCATTTGTTGCGGGTCTTCCAACACCAAGTTGGTGAGCAGGTAATCTTCTCGAATGGTGGCTTCAGGCACACCAAGCGCGCCTTCGATCATCATTGCGCCAACGCCGGTGCGGTCTTTGCCGGCGGTGCAGTGAAAAAGCACCGACTCATCTGGGTGCGTATTGCTTAACAGAATGTCAAACAGCTGGCGATAAACCCCGTTGGCGTGGCTGTCTGTCAGCATTTGGCAATAGGTGTCAGCCATGGTGTCTTCGATGCTTGAACCGCGCAGTTTCTGACGCAGCTTGGTAAACAAGCTGGTGCGATCGACAAAAGGGTATACCGATAAGTTCTGATAAGCGATCCCTTGCGGCAAGCGGTCGCGCCGGTTAGCCACTTCGTTATCAGAACGCAAGTCGATATCAAAAATCACGCCGTATTCGGCAAGCATCGCGCTGCCTTCCGGACGCAAATGGCCTAAGGAGCCTGAACGCAGCAGTTTCTTCCAAGCAATATATTGGCCATCCACAGTGGGGTAGCCGCCGAGTTCGCGCAAATTGATGGCATGGGGAATGGGTAACAGGCGTTGCGGGTTCATAGTCCACCTCCGAATGATTTGTCTTTATTATACACGTTTGTTTACGCCAAGAGTTTTCACCAGGCGCGAAGTTGCGTATAATAAAGGCAACACAGGCAAAATTTAAGGAGATCATCATGGCGGGACTGAAACTTTTCACATTGAATGGCAATAAGCCACTGGCGCAACGAATCGCAGCGGAGTTAGGCTTGCCGCTGTCACCGGCTTCGGTGAAGCACTTTGCAGACGGCGAGATTCAAATCGATTTAGATGACTCAGTGCGCGGGGCGGATGTGTACGTGATCCAGCCAGTGTCTGATCCGGTCAATGAGAACTTCATGGAATTGATGATCATGATCGACGCTTTGCGCCGCGCTTCAGCACACCACATCAACGTGGTGGTGCCGTATTATGGTTATGCTCGGGCCGATCGCAAAGCGCGCTCGCGGGAACCGATCACTGCCAAGTTGGTGGCCAACTTGTTGCAAATGGACGGCATTGATCGTATCGTGACTGTCGACTTGCATGCCGACCAGCTGCAAGGCTTCTTCGATGTTCCGGTGGATCACCTCAAGTCAGTGGCGCTGTTTGGCCGCTATTTCCGCAACTTGCGCCTTGGCGATGACACGGTGGTGGTGGCGCCGGATCATTCCGGCACCAAGCATGCGCGCCAGCTTGCAGAGCTGTTGGGTTTGCCAATCGCCATTGTCGACAAGCGTCAAGTCAACACCCACAGCGGCGTGATCGGGGATGTCGTCGGTAAGCATGCGATCGTGGTTGACGACATGATCGACACCGGTTCGCGGGTGGCGGAATCAGTTGAAGCTTTGCAAGATGCTGGGGTCAAAGATATTTACGCTGCTGCTACCCATGCGGTGTTGTCCCAAGGCGCCGCAACGCGTTTGAGCAAGCTGCCGCTGAAGCAGATCGTGTTGACTGATACGATCGAAATGCCTGCCGCCAAGCGTCTGCCAAACATGCAGATCCTGTCTGTCGGCCCGATGATCGGCCAAGCGATCCAATTGATCGCCACGAACCAGTCGATTCATCCGTTGTTTGATTTAGATTAAACCAGAGCGGAGTGGCGCGCTCTTAGCGGTGGATATAAGGCGGGATGACATTTGGGCGTTCTTTGCCCAAGTGGCGTCACGACTTATATCACGCCGCGTTGCGCCACGCAGCTCGACGAAGAAACCCAGAGCGGAGCAAAGCGTATTTAGCGGGTCAATTAGCCTAGCCCTCGTACTTGCGGCGTATTTTGCCGCGAGTGCGGGGGCGTAGCTAATTGTACCCGCGTTGCTTTGCGCAGCTCGACGAAGACCACAGCGTAACAAGCGGGGACTTGGTCTTTCTTTGTCAGGCCCGGCCAGGTGTTGCTCCGGCGCGCGGGGAAAGCGGCGGCGCAGGCGGTGCGGCCGGCTTCAACCGCGCAAAGTGCAGCGCGGTTTCCGCCTAAGTTTAAAGCCCGTATCGCTGCGCTCAACGCGGTCTTTAAACTTGCCGCGTGTGGCGTCTAGCAAGACTCGCCTCTAGCGGCGCTGCGCTTGCGTCGAAGCGAGTCTTGCTAGACGCCACACTTTTCACGGCCTGACCGCCGCTTTCCCCACGCGCCTACGCAACACCTAGCCTCCAATTATCGATTGCGCCATGAAGGTTTTGAAATGAATTAACAAATGTTGCACAAAGCACGCATCATTGTGCTCATATCTTCGGAAATCCCGGCTGCGGTTGGGATTTTTTTGTGCAAAACACGGTTGGGATTTTTTTGTGCAAAACCCTTGCGCGAGTAAGCCCCGCATGCTATGATATTTAAGTCGTCAAGGCGACAAGCAAGCATGGGTGGTTAGCTCAGCTGGCAGAGCAACGGACTCTTAATCCGTGGGTCCAGGGTTCGATCCCCTGACCACCCAGAATAGTAACCGTCATCCCGAGTGGGTGGCGGTTTTTTGTTTTCACTGTTGTTGAAGAAGGAGCAAATTGCATGGGATATGTATTCTTGATGTTAGCCATTGTTGGTGAGTTGATTGGGACCAATTTGTTGAAAGCGGCAAATGGGTTTACGGTGCTGTGGCCAACGCTTGGCTCGCTGCTGGCATATCTGGTGTGCTTCTACTGCTTGTCGTTGGCTTTGAAGACGATCAACTTAAGTGTCGCTTATGCGTTATGGGCGGGGCTTGGCGTGTTGTTGACCACGCTGATTGCTGTGACGGTGTGGAAAGAGCCGCTGAATTCAGCCAGCGTGTTGGGGATCGCGCTGATTATGGCCGGCGTCGTGGTGCTTAATTTATATGGCAGCAGCCGTTAGCTTAATCCTTGTCAAACCTTGACGCTAAAGGCTTATTCAGGCATAATGATAACCAATCAATGCCAAATATTTCGAAAAAAGAGATCGGCCGATCGCTTCGAGATGTTCGCTCAAATCCGCTTTTGCAAATATGCAAAGGCGCTGAGCGGTTCTCGAATTACCACTTGTGGTAACGGCCGGTCTTTTTGTTTGCCATGGATTAAAGAAGGATTGCCTTAACGATCAATGATCACACAAGGCAGCGTTAAACTAATGGAGGATCATAATGAGTGAGCATCAAGTGCCAAATGATGAAGCAATCAAGCAACTCGCCAAGTCGTTAGAGGCGCAAACCACACAATCAGCGGATCAAACGGCGCTTCAAGCACAAATCAAAGCGTTAGAAGCGCAATTGCAGCAGAAACAGCGGCCGACTCACCGCCGCCGGTTCTGGTTGATCGGCATTCTTGTGAGCTTAATTGTTGTCATTGGCGGCGGAACGTGGTCAGTGGTGCAGAAGAACGCGGTACAGCGCCGCCATGCTGAAGCACTGATCTCAGGCAAACGTTTCAGCGCCACCGCCTACCCAATCGCAGACGGAAACGTCACTGAGGATCTGCTTTTTCGCAATGGCAAGTTCTATGACGTGTTACAGAAAATAACCAGTGATGGTTCTAAAATCAGCGCGGCGCTTGCGGAAGGCACTTATGATATCGATGCCGCAAACAAACGGATCAATCTGACCTATACGAAGCGCGGCAAGTTATATGCTAACGTACATGATGGCAGATATGAGCGGCTCAGCGCAACGCCTTTTCCAAAGACAATGCAATTATTCCAGAAGAATGGGACTTATTTGTATGGTCAAGGCACGATCCGAGGGACTGACGACGGGGCCGAATACCAGCATCCCGACTCAGACGCTGGGGTGTGGCAGAAATACGCGGCTGTAAAGAAACAGCTTGCGCAGATGCAACCGGTTGAGTGACAAACAAGCGCGCACCTGCGACGGCACTAATAATGTTTCACGTGAAACAATTGGCCCAAAGCCTTGTGCCACAAGGGCGCAGTCGATGCTTGGCGATCATGGCGGCAAACGCGGTATACTGAAGATATCTTCGGAGGTGACACGATGACCAGCCCTGACACGAAACATGTGCTTGCACAGACGCTCAAAGACTTGATGCAAACGACCAGCCTGGATCATATCACGATCGATCGGCTGGCTGAAGCGGCGCATATCAACCGCAACACCTTCTACTACCACTTCGCCGACATTCATTCGCTGTTGGCGTGGGTGTATGAACAAGATGTGGTCGAAGCCTTAAAGCAGCGCAGCGACATCAAGCATTGGCAAGAAGCCTATCAGCTGATGCTTTCGTATATCGCCGCGCATCAGCAGTTCTGCTTGAACACGTTCCACTCGTTGAATCGCGATGTGTTGGACGATTTGTTGTATCAACACGCCGCAGAAATGGTGGACATGGTGGTGTCCAGCATTGATCCGCAGACGCCGCCGCGGGTGCGCGCAGCGATCACCAACTTCTATGGGTGGGCGATCACCGCGCAAGTGACCCAGTGGCTGGTGGCGGACTTGCAAGAATCGCAAGAGTCGATGATCCGCAAGGCTGAATTGATGATGGATGGCACTTTGGCACAGATCATCACTCGCGGTAAAGCGGATTCGTTCTTTAATCAATAGCAAAACAAAAAGCCGTCACAATTTGTGACGGCTTTTTGGGTAAACCTTTGATGGGTGGTCAGGGGTTTGCACCCATCTAACACCAGAACACCGTAGTGACGCGGTTCAGCGCCATTTCACAAGGCCTAAAATGGGTCTTTGGTCATCCTTTTGGTCATCTTTTCTCAGAATCACGACTTTTGGCCGTATTTTTCTGGTAATCCGTGGTCATCTCTGGTCATCCCTGGATTACCAAAAACAGGTTCATTCTTATCCACACCTTCAATTCTAAACTAGTCGAAATCGACCAGTTTAGAACACGAACATTAAAATCCAAGGTAACCCGCCACCTTATCGGCAGCTTCTTCATTCTGGAACTTCGTCACGTGCGCATAGACGTTTAACGTGGTCTGTGCATCCTCATGCCCCAGCCGTTCCTGGGCTTCCTTGATCGACACCCCAGCGGCGAATAGCGCACTGGCATGGCTGTGGCGGAAACCGTGAACGGTAATCCGGTGCGGCAACTTGGCCTTACCGCTGGCTTCGTCTTCATCCTCAATGGCTTTAAGCCACTTCTCAGGCTGGTTCAGATACTTGTGTGTATTGTTCCGAGTAGCGAATACAAGTTGTTCAGGCGTGTTTGTGTTGATCCCCAGCGCCATATACTTCTGCATTTGAGCGATTCGCCAATGTTTCAGCGCGTTCATGGTAGCCAGATCAAGCGGCACAGTGCGGCGCCCTTTTTCAGTCTTTGGTGCCTGGACAATCTGGCGGCCCTTCAAGCCTTGCGTGAGCGTCTTATTAATCCGCACGGTGTTGTTAGTGAACGACACATCCGCCCAGGTCAGTGCGAGACACTCGCCACGCCGTAACCCACCAAAGGCCAGGATGCGGAACAGCGTATACTTTTCTGGTTCACGTCGCGGATCAATATAGCTAAAGAACTGTGCCAGTTCGTTCTTATCCCAGAAGTTTTCAGGCTCATCCCCAGCAGTCGCCTGGCGCTTGGGTACAATCACTTTCTCGGCGGGGTTCTCGCCGATATACCCTTGCTGCTTCGCGTAGTCTAGCACGCTAATAACATAGTTGAACCAGCGCTTATAGTTTCGCGTGGCTTCTTTGGCCCAGGCGTTAACGATCCGTTGTAGCTGCGCTACGGTAATCTCATCTACCCGTTTGTCTTTCAAGTAAGGTAAGATATGATTGTCGAACATCCCCGCCGTGCGTGCGTAAGTTGATTCGCGCACGGTGTTGATATAACCGGTGTACCAGGCTTCGTACACCGTCTTAAACTTAATGCGTTTCCGTTTGGTAAGGTCATCCTTGTCAGCATCCAGGGTCAGTCTGGAAGCTGCTAGGGTGGCCTCTTTTTTACTTGTAAAGCCACGCTTATGCCAATACTTCTTAGTGCCAGTCAATTCATCGCGGCCCAGGTATACGCGTGCATCATACAGCGTCTTACCCTTCGCGTTCTTGTAATCAGTAATATATGCCATTGTTTTCCCTCCGTACCAGCTTGCGGGCAGGGTAGTTTGGTTCAATGGCGGTCGATTACTCGACCATAAGGTGTAACACCGCTCGTTCAACACGGGCGGGGCCGTATCTCTATCCTAAAGCTTTCAACACGCGATTCTTAAAGCTCTCTGATACATCTGGAGATGGATATTCAGTCGCGTCGTCGGAACTGTTCAGATTAGCCAGTAGGATTAATAAATCCAACGCGTCTGCGGGATGAGACTGACTGTACGCTAAAGCCTCACTCAAAACACCAAGTAGATTGCCACGATCCTCTGCATCAAGTGAACTCATGGCCTTAGGTTGAATTGCTTCAAAAATTCGCATAGCTTCTTTGGCTTGTGATTCTGAAAGCTCTTGATCCCATCTTAACAAATCACCTGATGTTGGGTTATCGGATGGCGCGTTGCTTATTCCTTGTAGGTATGGAACGGAAACATCAAGAGCTTCAGCTAATTTTTGCCAAGTTTCTAGTTTAGGCTCAGTCTTTTCATTCTCATAGTTGTTCAGAGTCCCGCGCTTTATATCTGTTAATTTGGCAAGGTCATCTAGGGTGTAACCCTTCCTGTTTCGTAATTCTTTAATTCTATTTGTCATTAACTCACCACCTCTTTGTTGATGCTAGTTTAGCACGTTGGGAAATTAATATCTAATTTTTTTAGATTTATGCTTGCGTCTAAGAAACTTAGATGATATGCTTGCACCATTAAATCTA
This sequence comes from Lacticaseibacillus jixiensis, assembly GCF_042847315.1. Lineage (NCBI taxonomy): Bacteria > Bacillati > Bacillota > Bacilli > Lactobacillales > Lactobacillaceae > Lacticaseibacillus > Lacticaseibacillus jixiensis. The sequence continues at coordinate 33,012 of NZ_BAAFPR010000025.1, forward strand.
AGAAAATTAGATATACAAGGAGGATTACTCATGGAAATACTTGATCAATCAGCAATTGCGCAACTCAATCAAAGCAAGGGAATGCAAACAATGGACGATCTAGCACAAGCAGTCGGTGTTAACCGATTTACTCTTGCACAGATCATGCGTGGTAAACAGCGAATTGTTCGAGGTGAGACATATCGTAAGATTCAGAAGTATCTGGCGCAATACCAACTCGCATGACGATAACTGGAAAAGCAAGGCGAATCGTCGTGGCTTTACCAGCATGTATAAAGCCTTGGGGATAAGCGTCAAAGAAAGGATGAAAGCATGGCTAAAAATATCGACGACATTCTGTCTGCTACTCTATCTGACATTCTGGCACCACTAGTCAAAGCGGAAGTAGACAGACAACTGGAAGAGCGTGAACAGAAAGTCAGCACAGATTATCGGTGCTGGTGGTCAGCAAGTGAAGTCCAGGAGCGTTACGGTATTACACCAACCTGGCTGTCGGCGAATATCCTAAGCGTTCCGAAATTTCAAAAGATGCTCGACGGATTTGCTTTCAACTATCAGGGCCGTATCGGTTGGCGGTTTGAACCAACGGCGTTTAGTAGTTTCATGCGAGATCACTTCGCTGATATCGCCAAGGAGGTAAAAGATGCTTGATTACAGGACTAATGATGGCACCAATCAGTTCAAGAAAAAGAAGGTGATGCAACATGCCAAAAACAATCACGCTACCCGTCCCCGATGAGTTCGAGGAAGGACTAAAGCAGGAGATGCGCGCGGCAGCTATTGAGGCATTTCAATCTGTCGCGGGTAAGCATGCGTTTAGTGAGTACATGAATGCCACCCGCTGCGCTGCCTATCTAGGATGCAGTGGCGGGACGGTTTCAAAGTTAGTGCGGTTGGGGATGCCCACTATCACTGTAGACAGTCTGACCATGTTCAAAAAATCAGAAGTCGATAGCTGGCTTCTGTCACATCAATATTAATCCGAGTCTTGCGGGCAGGGATAAACCATCGAGGCCAATCAGCCTCACATGTCGAAACAAGAATAGGCAAGCCGCCAGGATCGACGGCGGGCAAACAGGAAAGGACTGAATGTAATGCTGAATAAGGCGACATTAGGCGAGTATTTCACCGGCCTAGTGATTCTATCTAAGGCCATCCCCGAAAGCCTCACAGACGCTAACGGTGACCCGGTACGCGCGGGCATCTGGCAGCAGTTGCACGACGCAGCCGATGAACTGGAATTGGGCGCAGAAGTTGAATGGGATGCGCAAGGCGAACCGGCGGACGTGGTAGAAGTGCCGCGCACACTGTTACGCCAAGTGCATGAGGCTGGCGATGAATTGTCGCTGGTACTAGCAGATTTACCTTTGTGGGGCGGAGGCGAGCGCCATGGCTGACTTATTGGCTGGCTTCGCCTATTGGATCATCACCCACGGGCCAACTTGCGCGGGGCTGCTACTGGCGTTCTTGCTAGGCTGCGTTTTCGAAATGTGGATGGAATGCAGCGGCAAAGAAAAGGAATCTCAAAGCTCTGGCGTGAGGTGAGATTCGCTTAGCGTTAAACCCCTGTGCACGACAGTCTAGCATCTACGCTTATATACAAAATTTGCAAACAACTAATTATTTGGGGGACTTTCATAATGGATACCGTTATTGATTTACAGAACAGATTCTACGAAGTATTCGCGGATACATGCGACACAAAAAACCTAGTAATTGCTGCGCTCCATGAACTCGACAGCATTAACGAAGATCTGACGCTTTATCACAATCAAAGATGTAACGCAGATAGAGTCGCATGCTCAATGACGATGACTGCGCCAATTCTAAGGGCACTGTTAACAGTTGTGGAAGATCGCATTGGGGACCTTAATCAAAAAGCTAATGAAATTGTGAATTTCAGTGATTCAAATTTGAAAGGAGGTGATCTTAATGAGAAAAACAATCGTCTTAAAAGATAAACGTACGATAGATCTGGCTGCCAACGGGCGGACACCTTATATCTATCACGCAGCATTTAATGCTGACTTCTTGCGTGATGTGATGCGGATATCTAAAATCGATCCAAAATCACCCGATATGCAGTTGGTTTATCGGATGAGTTGGGTATTTGCCAAAAGTGCAAACGGCGGCATTAAAAACCTTAGTAAGTGGCTGGATGATTTTGACGAATTCCCACTTGTGGAAATGGTTGATATTTTGCCAGTACTGATTCAGCACGTTTATGCAACCCCGCTTTTTACAAACAAAAATCATAGGAGGTAAACCATGGCAAAAGGTAACATTAAAGGTATCACGATTGATTTTGATGGCAACACCACCAAGCTTGATAAAGCCTTAAGTGATGTCGATAAGCAGACTAACAACGTCAATAAGGAGTTACGGCAAGTCGATAGTTTGCTGAAGTTTAATCCAGGGAATACTGATCTGATTGCGCAAAAACAACAGCTTTTGGCAAAACAGATCCAAAATACCAGCGAACGTTTGGGCACTTTAAAGCAAGTCCAAGCGCAAGTTGATGCGCAATTTAAATCTGGTGATCTGGGCGAAGAAGAGTATCGATCGTTTCAGCGCGAAGTTGTTGCGACTGAGGGTAAACTCAAGTCTTATCAAGGTCAGTTATCGGCCAGCAAGACGTCTCAAGCTGCATTAGAGTCGTCAACTAAGCAACTGGGTGCCTATTTTGAAGCATCAGGAAAGTCTGTTGATGACTATGCTGACATTTTGGGGCCACGCTTAACTTCAGCGATTAAAGAAGGTCGAGCTTCAAGCACTCAACTCAACGAAGCTATCAATAAAATCGGTCGCACAGTGACTGATAACGAAGAAGACTTTAATCAGTTTAGTGCGTCGCTGAAAAAAATTGATGATGGTGGCTCAATCGATGCTCTGAAAAATGACCTGACAGACCTTGAGGCTAAATCGCATCAAGCCGATGATGCCCTCGATGAGATCTCGAAAAACACCTTGAGTGAAAAACTGCAAAACATTGGTGATGGGTTGTCTGACGCCGGTGCAAAGGTTCAAGAGTTTGGTGAAAAAGCTGTTGATTCATGGTCAGAGATGGATGATGCCGTTGATAATCTGACGTCAAAGACCGGTGCTACCGGTGAGGCAGCTAATCAACTGAGTGAAGCTTATGAAAAAGTTGAAGCTTCAATGGCTGGCTCTCAGATGGAGTCGGAAGACCTTTCTGGCACGATGGCTGCGCTATACTCGCAGTTTGGACTTAGTGGTAAAGCTTTGGAGTCAACATCTGAGGCGGTGGCTAAGTTCAGCGCTGTAACTGGTCAATCAGGCACTGATGCTGTTGATGCTTTACACACTTCAATGGCTCAATTTAATGTATCGGCAAAAGAAATTCCTGCCGTTCTGGATGCATTTACTGCTGCTAGCCAGGCGACTGGGGTACCAGTTGCCGACCTTGAGCAATCGGTAAGTAAGGCATACCCAGCTTTTAAGCAGTTGGGTATCAGCTTGACTGATGGCATTCCGATGCTGGCCGCGTGGTCGAAGTCAGGGATTGACTCATCCACAGTGCTCAAAGGGATGCAGAAGGCATTTTCAGCAACCAAAGATTCTGCCGGAGGTTTTAAAAAAGGCATTGCCGATGCTTTTAACGGCATCAAAAATGCTAAGACAGATCAAGATGCGTTTAATATCGCTATTGAGACTTTTGGTGCTAAGTCTGGACCACAAATGGCTCAGGCGATCCGTGATGGTAAGGTCAGTCTTGATGATTTGAGTAAGGCGGCCGGTAATACTGGTGGCACAGTAAACAAGACATTTAATCAGACACTAGACCCGATCGATAAAGCCAATCAAGCATCCAAAAAGTTTCAGCAATCGATGGCCAAAATCGGTGGTGAAATTCTTGAGCAAGTTGCGCCTGCAATGACGGAATTCGCGAAATTCATCAAAGATTTAGTTGATGGCTTTTTGTCACTGCCTGGCCCAGTACGGCAGTTCATCATTATTCTCGGTGGTGTGACTGCGGTTCTTGGCATTTTAGCTCCGATCATTGCAACGTTTGTGACGATGGACACGACTATTAGTCTGGTTGCGGCTGGTGTAGCTGCAGGTGTTGCGTTGATCGTAATGGCGGTGACGCACTGGGGCGACATAGTAAATTGGCTCAAGGGTGTATGGAACGGCATTACTAGTTTTTTCAGTGGATTATGGACGGGTATTCAAAACGTGTTTACCACATCAATGACTGCCATATCTGCGTTTATAACATCGGTATGGACTGGTGTGTCGACTTTCTTTACTAATCTTTGGACTGGAATACAAAACATTTTTACTAGCGCCGTGACGGGGATTGTAAACTATTTGCAGCCCGCGTTTGATGCAACGATAAATGTCATCAAGACGGTATGGAATGGTTTAAAAACTTTCTTTAGCGCTATCTGGGATGGTATAAAAGTTATCTTCACCGTTGCGATTACCGCAATTGCCGTGATCATTGGGACTCAAATCGAGATCTGGAAGACAATCATCACGACGGCCATGAACTTAATCAAAACTGTTATCACGACGGTTTGGAATGCGATTAAATCTTTCTTTGGGCCAATTCTGGCCGCTATCGGTAACGTAATTTCGGCGGCATGGAAAAAAATTCAGACATTCACGACAACGGTTTTTATTGCGATAAAGTCATTTTTGACCACAGTATGGAATGCGATCAAGGCTGCTATTACACCAATTATTAACGGCATCAAGACCGTTATCACGAACGTTTGGAACGCGATCAAGTCAGTAACAACCTCTGTCTTTAATGCGGTTAAGTCATTTATTTCATCAGTCTGGAAAAGTATTAAGTCGGCAGTCACTAGTGCTGTAAATGCTGCAAAATCTGTTGTCACATCAGCATGGAATGGTATTAAATCCATTACGTCATCGGTATTTAACGCGATTAAGTCCATTGCTTCAAGCGTGTGGAACGGTATTAAATCTACTGTTTCTAGGGCTGTCAATGGTGTCAAATCTGCTGTTTCAAGCGCATGGAACGCGATTAAGTCAGTCACATCGAGTGTGTGGAATGGTATTAAAAATGCTATCTCGACACCAATCAATGCGGCAAAGTCGATTGTACAACGTGCCATTAATGCCATCAAAGGTTTCTTTAACTTTCATATTAGCTGGCCGCATATCCCGATGCCATCTTTTGGCATCAGCCCAAGTGGGTGGAAAATCGGTGACCTGCTCAAAGGTTCCATCCCTCATTTGTCTATTTCTTGGCATGCTGCCGGTGGTATTTTTAACAAGCCAACGTTATTTAATACGCCAAGTGGTTTACATGGTGTTGGCGAAGCTGGGCCAGAGGGTGTAATTCCTTTGAACGATAAGACGTTTGCGGCTATCGGCCGTGGTATAGCGGACAATCTTAACTTGGATGGCGGAACGGTCATTAACGCGACGGTTTATGGTGCGATCACTGACCAGGTAGCACGTCAGTGGGTTGAAAAACTCGACACTGCGTTGGCTCGTTATCACCGTGTAAATAATGCGAATGGTGGTGTCTTATGAACAAAGCAGCAGCTCATTTCAAGAAGAACGGTGGTGAATACAAATCTCAATGTATAAAGGCTATTTACGCGGGGATGGTAAGCATGCTAGCACCAAAGTCATCAACTCTAGATTGCTTAGCTGGGAAACGCTAAAATCAGCAACGACTGAACCTAATGTTGTCGGCGTACTTAGCGATGACTATATCATGGTAGATCTAGATGATATGAGTGAAGCCAAGAAGCTATACAAAATCGTAACGGATTCTAGGATACAATGTTCAATCTTGCAGACTAATCACGGGATGCATTTTTATTTCAAAGGTTATACCCTCTCCACCAACAAAATCGGTTGGTATACCCCGATAGGATTAAAGGCAGATTTCAAATTGGGCATCAAAAACACCGCTGATCCAATACGAATTGACGGTAAATCACGCCACTGGCTACACAAGTCAAAGACGTTTGATTCATTGCCAAAGTGGCTAATTCCGGTTAGCAACCATGAAAATGGGATTGACGATATCAGCAATGGTGAACGTAATCAAGGTCTGTTCAATTATATTCTGACCCTGCAAAGGACTGGCTTGAGTCGTGAGGAAATCCGCGAGACCATCCGCATTGTCAATAAGTTTATTCTCGATGATCCGTTGCCGGATAAGGAAGTCGAAACAATTCTCCGCGATGAAGCGTTTCTGAAGCAAACATTTTTCAGTAAAAGCGGTGGATTTCTACACGACAAATTCGCTAAATTTTTGATAAATGAACATCATATCAAGAAGATTGATGGCATTTTACACGTATACAAAGATGGTGTTTATAGCGGTGACCCTAACGATATTGAGCACGTTATGATTAAGCATATATCAAGTCTAACGATGGCGAAACGCCGCGAAGTGCTAAGCTATTTGAATATCGTGGCGCCGCAAGCAGAAGAATCGGATAGTAAATATATTTTAGTAGCTAACGGTGTCTTTGATATCGAAACGTGTAAGCTGATTCCATTCACGCCAAACATCGTTATCACTAATAAGGTGCATGCTGCTTACATCCCCGACGCTTACAACGAAGTAACTGATAAGGTGTTGGATAAACTCACCTGTGGAGATGGACAGTTGCGTGCCGTTATTGAGGAATTTGTCGGGTACACCTTGTTTCGTAAGAATTCGTTCAGTAAGGCGGCTATTCTTACTGGTGATGGTGGCCATGGCAAATCCTCGTTCCTAGATATGCTGAAATTGTTGTTGGGTGAAGAGAACTTTGCATCCGTCGAACTAAAGGATCTTGACGCACGTTTTAAACCTGCGGAACTTGTGGGCAAGTTGGCGAATATCGGGGATGATATTTCAAATGAATATATCAAGACCAATAGTGCATTCAAGAAACTTGTTACCGGCGAGTCGCTAAATATCGAACGTAAAGGTAAAGACCCGTTTGATTTCAAAAATCATGCAAAACTGATTTTTAGTGCGAATGAAACACCGCATATTAACGATCATTCAAATGGATTGACTCGGCGACTATTGTTTATCCCATTCCGTGCCGTATTCAGCGAAGATGATCCTGACTATGATCCGTTTATTGATGAAAAGCTTCAAACACAGGCGTCACTAGATTATCTGTTGTTGCTTGGGTTGAAGGGATTACAAAGGCTGCTTAATAACCATCGGTTTACAAAGTCCAAAGTTTCCGATGCGCAATTACAAGACTACAGCCAAGAGAACAATCCTTTACTTCTTTACCTTAACGAAGAGCCTAAGTTCATCAATGAAAATACAAAGGACTGTTATTTGGCTTATACCGTTTGGTGTGCAGATAACAATGTTAGATCACTGTCGAATATTGTTTTTAGTCGTGAGGTGTGTCGGCTAAAGGGGCTAAGAACGAAACAGCAGAAAATTGACAACAAGAAACGCCAAGTGTTTGTTAAAACCGAAAGCCAAAGCAATAAGTCGTGAAATCACGAAAAAAGGCTACTTTTTTCGTAAAATCACGAATAAAATCAGCGTTGATTGTTGCTTATAGTGACCAAAATAGCCTAAGTACAAGATACTATCTTGTACCGGTACAACATCATCTTGTACTAGAAGAATGCTGATACAGCAAGGGCTAGGAACTGTGGTACAAGTAGTACAAGATGAATTGAACTTCTTTTATTATATAGTCTTAACAATTTTATCCTGGATTATTCATAGAATTTCAAAAAAGCAGCGCAATCCCATGATTCACACGGGACTGCGCTGCTTTGGTGTTTCACCCATTGGGTGCGCCTATATGCTAAGGTTAAGTCGACAAAAACCATCACGAAAGCGAGGCTTCACACCATCTCAACTTTAACCAGCTTATCCCTGCAATGCAATACCAATGTGACTGTGACCGCCGACGGCGGTCAACTTTCAAATGACGCCGGGCTCGTTTTGTTCCAAGAGTTTCTTCATCGTATCAACTTTAGGCAACTTGCCAATCAGTGCCTCAAGTTACCAGACCAACGACGATTCTG